>JBBIJR010000155.1:0-2015 GCA_037445875.1 Bacteroidota bacterium | reverse complement strand
GATGACCCAGATGCAATCTTCCCGTGGGACGCATGCCGCTGAAAATCCGAGGCAAAAGGCAGACTCCTTGGTTAGTAAAACAACGCCCCGACCGGTCAGGCCATGAAGAGATAGGGTTTCCAGCGCTCGTCGTACATGCTGACGTGTTTCTGGATGAACGACAGATGATGGGGTTTGCGAGGCCTGCACATCAAAGCCATGTTCGCTTCTTCGGGCGTACGGTCCCCTTTCCGGTTGTTGCACTGGATGCAGGCCGTGACCATGTTTTCCCACGAATCCTTGCCGCCGCGGACTTTGGGAACAATGTGGTCAACGGTCATCGCGTGGTGTTTCGAGCCGCAATACTGACACTGGAATCCGTCGCGCTTCAGGATATTCTTGCGGGACAGCAGGATTCCGTTTCGCTGGCGATGAACCATCGTGGCCATCCGTACGATACTGGGGAACGGGTAGGCCGTGCGGACGGTTCGGATCGCTTTGCCTTCCATTACCTCGATGATTTCGGCTTTTCCCAGAAAGATCAATACGATTGCCTTCTTGACGTGGCACACCGTCATGGGCTCGTAGTTCTGATTCAGCACGAGTACATGCCCGATGAGGTTCATAAGGGTACCACCTGCATTTCCTTTCCACGTGTCCTAGATGCTTGAAAATCACGCACTAAGACCGCAAAATCAATTATTAAGATACATGAAAAAGACATCCGTGTCAAGGTTGGAGTGCCCAGGTGTTAACGATGCCCGGCATTCTCGAGGACGCCGCCATCAGCCCCGGCAGCGAGGAGCGTTCTTCATCCGTGTTGGTGCCGAACGCCTTTGCGGATCATGATATAATTAACGGGCAGCGCCGCCGCGAAACCGACGGCCAGGGCCGCGGCCATCCCGGCCCAGAAGATCCCGTCCGTCAGTTGGGCCTCCATAACCCCGGGGATCAAGAGCTGCGTGAGTACCTCGAAAGTCTCCATCACTGCAATGCTGAGCCCCTCCGCGAGGACGACGGTCCGCAAGGCGCTCCAGACTTTGAATCCGAAACGCAGTAGCGGCAAGATTCCCAACGCCATCGATCCCACCATGCTTAAACCCAGCGACACGGCCAGAATCATCCCCACCACCTCTCCGATGCCGCACCCAACGAGACAGTGCAGCGTTGCGCTGACAGCCAGTTTGAGCGTCTCGTCGGCCCGACGGCTTGTGCCGGACTCATGACGAGCATGCGATGTATGATTCATGGTTTCCATGGACAATTCCTCCCTTTTGGTACAAAGCGCCTTTCAAGAGTCGAGTGCCCGCTGGACCGGCGCAGAACAAGATAGGACGAAGTCAGCCGCCACGCATTACAGAATTCCGAAAAAGGTTTATGTTTTCCTCGTGCCCAGCACCGCGACACCTGCTTCAGCCGATTGCCGAACGGTCGTGAACGGTGTTGATTCTGCCGAATATTCATTACACATTGAACGAGGAATTTCCAAACCAACCGGAGTCGTCTCATGAATCGAGATTGGTTAGTCAGCGTGCTTGCCCTGCAGTTGGCTCCGTTCATGGGTTCCCGGGCACACTGGTCGAACGACTAGTCCCAGAACAGCGGAATATGCGTAACTTCCGGAGAGCAAGCCCTACCCAGGATCGGCCTGACCTCGGACGGAGGCTGCTACGTGTCATGGTTCGACAACCGCAGTGGAAGTTATCGTGTGTACCTGCAGCGGCTCAGTGCCGCGGGGGCTCCGCAGTGGACGGAGAATGGCCTTCTGATCAGCAGCCATCCGCAGAACTCGTCGCTTGTCGATTACGACCTTGCCGTCGACGACAACGACAACGCCTTGCTTGTGTTCACCGACGTACGGAGCGGCGAACTGAACCCCTTTGTGTACATGATCGGACCCGATGGAACGTTCCTGTGGGGTCCCGACGGCCTTGTCCTCACCGATTCCAGTTCGTACTACCAGCCCAATCCGAAGGTCGTGACCACCACGGACGGAGGATGCGTCGCGTTGTGGATCTACGCATCCACACCGCGCA
>JBBIJR010000154.1:0-2051 GCA_037445875.1 Bacteroidota bacterium | reverse complement strand
GGGCACCTTCATCGCAGTATTGAGCTGGACAGTTCCCTCCTGGAATCCCGATTTGTCCTGGCACGGGTTCACTTCCGACTCGGCGATATTCGTGAAAGTTATCGCATCATGCGTCTTCTGGATCACAGGGCGGACGCGGATGAAACCATGCACGCATTCTATCAACACGTCGCGGCGGAAGCCAGGGGACGGTTTCCGGAATTGTCGTTCGAAGAAGACCAGATGGAGTCGATTCGCGGCGTGCCGTCAGTCAACCGGGCGCAGCTTGCGTTTCTCTTTCGGTGCTTCCTGTCCTTCCTGGTTCAGGAGATCGAGCCGAGGATACGATTCAAGGACGTTACGGAGACGGATCCGATGGTTCGCTATTGTGCCTGGGCGGTCGGTACGGGCCTGCTCGAAACACTGCCGGACGAAAAGTTTCATCCCGCTTATCAGGTGAAACGCCGAAACCTCTGCCACTATCTTTATCGGCTGCTGAAGCGGAACGGAGTGGCAGACGGGTCGGAGGCCGTTCCCTGGACGGATGTGGTCGATGGCGATATGCAGGCAGCGGCCATACGAACGGTGGCCGGGTTGGGTATCATCCAGCCTGTCGGACCGGACCGTTTCGGCGCGGACGAGCCTTTGAGCGGCCGCGATGCGATTCAAGCCATGGAACGGACCAGGGTCCTTTTGCAACACAGATCGGAAGATCACTGATGGCCGACGAACGCAACCGAAGGCCCAGCTATGATCCGCTGGCCGAGATCATCAACCACTTTGCGGCCCGGAAAAAGCGGCAGGCGCCGGCGAGGGCCGAAGCCCGAACCGTCGAAGAACGGCTCAAACAGAGGATCATCGACGGGGAGAAAAAGGATCTTGAGAAAGATCTGCAGCTTGCGCTGGGCCAATACACAGCGCTCGATATCATCAACACCCTACTGCTCGACGGGATGAAAGCGGTCGGCGAACTGTTCGGCAAAGGAGAAATGCAGCTACCGTTTGTGCTCCAGTCCGCCGAGGTGATGAAGGCGGCCGTGGCCTACCTGGAACCGCACATGGAAAAGATCGGTGGATCCCAGAAGGGTACCATCGTGCTTGCCACGGTAAAAGGGGATGTACACGATATCGGAAAGAATTTGGTCGACATCATCCTCTCCAACAACGGCTACAAAGTGGTGAACCTCGGAATCAAAGTGCCGGTCGACACCATCCTCCACGCCGCCGAACAGCACGGGGCTCATGCCATCGGCATGAGCGGTCTGTTGGTTAAGTCGACGCTGATCATGAAGGAGAACCTCGAGATCATGGTCGAGCGCGGCCGGACCTTGCCGGTCCTCCTGGGCGGGGCCGCCCTTACTCGACGTTACGTGGAGGAAGACCTGAGGCGCGTTTATGCGGGGCCCCTGTTCTACTGCGAAGACGCCTTTGCCGGCCTGCGGTCCATGGAGGCCTTGCGCACAGGGTCGGCACAACCCGTCCCACCCGCCGACCGCCTGTCGGAACCGACAAATGTGATCGGCGAGATTGTCAAACGGATCCGCATCGTGCGCCACCAGTGGAACAAAGCCCTGGAATACGTGGGAGAGGATGATTTCCGCTCACAGGATATTGTCGGCGGCGAATCCGTCCATGACACGGTCGTCCGTCTGATCGCCTGGGAACGCAGTGTCGTCGAGCGACTGGAGTTCGTGCGAACGGGCCGATTCGAAGACATGCCGACGTACGATGACGCTCAGGCGGACAGGGACTTCATCGAGGCGAACCGGGACCTGTCGCGCGAAGAGTTGACGGACACGTGGAATGCGTCGCAGGCCGCGGTCATCAAGTCAATAGAGGCCTTACCGCCGGACCGGCTGACCCTTCGCCGAGCGGACAGTACGGTCGCCGATATCATCGCAGACTCGACGTATATCCGTGCAAACAGATGCCTTCGCGAGTTCCGGGAGTGGCTCCGGAAGAAGCAGGCCGCGCCGGCACGGCTTCCGGCCGTACCGCGCCTGTCAAATGTCCGACGCGATCATCCGATCCCCATCCGGCCGTTCTACGGAAGTCGCGTTGTGGATTCCATT
>JBBIJR010000153.1:0-2153 GCA_037445875.1 Bacteroidota bacterium | reverse complement strand
CAGCGGCAACCGTCCCCGCGGAGACTTTCAAAAACTGTCTACGTGACAGAAACATGTGGTGTACCTCCCTGCTAAAAGAAAACTAACCGACTCTTTCCTTTCAATCGAACCATCCCACCCCCCTTCCGAAAAAATCCGAACGACCTGGCTGGGCACAACAACACAGACGTCCGGGACGGGCTTCCTCACAGCAAGGAGATTGCCAAGAAAACGGAATCAGAACGAGGAAAGGGTGTAGCCGGCTAACACATGGATTTCATGAATGAAAAAACAACAATATCCCCTCATGAATTTCCACTGCACCAACGGCCGTTGACTTAGAATTGAATAACTGAATATGCGGGAAAGAAATTGCGGACAGAATATGAAATAAAAGCAAACGCTTACGAGCGCATATTCCAATAGGCGAACGGAGCAGTTCTGTCGGTCCGGTTCCAACTCTTGGAGGTCTGAGGAGATTACGTGTGAGACGTTACCTTGGCGCTACGAATCTGTTGTGGTGGGGAAGAGTGCAAGCGAGGCATGGCGGGGAACGTTACGAGAATGAAGCGAGGGGCTACTCCTCGGGAAGGTCGCGTCCCAGGAAGCGCTTCATCAACAAGGAGAAGTGTTGGCGGGGGATACCGCTGCTTTCGGCGGCTTTAGTGATGACTCCGCCGTAGGCGGCAAGTTTCGTTTCAAGGTAGGTCTTCGTGAATTGTTCGATCGCCAGCTCCTTGGCTTCCATGTAAGGCAACGAGGTCAAATCCCCGTCGCGCCGGTTCGATTCACTCGCCTCATCGGGCGGAAGCAGAAGGCGAAGATCGCGCGCGGTGATCGTGTCCCCCGTCGCCATCATCACGGCGCGCTCGACGATATTGCGCAACTCTCTCCCGTTGCCCGGCCAGGAGTAGGTCGTCAGGAGTCCCAGCGCGTCTTCGTCGAAATGGCAACGCGGCTTGCCCAATTCGCGGCCTAATTTACCGAGCAGGTGGCGCGCGACCACCTGGACATCTGCGCGTCGCTCGCGCAACGGCGGCACGGTGATCTGGACGACCGCCAAGCGATAGTACAAGTCTCTGCGGAACGAGCCCTCACGCACCAACGCCTCGAGGTTGCGATTGGTTGCGGCAATGAACCGCATGTCGACGCGCCGGACCCGGGTTCCGCCGACCGGACGCACCTCATTCTCTTCCAGCACCCGCAGCAGCTTGGATTGCAGCAACAAGGGAAGTTCGCCGATCTCGTCGAAGAACACGGTGCCGCCGTCGGCCAATTCGATCAACCCCGGTTTGTCGGACACGGCGCCCGTGAAGGCACCCCGTACATGGCCGAACAGCTCGCTTTCCATCATGCCTTCAGGCACGGTGGTGCAATCGATTACTTGGAACGGTCGATCTCGTTCCGGGCTTTGCTGATGGATGGCGCGGGCGATAAGCCCTTTGCCGGTTCCCGTTTCTCCCGTAATCAACACCGTCGAACGCGTCCGCGCCGCCTCGGCGATTCCCTGCATGACTCGCTCGAACGACGGGCTTACACCGACGAAGCTGGTGGATTCGAACTCCTGGCGATCGCGCTGCTCGTAGACGGCATGTCGTCGAAGAATTTCTGAAATTCTGATGGCTCGATGCAGCCGCATGCCGAGATCTTCCGGATTAACCGGCTTGAGGACGTAGTCGAACGCGCCGCGCCGCATCGCGTCGACGGCCTGCGCCACGGCGTTGACCCTCGTCACGACGAGGACGGGCAGGTTCGGATCGATGGCCTGCACGCGACTCACTAAGTCCAGGCCGCTCATGCCGGGAAGCATCATGTCGGTCAGGATCAGATCCACGGGGCGCTCGCTCAACAACTGCAGGGCTCCCTCGGCATTGGCGCGGACTTCCATCTCGAAATCGCCGCCGAGCGGCTTTAAGTCCGCCTCTTCCAAGGCATGCAACATCAGCTCAATGTCCGTGGGATGGTCTTCGACCACGAGAATCGTGAACGGGGTTTTCGATCGCTTTTTCGTCGTCCGTGTATCGAGTACGCCGCTGTTCGTCATGCCGTCCTTCTAGAGGAGACCTTTTTCCGAGAGATTCACGGTTTCCGACGAGTCACCCGTTCGGGTCTCACCGTCTCCGAACGCTCCGGTATCTTTCAGCCAAGGCAACGTGAATTTGACCGTACAACCT
>JBBIJR010000152.1:0-2688 GCA_037445875.1 Bacteroidota bacterium | reverse complement strand
CGAGGCCCGCCGCATCCACATAGGCCTTGATCTGCAGCGAGTCGCCGGCCGCCACGGTGCCGCCCGTCGGTGTTTGCGTCATCCAGGTCACGCCGCGGCTGATTCGTATGGCGAGATTGTTGTGCACATAGGTCGCATCGTAGACGATTTGCGTGGCAATCGTGCCGTCCGCGTTCTCGATGCCGATCGTCGCGGAGTTGTCCGGAGCATTCATTGTCAGGTATTGATACAGTATCTTTCCGGACGTGTAGAGCATGACCTGGAAGGTATACGGACCGCCGCTGCTGTAGTGGGGCACGTTGGTCCACTGGACGATAAAGCGCGCGTTGGCGGCATCGTGGTAGTAGTGGACCGATCCGCCCGAACTGAGGTCGAGATCATCCCAGAAGGCGTACAACGCATCGTTAGGTTGATTGACGTCCGGGATGGCCACGTTGAAGTAGTCAACCGAAGTCGACGTCAGATCGAAGCCGATCCAACCATTGGTCACCACGCGGACCGCACTGTACGAATTCCCATAGAACGGGAAGCTGAACGGCAGCGGGATTTGTACGGCGCCGTCGTCGCTGGACGGACTCCATCCGGTGATCGGTGTTCCGATCGTCGAGATGTCGTACCAGCTGAACGCCGGGCCGCCCGGTTCGTCGCTGTCAATCCAGCGGTAACCGAACGGATCGGGCCCACCCTGGTCCTGCGTGATCGGAGGATAGACCGGTTCCTCTGCACCCTTCGGCAACCGCACCGTGTGCTGCTGCGGCTGGGGCGGCCGAATAACGGCCGTACTGATCTCCTCCGCTTCGATGGCCGTGATTACCAGCGGTCCCGTCCCGGTATTTCGTATCACATACGTGGCGCTGTCCACTTCATCGGTGAAGAGGTCGAAAAACAGCGAATCCGGGAACACGCTGATCGATGGGGCCTCATCGACCCGGAGACTGACCGCCACCGTGACGAGCGGGTTGGCCGTGTCGTTGCTAGTGATCTCGAGGGTCGTATTGTAATTACCCGCCGTAAGCGACGAGGCATCTAACGTCACGGTGATCGTCGACTGTTGGTTGCCCGACAGCGTATCGGACGTGGGCGCCACCGACAACCAGGACACGGAGGGATTCTCGGCGATGGAGAAGGTCAGGTCGCCGGCCAGCGATCCACCGGAGTTGGTGATCGTGAAGTTATGGTCCCGGCTGCCTCCGATGAGCAACGTATCACTGATCGAGGTCGTGGAGACGTCGATCGTCGGCTCACCGGTATTCCAGAACAGGCCAATATACGCCGCCATCAGGTCGCGTTTGTTATTGGCCAGAATCTTCAGTCCACCTTTGCCGTAGGACACCAGCTGCTCGAGGGGCTTACGCTGGCTCTTCAGGTGCGGATAGTACGCGGCCTTCTTCACAAAGGGGGCCGCAGCGGTCCGCGGCCCTCGCGGAGTACGAACGGTCGTGCCGTTGTTCTTCGAAGCGACAATAGGAGCCAGGCTCGAATTGACCAGGCCGCCGAATGAGGGAACGACCCCGATCGAGCGCCCGCTGCCCCCGGAGTAACCGACGTAAAACACGCCGGCATTGTCCGTGTTAGCGTTGTTCTTCCAGACCACCGTTGAACCGCTCGGGACGAGTTCGTCCATGAAGCTGTTCTCCCCGGTGTAGGCAAAACTGAAAGCGGCCAGGTCATTCTGACCGATGATGCCGGCCACATCGGAACCTCCGTCCGGTCCTGCGATCAGTCCGAACCAGGGCTGGATATTGTATCCGCCGACGCCGGGATCGTAATTGAAGCAATCGCCGCCTTCCAGATATATCCGGCCGCCGTTTTGCAGATAGGTCTGCAGGGCCGGGCCTTCCGGATCGGAGGCTCCGAGGACGTGGTTGTTGGAGTAGATACCCAGCACCACGAAGATGCCGTCATAAATGCTGAGATCGGTGCCAAACTCGAACAGATTGTTGGTCAGGTACGCGCTTTCGCCGTTGGCAACCAGCATGGCAAAGAGACTGTCACCGCTGGCGGCGCTGGCGCCGGCCGCATCCGGACCAACCCAGACAAGATAGGCCGGCGTGTATCCCACGTACGCCGTCGCCGTATTGCTCGCGGCGCTCAGATGGCGCGGGGTCTCATTATCGACGGCCACCACTTTGTAGGTATAGACGAATCCCTGCGGCGGGCTGTCCTGATACGCCTCCACCCCGGGATTCACGGAGTCGATCAACACGTCGTTTCGATAGATAAATATCTTCGCCAGGTCGTCCAGCGGCGTGCCGTCCGACTGCGTGGTCGGGTCGTCCCACGCGAGTGCAGCATGAACGGTATCGCCTGTCGCCATCAGATTCGCCGGGGCCGCCGGGAACGGAGATCCGCCCGCATACCAGCTGACCGAAGCAACAGGACTCAGACTGTCTTGCGGAATCAGCCGAACGTACAGGTCGTAGTCGTACAGCGTTCCATCGGTCAGCCCGGTGTTATTGTACGTCTCGGCGCCCTTGGGAACTGAGGTAACAAACGAAGAATTGCGATAGATGTCCACGACAAAACTGTCGATGGGATTTCCGTTCGCCAACGTCGTAGGATCGTTCCAATTCAGAAGAATCGAAGTGGGAGTCAGATAATCGCTATAGGCCGTTAGCCCGGTCACCGGATTTGGGTCTGTTGGATCGGACAGAAGAAACGGCGAGACCCATGTGTTGAGCCGGTTGC
>JBBIJR010000151.1:0-2830 GCA_037445875.1 Bacteroidota bacterium | reverse complement strand
TAATCTTCAGCACGCGAGAAGCCTCTGTCTACTCGGTGATGCATTTCACGAAAGGTACTAGGATGCGAACACGAACAACTGCGGGATTCATGCTCATGGCCGTGATCTTGACAGTATCTTTGGCATTGGTCGTCGATCGGGTGTCGGCAGACACTACGCTTACACTGAATCAACCGGCTCACTTCTTGACGGCAGAAGGCGAGGATGTGGTCCTAGACACGGGATCGTACGCGATCGAGGCTGTCGACGGACGAATGCGGGTCCTTTCGCTGCACGATCGCACTCGACCCGACGGATGGTTATTGACGGCTTCCAGCGCGCGGCACGAAGAATCTCTAGAACGATCTGTTGCGATGTCGGCCGTCGAAAACACGGACGATGTACATCTCCTCATCCTCTTCCCCGACGGAACGGGCTTGGAAGCCATCGGCTCAATTAGTGGTCTCAGGTCACGGGCGACTGCTCCGCCACAATCCCTCTCCCAAGCACAAATTACCCAGCACTTCAAGGTTCAACAAGGTGTTGCCCAAGGCGTTTCTCCCGTAAAACCTGGTGCCGCCGCTTTTCAACTGTACCCTCCCCCTCAAATAACGGCCTATGCCATCTCGCCCGCGTATTTTCCCTCTTCGACAGCGCTGCCGAGCGTCTGGACCGCCCCACCGGTTCCGTACTTGAACCTTATACTCAAGCTGAGTCTGGCGATGGGCGGAGGGGCCGCGACACCCTATAAACAAATTCGAGTCGTCGGCTTTGATACCCCGCTTCTCGCAGGAGGGCAGCAAGGCTATTCGGGATGTTTTTTCCGAAAGAACCAACACATCGGTACCGCAGCTCAAAGTTCCATCGATGCTCAAGGGCTCGCGCAAGTCACCGCGGTCGGATGGTTTGAAGGATATGGGACGTTCCCAGGATACGGAAACTGTGCGGTGCGAGTCCGCATTCAACTGGCTCAACAGAACGGCGTATTCGGGGATACGCTCGATGTCACGTATCTTGGTATCGCCGTGGCGCAGCCCACCCTGTACACGATCACGAACACGTGGTCATGGAAGGATCTCCTGGGCTTTCAGAATACCGATGCTGTCGGCGTGTGTTCGGGAACATCCACGGGTATCAAGATGAACGGCCTCGCTCCTCCCTCGACGATCTCGTATTCTGTGGGTGTCGCGGAATACAACCATGATCTGTCGCTGAACGTTCGGAGCGGACCGGCAGGCCCGGATTGCCAATTTCAGTCAAAGGTTGTTACCTTTCCGAATGGAACTCGTCTCGTCGGCTTATCCTGGAAGGTGGTCAAGTCGGGAGCCCAGGAAAGCACCTGTCGAGTCTGTACCAGCCGCGACGGTTGTACCTATGGAGGCCCGTCTCACATGGGAGAGCCGTTCAATCGTGGCGCCGCGATCATTTTGAATCCAACATCGTGGCCGTCCGGAAACAGTGGCGTCGGCTACTCCGTCGCAGGCCACGATCGCCCCATTCTGACCCCCGATAACACGATCGTCTATGACGGGCTCCACTCCGGTGGTTTGATCACGTTTCTCCTTCCGATGTGGACCAGATTGCAATGCGGCAATACGGCGACCAACGATCATGGGGTACGGCTGATCCTTGACTCCATCCAATTGATGGGGCCTCCCGGCTTGAGTTTTCCCTGAACCCAGACTGCTCGAGGGGATACCATAGACGACCGCAGCAGGACCGCACACCCAGAGCCCTCCGACACCGAGGGGAGAAACGAAACGGAGGAGGCACCGTGCCTCAGTCCGACAAGAACGTGACGATCGCAACGGGCCAGGACCTCACGATGCAGAGCCAGTCAGTAACTGCTCTGAAGTCCGGCGCGTCGATTCTCGTCGAGACCCAACAGAGGCTCAACCTCAAAGTCAGCGCACAAATCAGGCTGAATCGCGGCGGCAAGCCGATCGCGACGGTCAGCGGCGCCGTGATCCTCGTCCTTGGCTGCCTCACCCTAACCTTATCCGCTTCGGCCGCCGATGAATGCGCCGTGGAATTTATGATACATAGCCAAACGGTTATGAAATATGTTTCAGCCGGTCAAACGTTCACCTATTCGCCTGCTGTTTCTGCAGTGAAGTGGGTCCGGAGTACAAAAGTCCGTCCTGTCGACGTGCAGGTGACGAATCTGGCGCCGAATGGCCCGAACCCGAAATGGATGACGTTATCGCCGACGTATCCCAGAGATCCGCTGACCGGCAATTACTCGGGGAACGTGAAGCTATACAAGGTCCGCTGCGTGAGTCTCTCGTTTCCCGACACGCAAAACACTCCGGTGCCCGGAGGATCCGTGCCCATCCCTTATCCCAATGTCGGGCAATGACCAGCCAACACATTCCTGGTGCCCGGTTCTCAATTGAGACCTGAGGGTACTGGGTTCAAATCTCGTCTCGCTACAATTTCCACGCCCACGTATAGGAAGCCGCAAGACTTCCCACCATCTTGGAAAACGCTCCTGCTCCCGCTCCGATGCCGAACCCCTGGATCTTGGAAAAGTTTTCATCGAACGCCACATCGGCTGCTGCGACAGCTACCGCTCCGACCGTACCCCCGACGCCTCCGCCCCCTCCTAAACCCTGATCCGATACTTCGAATGACTTCTCGTTGACCTTGGGAAAAAACGTAACCTCCACGACGCCGCCGACACCCACGACGGCACCGAGCTCGGGGCCGATGAAGAAATAGAAGCCGCCGTTCCCCCGGAAGTCCGTGACGGCGAAGAGGCCCAATTGCCCCCCTCCGACAAACGCCCCGTCCAATGTCAGCTGAATTCCCATGTAGAAATGCTCGTCACTCACGCTTCGCGTCTGCACTC
>JBBIJR010000150.1:0-3397 GCA_037445875.1 Bacteroidota bacterium | reverse complement strand
TTGACCTCAAAAGCCGATGGCGGTCGAAACGTTCGTGCACAGATCCATCAATACGGCCGCCTGTTGGGCCAGTTTGGGAGCCTTATCCCGAATCTCGGAGGCCCGTCCGGTCGCCGATGAAACGCGCTTCTGAATCATGGCGAGCATGGCCTGGTCCTGGATTTCACCGGGCAGAGTATCCGCAAGAGAAGTTCCCTGGGCCGCCAACGTCTTAGCCCGGTCCGCAATCTGCGTCAGGGATGAACGCATCGGTTCCAGGTCCCGGATGAGATCGGTAAGACTGCGCGTCACATCTCCGTCCTTATTGATGACCTGCAGGATCTGGTCCTTTTGGCCGACAAAATTACCGGAGAGCTGTTCCGGCGTGGAGAACGAAGAGCCGACCGATTCGGCAAATACGAGCGCCGATCGCAGGTCCTTGCGGATGGCTTCCTGGGGCTTTTCGATCACGAGAGACAGGTACAGGAAGGCATCGCGATAGGCGGTTTGATACCGGTTCCAGTCCTTGTCCAAAGCCGCAGCCGATTCAAGAAAAGGATCCGCTGAAGTGCCGGTCGATTCAAGGGCGGAGCCTCCCGATGAACCGGTGTCAACCGTCGACGATCCGCCCGAGCAGGACCACCAGACGCAGCAAACGATCAGGAGCGGAAAAATCATGCGCATAACTCCTCCTCTTGTTTCGATGGATGCACCATGGTAGGTATTATGCGATTGCTTTTCAACAGCTATTTGTCTAATTTCGCGCTGTTCATCGGCAGCACACCACTCTCATATTTCGAGGTTGATCCATGAAACGGATGCTTGCTCTTCTTGCGCTTGCGGTTTGTGCCGGCCTGGTTTTTCAGCTGTCTGCACAGAACCCTGTGGAAAAATTGGGACCCCGCCTTGTCTCCCTGATGAAGAACCTGGACCGGGACCAAACGGCCGTTGTCTGGGTGACGTTTAGGGACAAAGGAACTCAACTGTCCGCGAAACACCTTGAGGCCACGGAACGACTGACGGAGCGGGCCTTGAAGCGACGCTCGAAAATGAGAGCGGCTCCGGACCTGGTCACGTTCAAGGACTATGCCCTCGAAGGAACGTACGTGCAAACAGTCCGATCCACGGTGAAGCGCGTCCGCAACGAGTCCCGATGGTTCAATGCGCTCAGCGTGGAAGCCACCCGCGGGCAGATCGAACGGTTGGCCGCGCTGCCGTTTGTTCACGACATCGAACTGGTCGTACGGATGAAGAAGCGAGCCGAGGAGGAACAGACGTCCTGGGCTGAAACCCCGACCGGCGTCAAAGAAATCCTGGATACGCTCAATTATGGGACTTCCTACACGCAGGTCAACCAGATCCAGGTGCCGGCCGTTCACAATACGGGAAACTACGGACAGGGTGTCGTGGTGGCCGTATTCGACGCCGGATTCAATAATCTCGGCCATCCCGCGTTCAGCACGATGAACATCCTTGCCACGCACGACTTCGTAAACGGCGACAGCAGCGTGGGCGATGACGGGGACATGGGCTCCGGCAGCCACGGGACGAACACGCTTTCGGTGCTTGGGGGTTATGCGTCGGGGCAACTGATCGGTCCGGCTTTCGGAGCGTCGTTTGTTTTGGCCAAGACGGAAAACACGGAGAGCGAAACGCCCATTGAGGAGGACAACTGGATCGCCGCCATCGAATGGGCCGAAATGTACGGAGTGGATGTCATCAGCAGTTCACTGGGATATATCACCATGGACCCCGGCTCTCCGTACAGCTACGACTGGACATGGATGAACGGCGACTCCTGCCGGATCACAATTGGGGCCGACATGGCCACGTGGGAGGGAATCGTGGTGGTCAACTCGGCCGGCAACGAGGGAGACAACCTTAGTCACAACACGCTGGGTGCCCCGGCGGACGGAGACACCGTCATCGCGGCCGGAGCGGTCAATTCCTCGGGAACGCGCGTGTCCTTCAGTTCCGTAGGACCGACGGTGGACGGCCGAATCAAGCCCGACGTCATGGCAATGGGTTCAAGCGTGAAAGCCGCGACGGGATTCCCCGGAGCAACCGGCTATTCCTCTGTGAGTGGAACTTCTTTCTCCTGCCCGCTGACGGCGGGCGCATGCGCGCTCATTCTGTCGGCGAATCCTTTACTGACGCCGTTCCAGGTCCGTGAAGCCCTGCGCACGACGGGCAGCAATTCGTCCAATCCGGACAAGTACTACGGATGGGGGATCGTCCGTGCGCACGACGCAGTCAATTATTACCGCGCAGTCTTCACTCACACACCGTTGGGGGACACGGAGGATCCGGCCGGACCGTACACCATCACGGCGCAGATCACATCCACGCTCCCGCTGGTGGCCGACTCGCTGAGACTCTACTACGGTACGGAAGGCGCGTTCACGGCCTCGGCCCTTCTGGCGCCGACCGGCAATCCGAACGAATATTCCGCTCAGATTCCTTCACAGGGCTCCAATGTAGACATCAACTATTATCTATCGGCCGTCAACACTTCAGGTATCCGCTCGAGCCTTCCTGCGAATGCCCCGGCCTCGTATTTCTCGTTCCACGTGGGGGCGGACGTCGAGGCTCCGGTGATCGTGCATGCGCCGCTCGGCAATCAGGGCTTGTTCCAGTGGCCCTCGACGGTCAGTGCCGACGTCACCGATAATCTGGGCGTGGATTCGGTCATCGTGGAGTACCTGTACAACGGGATCCCGCAGGATCCGTTTCTCCTCGTGCAGCAAGGGTTGACCTCTACGTATACGGCGAATTTCCCTCTGCCCTCGGTGAATCTGAACGATCTCATCGAGTACCGCATACGGGCCCAGGACGGGGCGTCGGTCCCGAATGTTGCAATGGCCCCGGCTTCCGGTTACTACTCGTTCCGGATCGGGTCGCTGAGCGTGTTTTCCAACGACCTGAACGCTTCCGACGGCGGGTTTGTGGGCGTCAACGAGTGGCAGTGGGGCGCGCCCTTCGGTCCCTCGCCGCTTCCGCATTCGTCTCCCAATCTGTGGGCAACGATCCTCGGAGGCAACTACAGCGACGATCAGTATTCCACGCTGACGCTTCCGGAGATGGTGGCCGCGTCCGGGACGGCGTCCGTCTCATTCTGGCATTCGTACGACTTCGAACTGAATTGGGACGGCGGTAACGTGAAGGCATCCGTGAACGGCGGGCCGTTCAACGTGATTGCTCCTGTCGGCGGATACCCCATTGCCGCGTTGAACGACGGAAATCCGATGGCCGGTCAACCGGCGTTCAGCGGAACGCATCTGACATGGGAACAGAAAACGTTTTCGTTGAACGGCGTGGCATCGACGGGGGATCGCGTGCAGCTTCGGCTCGATGCGGGCTCGGACGAATCGGTCGTTCGGGTCGGTTGGTACGTGGACGATTTCTCTGCGGTCGATCT
>JBBIJR010000149.1:0-3402 GCA_037445875.1 Bacteroidota bacterium | reverse complement strand
GAGACCATTTCCAGCGGGACCACGTCCGCCACGCCCAGGGCCAGCGCGTCCACCGGAGGCAGCGGCGTGGAAATCCCCATCTTGCGCGCATAGGAGACGACCTGCGCCGCGGGTACGATCTCCTGCATGAGACGGACCGCCACGAGATTGAGCGAACGGGCGATGGCGTCTCGCAGTGTCGTCGGCCCGCCCCGGCTGCCGTCGTAGTTCTGCGGCGTCCAGCGCGAACCGTCCTCCATCATCAGCACCACGTCCTGATTGAGGATCTTGAACACCGGCGAGTAGCCGTTGTCGATGGCCACGGTATAGAGAAAAGGCTTGAACGTGGAGCCGGGCTGCCGGGCGGCCTGGGTGACGTGGTTGAGTTTGTATCGGCGAAAATCGCGGCCGCCGATCATGGCCAGGATGTGGCCGTTGCTGGGGTCCATCGCCACGAACGCGGCCTGCACGGCGCCATAGAAGCGGCACAGCGAATCGGCGCTCTGGGGATCGGCGAGCAGTTCATCGATGCGGGTGCGGTCCACTCCG
This sequence comes from Bacteroidota bacterium, assembly GCA_037445875.1. Taxonomy (GTDB): domain Bacteria; phylum CLD3; class CLD3; order SB21; family SB21; genus JBBIJR01. The sequence goes on along the minus strand of JBBIJR010000149.1, from coordinate 2,874 downwards.
TCGCGGATCAGATACCGGGTCAGGTACGGCTTCAGGTTGTCGCGGATCACGCGGGCGCCGAATTTGTCCAGTCCGGCAAACTTTTCGTTCACGCTCTGCTCGTACGCCCGCTCGGCGACCTGCTGTGCACGCGTATCCAGTGTGGTATACACACTCAGCCCGTCTTCGTAGATGTTGATGTTCAAACTGTCCTTGAGCTGCTCGAGCTGCTGCCGGACGTTTTCCGTGAAATACGGCGCAGTGCCGAGCGAGACTTCCTCCTGACGTTCCGACGGGATAACCCGGACCGACCGTGCGCTGTCATAGCGAGCGGCGGAGATGAATTCGCATTCCCGCATACGCATGAGAACGATGTTCTTGCGGCGGTTGGCGGCGTCGAGGTTGGCGGCATAGTACGAAGGGGCCTGGAGGTGGCCGATGAGAAAGGCCGCCTCGGGCAGAGTCAGTTCCTGCACATCTTTATTGAAAAAGATCTTTGACGCGGCCTGGATGCCGAAGGCCTCCCGTCCGAAATACATGTGGGTGAGGTACATCTCGATGATCTCGTTCTTCGAGTACGTCCGCTCGATCTGAATGGCGGTGAGGACCTCCTTGAACTTGCGCGCGAGGGTCTTCTCCGGATCGAAGTACAGATTGCGGGCGAGCTGCTGCGTAAGGGAACTGAACCCCTGGCGAGCGCTGAGCGACGAGACGTTGACCATGGCCGCTTTGACGAACCGGATAAGATCGACGCCCCAGTGGCGGTAGAACCGGTGGTCCTCGGTGGCGAGCAGGGCGTTCTTGACGTCGGCGGGTATCTCGTCGAACGGCACACGGGTCCTCCGCTCCCGGTAGAACTCCTTGATGAGTTTGCCGTCGATCGAGTACACTTTGGTGGAAAGCTTCGGCTCGTACACTTCGAGCCGGGCGATGCTGGGCAGGTCGCCGCTGTAGTACACCCCAAAGCCGACAATCAGTGTGAACACGCTCAGAACGAGAAAGGCCAGCCACCGCAGGCCCCGCCACGCGCTGCCGCGTTCGAATTTGCCGGTGGGAATCTTCTTTCTTGGCTTCGTCGGATATCGCAGGGTTCGTGTGGAGGTGACGTTCACGGAGGAACCGGTTGGGTCGTCTTCGCCGTTCGGTGCGTCGTTTGCCGATCCCTCCGGCGCGTTGGACTGGCTCCCGGTGTCCTTGCCGTCTCGTTTCTTGCGGAACATCTCAGCCGTTCAGCGATTGGATGATTTCGACGATGCGGGCGCTGGACTTTCCGTCTCCGTACGGATTTGCCGCCTGGGCCATCCTGCGGTACTCGGCTTCGTCGGTCAGCAGGCGTCCGGCCTGTTCGACGATCGTGCGCCGGTCCATGCCGACCAAACGCGCCGTGCCCGCGTCGATGCCCTCCGTCCGCTCCGTGACCTCGCGCATGACGAGCACCGGTTTGCCCAGCGACGGCGCTTCTTCCTGTATGCCGCCGGAATCGGTCAACACCAGGTAGCTGCGGTTCATCAGCCATATCAGACGGGGATAATCCAGCGGTTCCATCAGGTGAACGTTCTTCTGCCCATGCAGCATCTGAAACACCGGCGCGTGGACGTTCGGGTTTAGATGTACGGGATACACGATCTGGACGTCGTGATCAACGGCGATCTGTTTTAGCGCGAGGCAGATCTGGCGGAACGGTTCACCGAAACTCTCGCGGCGATGGCCCGTCACGAGCACGATGCGTTTCGAAAAATCGATGCCGTCGAACTCCGAAGAAAAATCGCTGCGGCGTTTCTCGAGGATGGCAACGCCGGCGAGCAGCGCGTCGATAACCGTATTGCCGACCACCCAGACGTTCGTGGAGATGCCCTCGCGCTGCAGGTTGCGCCGTGCATTCTCCGTCGGAGCAAAATGGTAGTCCGTCAGATGTCCGGTGAGCACGCGGTTGGTCTCTTCCGGATACGGCGCCAGTTTGTTGTGGCTGCGCAGGCCGGCCTCCACGTGGGCCACTTTGATCTGACGGTAGTACGCGGCGAGCGCACCGACGAACGACGTCGTTGTATCGCCCTGCACGAACACGAGGTCCGCGGGATAATCGTCGAGTACGCGTTCGAGGCCCTTGATCGCCGCGGCGGTGATGTCGTACAGGCTCTGGTTGGGCCGCATGAGATTGAGATCGTAATCGGGCGCGATGTTGAAGAAATCCAGTACCTGGTCCAGCATTTCGCGATGCTGGGCGGTCACGCAGACGCGGGTGACAAACCGGTCGGGCAGGCCGCGAAACGCCTGGATGACCGGCGCCAGCTTGATCGCCTCGGGCCGGGTGCCGAAGATGAAGAGCAGTCGTTTCATGCGGTCGCCGTTATCCTGAAGAGTTGAGCGTAGGCCCGTTTCCACGTGAGGAGAAAGCGCGCAGCATAGCCGAGCAAGTAGAGTACACGAACGATTTCACGCATCACGGGCCCCTGCGATTTTCGAAAATAGAGCAGCTCGCTTCGTTTGAAGCGCTTCATTCGCTGCGGCGTAAACCCGCCGGAAGATTGACCGAAATAGTGAAGGATCCGGACCTCCGGTACGATCACGCACCGGTAGCCGGCTTCGTCCATCCGGCGGCAAAGGTCCGTCTCTTCAAAATACAGAAAAAAATCTTCATCGAACAGTCCCACGGCATCGAGGGCCCTTCGGCGTACGAACAAATCCGCTCCGGAGACGTACGGGACGCGCGTTACCGCAGCGGGGTGGGCCGGAACGGCGACCGCCAGACGATGCAGGTAGAACGATCGGAACAAGCGGCGCAGTTCCGTCTGGTCGAACAAGACCTGCGATACCGACGGTCTGTGTCCGTACGACGCCTGCGGTGTACGGTCGGCGTTGAACAGCAGGCCCCCGCAGCAGCCGATGCGATCGTTG
>JBBIJR010000148.1:0-3470 GCA_037445875.1 Bacteroidota bacterium | reverse complement strand
CTATCGGCGAGGCGCATCTCCAATTGGAACGACCGGCCTTTTCATTCGGATTCCGCAACGACGTGAAGGCGATCAGGAAACGATTGCAGAAGTCCGTGGAAGCGGGGGAGGCTCGATTGGCGAAGCTCAGAGAGCAGGCGGGTGAAGCCATCCGGAAGAAAGGCGGAGCGGTCGACGAGCTTACGATAAAATATGAAACACACCGCCGCCCTCTCTCGACCGCTATTCGGAAACGAGTAAAGCAGATCGAGGACCTGATCGCTTCGGTGGAGGACGCCACGCGTTCTTTGGAATACCGGCAGAAGCTGGACGGCCTCCTGCACAGCGAGACGTTTCGGGAAGAGTATTTCTATGTCGAGCTGCTGGAAGATCTGAAGCAGACCGAGGCCGCCGTACTGCGCAAACTCAGCATCAGGGCCATGCTGCGCCGACTCCATGCGGTGCGAATGCATCCGTCGCTCGAGACCCGCCGGAATGAAATCGCCTCGCAAGGCCTTTCGTTACTGGAATCCGACACAGTCAAGCCGCACGAATGCGCGAGTCTCGAAAGCGCCGTCGCCCGTGTATTGAAGGACCACGCGGACGTGACGGAGAAGACGCTGGCGGAAGAACGAGAGCGGCAGTACGTCAAGGCCCAGATCGTCCAGAGCCTTCGCCGCCGCCGGTACGAAGTGGTGGAAGACATGGAGGTCATCGATTTCGAAAAGGAACGGGATTTCCTTCTGAGGGTCCCCGGGCAATCCAATTTCCTGAATCTCCGGTTCGAAGACGACGGCACGTTCCTCTACAATTTCTTGATTTCCGAAGACAAGACCACCCTTGGTATCGAAGGGACCCGGCAAAAGCTTTCCGACATGAAAAGCACCTGCGATGAATTCAAATCGATGTTAGCCGAGCTCGCCGCGCAAGGGTTGAAGATCAATCTGGCCCGTGAGCTGGCGGCGACGGAGGCGGCCCTCCTGCAGTTGCCCGAGAAATACAACAGGCGGATAGAGGAATCCAATCAGCTCCAGACCCGGAAGAAGACGATCCGGCACAAACACCTGAAAACTTAGGAGATCAATATGGAACCTATTGCAAGGACCCTGCTGCCGAGATGGCTCCAGGAATTCAAACGATTTCAGGTTTTGATGCCTCAGATCTATCTATACGGTAACGTCTACGACTGCTATTACTACCCCGTCAATCACCGGAGGGCAAAAAGTGAGGAGGAACTGCAATGGGCCAAATTCAACCAGTTGAGACAACTGCTGATGCTCTATCTCCGGGGCGAAGGATATGAAATCGTAACCTACTACGACGTGGTTGACGGCCTCGTGGTAGAGGCAGAGGACGAAACCATCAACGCGAACACGCTGATCAAATTCCTCGACGACGACCGACCCGGCATCGCGTCTGCGCTGCGTACGGCCAGTCTGTCGACGATCGCGGGGAACCTCGCCGACACGCTATCGTTCCTCAGGATCCTCGTATCCAATAACAAGAAACTGGCCGCCGGAATCGTCAACTTCACTTCCCGGTTCCACACCGATCCCAATGCCCTGAACGAAACCGAACGCCAGCATTTCCTCAAGATGGTGAAGTCTGCCGAAGACGCACGAACGTTCCCCGATAAGGACGGCAATCGGAGCCTGCTGGTATTCATCTGCGATAAGCTGAGCGACATTCCGGGATGGGTGCTGCTGGAGAATCCGCTCACGAAAGGTATCGAGGTCAAAAGGCCGGACAAGAAGGAACGCAAGCGGTTCTTTCAGATCCAGGCCAACCGGTTCTATCACGAAACCGATCCGATCGACCCGAACGCGGCGAACACATTCACCGACCTGACGGACGGGCTCACCAGCCGTGAACTCGAAAATCTCGTTACGATATCCAATCATGAGAAACTCCACATCAACGACGTCAAGAAGATCGTCGATCTGTTCAAGTACGGCACGAAGGAGAATTTCTGGGAGGAGCTGGAGAAATCCAAGATCGACAATGCCGACTCGGAGCTCAGGAAGCGCGTGCTGGGACAGGAACCGGCCATCCAGAAGGCCGTCGAGATCGTTCGGCGGGCCAAGCTGGGTCTTCATGCGATCGATCAACACAGGCCGAAGAACCGGCCCAAAGGAGTGCTGTTCTTTGCCGGGCCCACGGGCGTCGGCAAGACGGAATTGGCCAAGTCGCTCGCCGAGCTGATCTTTGCGGACGAAGACGCCATTCTGCGATTCGACATGAGCGAATACAACGACAGCAATTCGGACGTGAAGCTCATCGGTTCGCCGCCCGGCTATGTGGGTTACGAGGAGGGCGGGCAGTTGACCCGGAGAGTAAAGGAACGGCCGTTCTCGATCATCCTTTTCGATGAGATCGAAAAGGCCCACCCGATCGTATTCGACAAGTTCCTTCAGATCCTCGACGACGGCCGGTTGACGGACGGAAAGGGCGAGACGGTGTATTTCGGAGAGACGTTGATCATTTTCACGAGCAACCTCGGCGTGTATACCGTGGACGAACGCGGCCGCCGGGTCCCGAATATCACACTGGAGCATTCCTACGAGGAGATGGCGGGCCGGATCATGAACGAGATCCGGCAGTTCTTCAACGCGACGCTGAATCGGCCCGAGATCCTCAACCGCTTTGGCGACAACTTCGTTGTGTTCGATTTCATTCGGCCCGACGTGGACAAGCTTATTCTCGTCAAGGTATTGAAGACGATCCAGGCCAACCTGAAGAAGCAAAAGAACTGCACCCTGGAATTCGACGACGCATTTGTCGAGTCCTTCCGGCAGCGGTTTGTGAAGGACAACCTGATGCACGGAGGCCGCGGGATCAATAACCGCGTGGAAACATACATCAAAAACGAAATGGTGAACTTCATGTTCGAGCAGAACAAGACCGAAAACGTCCGATTTCGGGTTTTTGTCGATCCGGACGGGCGAAAGGTATCGTTCGAATGTACTGGAAAGTAAACCGGATCCAGTACCCGGTATTCAATCTGGGCCCCGGACGGCGGCTCGCGCTATGGGTGCAGGGCTGCTCGCTGCATTGCCCGGGCTGCCTCAATTCCTCCCTGTGGAATCCGGACGGCGGCCGTGACGTGGATGTGCTCCTCCTCGTCCATCGTATTATCGAGCATGCCCGCGGGCTGGACGGTATCACCATAACCGGCGGTGAACCGTTCGACCAGTATGAACCGCTGATCGCTTTTTGTTCGATGATCAGGCGAAAGACGGATCTGGATGTGTTCGTCTACTCGGGTTACACGCTGGCCGAGTTGGAGGAACGCTTCCCGGACCGTCTCTACAGGCGCTGCGTGAATTACCTGATGGACGGGCGTTACGAACGGTCGCTTCATGACAACGGCAACGTCCGTGGTTCGTCCAACCAGCGCCTGTACCGATTTGTGGGTGGACGAGCGGTCGAAATGGACACAGCAAGCATGGCTGTTCAAGCGTGGTCCGTACACGTCAACGAAGACCGCGACG
>JBBIJR010000147.1:0-3552 GCA_037445875.1 Bacteroidota bacterium | reverse complement strand
GCAAAGTGTATCCGGTATGGACCGACCGCCGCTCGGCCGGCAACCGGCTCAACACCTACGTGTCGCCGTTCTTGCTCTCAGATCCCACGGATCCCAATCCCGTAACGGGCCTGGTAGCTTTCAGCGACTACTCGACTCCCACGTCGATGCTGCTCACCTGGAACGATCCCACAACACTCGCAAACGGTGATCCGATCGACACATTCGTAGTCGATGTGTACCGGAACAGCTCGCTTGTAACGTCGGTACCTAAAGGAGCCGAGACGTACACCGACGTGGGGCTGACGGATGGGAACTCGTACGCGTACGATCTCTATGTCCGCCTGATTCCTCAGGACAGTCTGAGTGCCGTCGCTTCCGCGAGCTGGGTGGCCGGAGGCGCCAAGACGCCAAACGGTCCCACCGGCCTGAGCGTGAGCGGTACGTCGGCCGCAGGATACACCATTCGTTGGACCAACCCGAATCGGCAGCTCGATGGAACGATCCTTGATGATTTCGCAGGCATCCGCCTGTACCGGAACGGCGGACTGGTTGCCACGGTGAACCGCTCCTCGACGGACACGTCACGGGCCGACAGCACCACGGACATGCCGCCACCGGGGTTGCATTCATATTATGTCACAGCTATAGATAATGAGATTCCGATCAACGAGAGTGCACCGAGCAATTCAGCTTATACACCCCTGGAAATTCCTTTCACGGATCAATTCCCGGTGGCGGGCACGCCCAACTCGGCCATCTGGGTCTCGACGAACGTGGAAGTCGACGACGGAGGCTTGAACGAACCGAGTGCGCCGTATTCGCTGAATCTGAACGGCAATCCGACAGGCAACGCCGACATGGCCGAGACGCTCCCGCTCGACCTGACCAACATGCAGGACTCGGGGCTGGTCCTGAGCTACTTGTACCAGCCGCGCGGCGAGACGGGCGAAACGCCTGAGATTGCCGACAGTCTGATCGTGGAGTTCCTGAACAGTCTAGGCCAGTGGATCCTGGTGCGGCGCTATCCGGGTATCGCGGCCGCGACGCCGACACCGCCCTATGCGTTCGAAGCCGTGGCCGTCAACTCGATCAGCCCGGGCGCAGGTACGTTCTTCTTCAACGGTTTCAAGTTCCGCATCCGCAGCAAGGGCACGACGGGCGCCTTTGATGACTGGTACGTGGACGACGTATTCTTCGGGACGCCGAGCGGACCGGCCAACATCGGAGTGAGCGGTATCATCAGCCCGGCCGGACAAATCTCGAACAATGCGCCGGTGAACCCGATCATCCGGGTACAGAATTTTTCTGCACCTCCCGCCGGCGCGTTTGACGTGACGGTGCAGATCACGGGTCCCGGCACATCGTATGACGTCACACAGGCAGACAGCAACCTGCTTGCCGGTGAGGCCAGGAACATCACGCTGACTACAGCCTTCACGCCGAATGCAGCGGGGCAATGGACGGTCAGGGCATGGACTACGCTATCGGGCGATCCACAGTCGGGCAACGACACCTTGACCTCGACCTTCTACGCTGTGGATCCGATCACTCTACCGCTGACGGACGCGTTCCCCGACTCGGGTCAACCTAATCCATTGATCTGGGTCAATATCAATGGGGACGTCAATGGCAGCGGCGCGAATGAGCCGAGTCCACCGTACGCGCTGAATTTAGCCGGCAATCCCACGGGGGTAGGTTTGGACACCGTGACGACGCTGCCGATCAACCTTACAGGCATGGGCGGCACGGGCGTCATGCTGGCGTACTACCAGCAGCCGCAGGGCAACGGCGACGCTCCGGAGACGGCCGACAGCCTCATCGTCGAGGTGCTTAACGATCAGGCCACATGGGTTACGGTGCAGCGGCTTCCCGGCGCTCCCAACCGGCCGTTCACCTTCGAGCAGTTCCACCTCGACAGCATCAATCCGTTGGGAGGAACGTTCTTCCACAGCGGCTTCAAGTTCCGCTTCCGCAGCCGGGCGCAGACCGGGACCACCACGCCGGATGACTGGTTCGTCGACGACGTGTTCTTCGGCGTGCCGACGGCCGATCCGGAAATGCAGGTGACCCCGCTGGCCCTTTCCGACACCGTACTGGTGGGGCTGATCGACAGTAATTCCTACATGTTCACCGTGACCAACGCCAATCCCTTTGCGACGCCGTTGAACTACACCATCACGGAGGACCCGGAGGCCACGTGGCTCAGCGTTTCTCCGTCCTCGGGCGCGCTCAGCGGAGGGTCGTACGTCATGGTCCGGGCGATCGTGGATTTCACGGGCGTAACGCCGGGCACGTACAGCACATCGCTGATCGTCGCAGGCAACGATCCGGCCAACCCGTCGGACACGGTGGTTGTGAACTTCACCGTGAACGCCGCGCCGATCGTTAGCGCGTATCCCGACTCGTTCTTCTTTGCCGTGAACATCGGTGACAGTGTAAGCGCGTCGACGACCATCCGCAATACGGGCGCGGGACCGTTGACGTACAGCACAGCGATAGAGGGAGGCTTCGCCGGACAGAACACCGATGATATCGGGAACACGGAGAACAACCTGACGACGACGAGCCTCCTCATGCGCGGCGGTGTCGTGGGTGTGACCACGACGGTGCAGCTGCTCGAGATCAAATCGTATCTGAATATCACCAACTCCGTCGAGTTGAGGTTCGTGGTGTATGAAAACACCGTGCAAACCGGTGTGTTCACCAAGATATTCGAATCGGTGGTGGCCAGTTCCGGAACGGGCACGCGCTTCTATTCCTCCGGACCGGTGAACATCACGCTCCAGGCCGGCAAGTACTACGCGATCGGGGTGAACTGGGGCGGCGGGCTGAACTACTTCTGGGATGCCAGTGCGCCGGTGCCGATTCCGATCTCGTTCGGGACGATCACGGGCGGGCTCGCGCAAAGCGTGTTCCCGCCGCCGGCCACGATCACGCAGAACGCCCTGACCAGCCTGTACTACACGCAGCTGGTCACCGCGCTCGATCGATGGCTGACCGTTGAGTCCGGAGGGAGCGGTACGGTGGCGCCCGGCGACAGCGCCCAGCTCGGATTCAAGGTCACCACGGATCAGTTGCTGCAGGGCACGTTCAGCGCTGCGCTGCTTATCAACAGCAACGATCCCGTCACGCCGGTACTGGACGTACCGGTGGTTGTCCAGACGTCCGGCACACCCGATATCGACCTCGAGCCCGACACGCTGGATTTCGGAGCGGAGTTCGTATCGACCACGGACACGCTGATTTTGCGCGTGAACAACACCGGGACCGACACGCTGCACGTGTCCGGTATGAGTAACAACCTGGCCGTGTTCACGCTTGTGGGCGGCACTTCCTTCGATATTCCGTACGGCCAGTATCGCGACGTTCCGGTCGTCTTCGGTTCGCCGTCCGTCGGCGTGTTCTCCGACACCCTCACGGTGTTCAGCGATGCCGCAAGCGGTACGCAGGCTGTTCGTCTGCTCGGTGAGGCCATTGCCCCGCCCGCGATCGTCTTGAGCGATACGCTGCTCGACGGCGGAACGATTCAACAGGGCGAAGAGGATAGCACCGATTTCTATATCTACAACG
>JBBIJR010000146.1:0-3626 GCA_037445875.1 Bacteroidota bacterium | reverse complement strand
AATCACCGCGGCGATGGCGGACGGAACGGGTCTGAAGTATCTTGCCAGGGAAATGCCGCATCGCTTTTTCGACGTGGGCATCGCCGAGCAACATGCCGTGACGTTCGCCGCCGGTCTGGCCCTGAACGGCATTAAGCCGGTCGTGGCCATTTATTCCACGTTCTTGCAACGGGCCTACGATCAGGTCGTGCACGACGTGGCGATCCAGCATATCCCGGTGTTCTTCTGCATGGACCGTGGAGGGCTCGTCGGAGCCGACGGACCCACGCACCACGGGGCCCTGGACCTGTCCTACCTGCGGTGCATCCAGGGTATGGTGATCATGGCGCCGAAGGATGAAAACGAACTGAAGGACATGATGTACACCGGCATTTGTTACGACCAGGGACCCATTGCCCTGCGCTATCCGCGTGGAAACGGCCTGGGCGTCCCGATCAAGGAAGAGTTCGAGAGGATCGAAATCGGCAGGGCGGAAACTCTGCAGCGCGGTGCCGATGCGGCCATTCTCGCGATCGGCAATATGGTCGATCATGCCAGCCGGGCCGCCAAGATACTCGTACGCGAGGGGTATACGGTCACGGTGGTCAATGCACGTTTCGTCAAACCGCTGGATCAGGGCATGCTGCACGACGTCCTGATGTCGGTAGACGACGTCGTGACCGTGGAGGACAACGTGTTGATGGGAGGGTTTGGGAGCGGCGTGCTCGAAACGCTGCATTCGTCCGATTTCATCGAGGCTGGGGTGAAAAAGGACCGCCGTTTCCCCGAACGTCTCGGCAAGGTGCGGATCGAGCGACTGGGTTTGCCCGACTACTGCATCGAACACGGCGACAACAATGTGCTCTACGAGCGCCTCGGAATGGATCCGGAGAGTATCGCTATGAGGGTCAAGTCGATGATCGAAGCGCGGCGGTCCGCGGGCGTCATTCCCTTTGTCAAAGAGAGGCAGGCCCCCAAAGCGAGTGTCAGCTAGGCCTTATCGCTGAGTCCACCGAAGGGCTGTCCACAGAGGACGGCCCTTTTTCATGCATCATCGACCCAACTGCATCGCCGCGTACGCTACGATCGCCAGACCCACGGCAAAACACACGATCGCGCCGACGAAGAGCATCCTGATGGACGACTCCGTCGAGCGGGTCAGCTCCTCCTCGGACTTCAACGTGATGATGAACGGCTTTCCGGATTCGGACGGCTTCTGGATGGCCAATTCCCCCGAAGTATCGGAGGCCTCTCCCAGGACATACACCGGCCGGTCCAGAGGAACGATTTTCTCGGTGAACTGATAGCCCAGAATACGGCGGTTTCCACCTGGATGGGCCACATTGAACGTGAAGCCTCCAAACGTCAGGCGTGTCTGGTTGGCGTGCGGTTCGTACTTGCTGATCATTTGCACGGGATCGATATTGGCGCCGTCCGGCCTCACCAGCACGCGGCCGGTCGCGTCCTCTACATAAAACGGAATGTTCTGTGTGTTGCTTGCCACCGTAACGTTGCCGGTTCGCGTTTTGCGCTGCACGTTTCCCTGCGCGTCCTTCTCCGTGTACGTCTCTTCGTATCGTTCTTCGACCCGCATTTCGTAGTGGACGCAGGGGTGCTTGCCCAGTTCGCTGGTCAGGGGCTGCTCGCAGCGAACCGTGCCTTTGACCTCCGCCGGCTGCCGGAAGCCGCCGCGGGTGCCCAATTCGTCCGACACGCTCTTCCAGAGATCGTAAAGGTCCCCGGCCGAAACGGTCTGTGTGGATTTGATCTCCAGCAGCTTGTCTTGAGCCTTGCGGCGGTTGATCAGCAGCACAACGCCGATGCCGATCACCACGATGCCAATGATGACGCCAACCATAACGCCTCCTCGAAGCAGTGAATGGGACTTCTATTGCCGAAAGGGACAGCCGTACGTGCGAGTCAGGCGAGCGCGCCGGCAAACAGACTCTGCAATACCCGGTACAGCCCGCCGTAAACCACCATGGTCATGATCGTCTTGATCATTCCACCGAAGTACATGAGTTTGAAACCGTGGTCTTTGTACTTCGGAGTCAGTGCCATGAGGATGCCGATTTCCTTCAGTCCGGGACCCGGTGTGGCGGCGCAGAGAACGATACCTATGTATCCCGAGCTGCGCACGAACCGCTTGAATCGAGAGCCGGCGGTTCGCACGTTGAGAGGGTCCTTGTCGGGAACTTGTCCGCTCTTGAGAAAAAAGGGAAGCACGGTGGCCATCCATCGCTGGGTGCGAAGGCGCTCGATCCATCGGTGGATCACAGGTATCCTCGCCAGTCCATGAAAAGACTTGTCCATAACAAAAAACAGACCGTAGAGCCAGACCAGATCAATGACGGAGATGATCGCAAAGGCCGCCAGCGCTGCATGATGCCAGTGTTCAAAGAACGGAAGGAGGGTCGTGTACCACAGGACGACGGCCGATTCGTGCTGCACGAGAGTGATAAGAACGAACGAGACAACCGTAAACGCATTTATTTCGATGGCCAGGATCATCCGCGACAAGCAAGATAATTGATTTTGGCCTCAAATTCATCTTATTTTTCGAACCGCAATCCGCGAGATTTCAAATTCATGCCTCAACCGTTCTTGCGCATGGTCCCACTGATCGCCTTTCCGGTGGCGGCAGTATCCCTGATCTCCTGCGGACGGCCCGGCTCCTCGGGCTCGGACACGGGCGATCGATACTATGCGGTGGCCGAGTCGCTCTTTAACGTTTCGGCTTATGACAGTTCGCTGCGGTATTTCCGGGCGGCAGCGGCGCTTTTTGAGGCCGACAGCGCGTGGGAGCGATGGACGGATTGTCAGAACTACGTGATCGACGTGTTTCGCGATCGGGGGCAGTACGACAGTGCGCTGGCGGTGATTGCTCACGGAAAAGTGGTCACCGCTCGCTTCGTGGGCATCCGGAGTTTGCCCTATGCGTGGATGCTGAATAAGGAAGGATTGGTTTTCAAAGCGCAGGGAAAGACCCACGAAGCTCTCACCAGCCTAGAGAACGCCCTGGAGATCAGAAAGCTACTTCTGCCACCGACAAATGAACAGATAGCATGGAGCCTTAATAACATAAGCATCGTATACTACGCGAGGGGTGAAAGAGAAAAGGCTCTTCAATATGCAAGGTCGGCCGACAGCCTAATCGCGCTGGCCCTGGGACCGGAACACAATGACAGAGCTATGGTATTGAACAGCCTGGCCACCATTCTATCCTCGCTGGGGGACTACACTTCCGCAAGGGAAGTCCTTGAGCAGGCACTTCGAATACAACAAAGGGGCCGCGGAAGCGCTCGCGAGATCGCCAGGACCTATTATCATCTTGGCATAACCTACGTCAGACTTGGTGATCATAAGGCGGGGCTGCAATACTATGAGAAAGCCCTTGATCTCACAAGGCCGCTACTCCCGCCTTCATCGGAGTCTGCTCTGGCTCTCCAGTTTAGTGTAGCTCTCGTCCTGAAGGAGCTTGGTCGTCACGACGAAGCGATGACCAAGTTCTCCAGTATACTGAGCATCAGGCTCAAAGAGACGGTCCAGAACCCGCTGGAGATTGCGCGGGTGTACGATCAGATCGGGGAGACTCGTTTGAAGCAGGGTCGCCATGGGGAAGCGTTGGAGGCATTGCGGGAGGGGTT
>JBBIJR010000145.1:2569-3637 GCA_037445875.1 Bacteroidota bacterium | reverse complement strand
TAGGGATAATCCCCAACCAGCGACGCGTAGTACTGCACAAGATCGGCGGCGGTCTCCCGAGACTTCACCATACCGGTGAGTCTGCGTATGAGTTCCTCGCGGTACTGGTGAAACAAGCTCGCAACCTGCGCATACGTAATGGCTATAGGAGTACCCACGAAATCACACGCCTCTTGCGATGCCGTGGACTCTCCTCCGACGAAACTCCGAGTCCTCATCGCCCGTCTCCTTACATTGCTGTTCTCAATAAAAAAAAAGCCCAGGATGTCCTGAGACACCCTGGGCTCCGATCTTGAATGACCTCTGGCCTCTTTAACGGTGACCGGTATTAGACGAATGTTTCAGTCGCAACGCCTCAAACCCAAGCCGTTAGTCTGCTTCTCCCGGAATGCTACCTGCACATGGACTCTCGCCGTAGATAGGTTTGCACCTACGACCTCATATTTGATATAAGTTCTCAATATCATCATGGAGATTCCTTTGTCAACCTCTTCTTGTCTGACGGCGCCTCGCTCCACTGCTCGACTCAACGTAGCGGCGTTACCACCGATACGCGGCCGTGGCCACCACCGTACGGCGCTCACCGGGGCTGCAAAAATCGGTCGGGGTTCGCACAAAGCAACCGTAATGGTCCTGGTTGAGAATGTTGTTGACGTTCACCGCCACCCGGTAATTCTTCCAGACATAATCGACCATCGCGTCTCCCAACACGAAACTCGGCACATTGAAAGTATTGGTCTCATTGCCGTAGGTTGACCCGGTGTACCGCGCGCCACCGCCGATTCCTACGCCCTTGAACGGTCCGTTCGGAAACGTATACTTGCCCCAAATCGAACCAAACTGCGCCGGTGTCTGAACCAGTCGTTTCCCCTTTTCAGCCGGATTAACGGTTTCCAGCACTTCATTATCCAAGAACGTATAGGAGGCGATCACATCGAGGCCTGATTTGAAACTCATCAGCCCCTCCAGCTCCAACCCGCGTGAGCGGGCTTTGCCCCGCTGAATCGGCAGAAATGTGCCGGGATCGAACTGCACATAGTTTTCCCTCGTCAGATCGAACAGCGCCGC
>JBBIJR010000145.1:1113-2547 GCA_037445875.1 Bacteroidota bacterium | reverse complement strand
CTGATATTTGATCCCGAACTCGTACTGTCGACCGGTCTCCGGCGTAAACGGTTGGCCTGATGCATTCACCCCGATCGACGGCAGGAAGAACGTGGACCAACTGACGTAGGGCGCCAATCCCATATCGAACACATAGGTCAAGGCGGCGCGGCCGGTGGCCTTTTGATCATCCTGCTCGCTCGTCAGACCCGTCAGGTTGTTCCTGATTTTGTTGCTGGCCCAATCGTGCCGGCCGCCCACAGTGAGCAACCAATGGTCGAGGAATTTGATCTGATCCTGGATATAGAGCCCGGTTTGAAACTGAGTCGTCTGTTGATCCAGAAACGTCGGAGCCGGGAGGAACGGCGCCCCAAAATCGTTGGGATTGAAGATATCGATGGGAGACGCGGCCGCAAATGTCTGCCGAGAATGCACGCCGATCCGCTGGAAGTCGAGACCTCCCACGACGCGATGCTGGAACGGCCCGGTGGCAAACGAACCGTGCATCTGGTTGTCGAGGGCCAGCGACGTCAGGTTTCCAAAACTTCCGAAGACGCCGCGTTGCACGGTGCGCAAATCGGGGTCGAATCCACTGCTGAATACCGTGACATCGTCCACTTTCGTCTGGTTATACCGAAACTTCTGCAGGAAGCTCCAGTTCCCAGGCAACTGATGCCGCAACTCATACCCGAATGACGATTCCACGCGATCGTACCTGTCCACACCGGGTTGTCCCGTGAAACGCCGCGAGGCAATGCGTCCGTTCGGATTGAAGCGCAGCGACCCGTCGGCCGGAAACGCTTGCGAACTTCCCAGCGTATCCTTCTGATAGTTCGCGAAGAACGTGACCTGCGTGTCCGAATTGATTCTCCAGGTGAACGCCGGCGCGATATACACACGATCGTTCGGCACATGGTCGAATTGCGTGCCGCTTTCGCGAAAGAGCCCGGTCAACCGATAGGAAAAGGTGTCGCTGTCCGTCAGCCGACCGCCGAAATCCATCCGTCCTTCGTACCGGCCGAAATTTCCCACCAGGAATTGCAGTTCGCGGATGGACATGGTGGTGGGCCGCTTGGAGATATAGTTCAGCAAGCCGCCCGGACTGCCTTGCCCGTACAAGAATGAGGACGGTCCGCGCAGAATGTCGATCTGCTCGGCCCCGTACGGCTCGAGACTATACCCAAGGGCAAATCCCGGATTGCGAAGTTGCAATCCATCTTTGAACAAGCCATCGGTGGTGGCATCGAACCCGCGAAATCGGAGCCATGTGAAGCGCGGTTCAAATCCAAAGGTCTCCGCCTGCACACCGGGCGTGTACCGCAAGGCTTCGGCAAGTGTATGCACCTCTTGGTCCACCATACGCTTGCGCGTGATGACGGTAATGGACTGCGGCGTCTCGATCAATGGAATGTCGGTCTTCGTCGCCGTCCGCGTGTCCTCCGCCACATACGCCTT
>JBBIJR010000145.1:0-1080 GCA_037445875.1 Bacteroidota bacterium | reverse complement strand
ACGATTTCGGGAACCTTAACCGGCTTCGGCGCCTCGTCACGCGCCGTAACCGCGGATGGTGTCTCCGTCGCGGTCACCGTCGGCTCGATCGCCGCGGCGGACGCGGCCTGCACCAGCGTGACGGTTCCGGACTCGGTGATTTTGAAATCGAGCCCCGTGTCTCCCAGGATGCGACGGAGCGCCGCTTCCCTGGTCGATGAACCGGAAAAGCCGTGGCTCTGAACACCTTCGGCCATGTCCGCGCTGTAAAACAATTGCCAGCCGCTCTGTTCGGCGAACGACGTCAGCGCGCTGCGCAACGACTGCGGTGGAATATCGAAGGCTACGGCATCGGACTGCGCGATTTGAGCGGAATCTGAGGAAAGACCGCCCCTCTGAAACTGCGCCTGAGCACTCGATCCCATTACCCATGTCGCCGCCACCACCACAACGGTGCCGACTGTCAGCAGATGTACCCTACGACTATGCGCTCCTGCATCTTTCACGTTGTTCCTCCGTATTGATCCCTACGTGCGTGACGCCGTCGTCCCGCCTCGTGCGGAAACAGACGGCCGCCTACCGATCATCAATAGAGGAATAGACGCTGAACGGAGGGAAACCCGGACGGGAACTTTTCGGTAAGAAAAGACGCGTGTGCCTTATCGGAAGAACACGAATCGATCGAACAATCGGTACGTGGTCACCGGCAGAGTCTGCTCGATCGTGGAGAGAGCCGCATCCAAGCGTTGAAGGTCGAACACCCCGCTGACAGGATGCCGACTCAGCGTCTCGTTCAGCAATACGACTCGCCCCGGTCGATACCGATTGATCTCATCGACCACCACGGAAAGCGGCGTGGCTTCAAAAATAAGCTTGCCTCGCTGCCACGCGGTCGCCACGCGAAGATCTGCCGGTTCGGTGGGACTCATGCCGGATGGGCCGTACGCGACTCGTCGACCGGCCCTGACAGGAACCGGACCCTCCTCACGCGCACTAGCTGCGTTGACTTCCACGACCCCTTCCATGACCGTGACGACCACGGTTTCGGCGGACTCGCGCACGACGAACTCCGTCCCGACGGCGCGCACGCGGCCCTGCCTC
>JBBIJR010000144.1:0-3727 GCA_037445875.1 Bacteroidota bacterium | reverse complement strand
AACCACGGCATCCGCATCCACAACGCCGGGCTTTGAAAGATCACGAATCAGGTCCCGAACAAGTTTCATGGTTTCCGGATGCCGAGACAGGCCCGGTCCAATGGCAAGACCGTCGCACCACCCGACGAGTTCCTGCAAAGATCCCGCTGCGCGCGTCGCCAGCGATCCCGTTTCCGTCTCATCTAGAGCAACACTGAGGACTTCGGGTACCAATTGCTCGATCACGTGCACGGTGCTCTTCGGCATGGCCACTTTGATCATGCCCGCGCCTGACCTCGCTGCGGCCCGCGCGCACAGAAAAGCTGCGCCGCTCATGCCTTTGGATCCCGTTACGATGAGCAATCGTCCAAAATCGTACTTGTGCGCGTCATGGCGGCGGGGAGGAAACAACCGTCGAACGTCCTCGCCTTCGACCCATCGGAGGTCGCCGCCGTCCAGCAAGTCCGGAGGAAAACCAATGTCCACAACGTGCAGATGACCCACGAACTTCCTGCCGTCTCCGAGCAGCAGTCCCGTTTTTGGCAATCCCATCGTGATGGTATGATCGGCAAGGACCGCTTCCTCAGCCTGACCGGTTTCACCGTCCAATCCGGACGGAATGTCGATCGACACCAACAACGTTCCGGAGTCTTGTTTGAAGGCGTTCATCCGCCTCACCAGGTCGAGATACAGGCCGTCCAACGTTCCGCGCGTCCCGGTCCCTAACAGCGCATCCACCACAATATCCGGCGGGGTCTCCGGCAACTCGTCCGCAGTTACAACAAATCGTATTCTGGCCCCGCTGTCCACGAGGAGGCGGTAGTGCTGTTCGGCGTCCCCTCGCAGGTCGGATTTCGCGGCTGCCACAAAAACGTCCGAGGATACACCGTATCTGCGCAGGTGGCGGGCTACGACGAAACCGTCCCCACCGTTGTTGCCCCTTCCGCACATGACCCAGGCACTGCGGTTCAGGATATCCGGAACAAGGTTGATTAGTTTTTCAAATACAGCCCGACCGGCGCGCTCCATCAGTTCCTCGCCCCCTATGCCCCGATGATCGATCGTTTCCCGGTCGATGGTCTGCATCTCGGATGGAGTCACGATCTTCTTCATGCACGGACGCTCCCTGTCGTTTTGTCCAATATAACAACGCACGGTGTCCAATTACAATAACTGCCTGAGAGCATCATTGGTATTGACTGCAAAATCTCGTACATTTGTCCCGTCTTCTTCACACAGGAGTCGAATCATGCCACAAGAATTGAAGCGAATCGGCATACTGACGGGCGGCGGAGATTGTCCGGGACTGAACGCGGTGATCCGGGCTGCCGGTAAGTGTCTCCTGCGTGCCGGCGGATACGAGATCATCGGGCTCCTGGACGGATTTGAAGGATTGATCAAGCGGAAGACCCGTACGATGACATTTGGCGATCTGAGCGGTATCATGCACCTCGGAGGCACGATCCTTGGGACATCCAACAAAGCCGACCCGACGCATTATTACAATCGGGATGCGCGCAGCTTTGAGGATAGGACGGAAGAGGTGCTCTCGTTTGCGAGGGAGATCGGTCTCAACGGTTTGTTGTGCATCGGGGGCGACGGTACCCAAGCCATCGCGTACAAATTCCACAACCGCGGTCTGCCTTTGATCGGCGTGCCAAAAACCATCGACAACGACCTGATGGCCACGGACATTACGTTCGGATTCGACACGGCCGTCACGGTGGTCGCTGAGGCCCTTGACCGCCTTCACACAACCGCACGCAGTCATCATCGAGTGATGATCCTGGAGGTCATGGGCCGCAACGCAGGATGGATCGCCCTGCACGGCGGAGTGGCCGGCGGAGCCGACGTCATTCTCATTCCGGAGATCCCCTACTCGATCGATCGCATCGTGGACATCTGTCGGCGGCGCAATACCCGCGGTGAAGGCAATACCATCATTGTGATTGCTGAAGGAGCGCGCAACGACCGGGGCGAACAGGTGGTCGCCCGGACCGTCGAAGGTGCCCCTGAAACCGCCCGCCTGGGGGGTGTGGGTCAGGCCCTGGCGGCGGAACTCGAGAAGCATATCGAAAACGAGATTCGCGTGACGATGCTCGGGCATATTCAACGGGGCGGTACACCCACGTCCTACGACAGGAATCTTGCGACCATGTTCGGCGTGGAAGCGGCGCGATGCGTGATGGAAAACGACTGGGGTAAGATGGTGGCGTACCAAAGGGGTCAAATCACGCGGGTCCGTATTGACGAAGCCATAGGGCACCAGAAGCTCGTATCGATGGACAACCGCCTCCTGATGGCGGCTCGTGCGGTGGGTACCTCTTTCGGCGACTAGTCGTCCCGGACGACGTTCAGGTCAGAGCTCCGCCCGGAGTCGAACAAACTCCTCTGATGTCAGTACTTTCTTGATCTCCGCGAGCGAAGCATCAAAAACGTCTCCCGATACGATATTCCGGTAACCGCTCAAGAGCCGCGTCCTCTCGCCGTGAGTCTGCGACGGTATCACAAATCGGAACCACAGGTCCATGACCTCCGGAGGATGGTTTCCTATGATCTTTCGCTGAATACCTGCCAACTCCTCATCCGTATAATGGTTCCACAACATAGCCTGCGTGAATTCCTCCTCCGCGGCCATATGGAGCAAATACTTGGCCAGTAGTTTCTGCAAAAGCCAGTAGAATTCTGCGCCGGCGCCCGACGCATCGTCCCCCTGTCGCGTTGCCATCACAATGTCCTTCAATCGCGCCTCCGTGTCCGATAGCAGCATCCTGAGGAAGTCGTGATCCTCCCGATCCTTCTTTGAGCTGTGGCATGATGCTTGTCGAGGGCCGGCAGCACCCATTCGTTCTCATCTGCCTCGTGCAGACGAATGAGTTGAAACACCTGGTCCGTGAGGTTGCTGAGCGCCAGCACCTGAGATGGGTCCGTGTAGTCGGTCTTGCCAGCCAGTATCAGCAGCTGTGACAGGCCGTTTCGAATACCCTTATGCGGTATGTCGAACACGCGAACTCGCATTACTTGCTCCCTGAGTGCGGATGGTTGGACAATATCGTTTCAAAGCTTGAACCGAGCAGGCCCATAAAAGTAAAGGCTGTCTATTTCAACAGCCTCCAACATCGTCTGAGAGGATTTCCCGCCAAAGGCGGATCAGCCTTCGGCTGAGAACCTCCGACCTTGTCCGGCATTAATCCCACATCGTCGGAATGAGAGGATTTGAACCTCCGACCCCTGCCACCCCAAGGCAGTGCGCTGTCCGGGCTGCGCTACATTCCGAACCTTACGCCCAATAATATACTCTTGCCTCTACAAATTCTCAAGGTTATTGATGGCTTTTTTCAGGTTCTTGTCCGACGTCCCGAACGAGATGCGGACATACCCCTCGCCGGAGCGTCCGAACGCGTCCCCCGGAACCGTCACGATCCTGCACCGGTCCAGCAAGTATTCACACGCTTCGTTCGAGGTCATGCCCAGTTTCCTGATATTCAGGAAGCCATAAAACGCCCCCTCCGCCTTGAAGCAGGAGAGTTTCCTGTTGTTGAAACCCTTGAAGACGAGATCGCGACGGTTTTGATACGCCTGCGTCATTCTTTTCACGCTGTACTGCAGTCCGCTGAGGGCTTCGACGCCCGCCCATTGGCTGACGGATGAAGGACAGGTAGCGGAGAGCTGCTGCAGCTTGTTGATTTCGCCGATGATGCGCTTGTCGGCGGCCAGGTAGGCAAGCCGCCACCCTGTCATCGAATAA
>JBBIJR010000143.1:0-3731 GCA_037445875.1 Bacteroidota bacterium | reverse complement strand
GTACATGGTAATTCAAGAAAAGCGCACGTAAATTACATGAACCTGATCAAGAAACTGCTCTACCGCGACGGGGTCATCACGCGGGAACAACTGGAGGAGAGTCAGAATGCCGAGCTTCGCATTGTGGGTGCGGCCAGGGCTTTTCTATCGGACATCGCGTCGCCGGATAGTCTCCGCGGCGAGCAAGACCTCGACTACCGGCAGTCGCTATTGCCGGTAAAGGATCGCTAGGAGTACTATGAACTCATTTTCCACACTCAATTCGCTTTTCTTCAACCATATCGGCCAGATCAAATGGCAGTGGCGCGGCCTCGCGTTTTTCGTCGTATACTATCTGGTTGCGGCGCTGGGACTCCGTCTGGTTCAATGGGCCCTGCCTGCGACGAACGAAGTCGGATTCCGCCCCGAAACCACTCGCGCGATCGAGTACTCGGTGCTGGCCATCCTGGGCCTGGTCGTGACATGGGGGTTGTTGCGCGTCCTTGACCGGCGACCGATACAAAGCGCCGGATTGTGTTTTCACTCCGAATGGCTGCGCGAATTTAGCATGGGCCTGGTCCTCGGAGTGCTATTCCCCGTGGTGGTGATCCTTGCACTGTGGGCGGCCGGTCTCGGAGAGTGGGAAGTCCGGCGGATCTCCCTCGGGGATGCGGCCCTAGGTCTGGTTATCAACCTGGTCATGTGGGCGTCGATGGCGGTCTATCACGAGGTGATCTGGCGGGGATATCTCCTGCAGACGATTTCGGAAGGCCTGGGCAAGATTGCCGGGACGTTCTTCATGAGCTTCTGGTACGGTGTTCTCGCCCCATCGGTGGATTTCGTCAGCTGGCTCAACATGTTCATGATTGGCCTGGTGATGAGTATTGCCTATTTTCGGAGCGTCTCCTTGTGGTTGCCCCTCGGGCTCCATAGTGCGTGGTATGTAATTCAAGGATATGTCTGGGGATCGCCGGTTCAGGGAACCACTTCCGTCTTGTCGCTCGGCTCGTACTCCCCCGCGGGAAGCGAGTGGATCACCGGAGGTGCTTATGGACCGGAAGGCGGTATGGTTGCGACAGCCGTCATACTATTGCTTGTTTTCTACATCAGCCAGTCGAAGCAGATCCGGATTACGGATACGATGCGCAAGATCAAGTATGCCGCGCTTACGACTCCGTTCGTGAGGATTGGCAGACCGGAAGGAGAATGATTCGCGCAAGCCTGGAGACTGAACCAGAAGGAAATATTTCCAACGGTCACTCCGCCGGCGCGAGAAAGGGGGCACCCCAATAGTTGGATATGTCAGCGAAAATACCTACTTTCTCCGCATGAGTTCTGTGCAGGTCAACGAGATGCCTTTGACGGCGGTGTGGGGGTAATCCCGTGATTGATCTCCGATTCGGTGTAGTGATCTGGCTGCTGTTCTGTGCACAGGGGTGCAGTTCGCCACGCGTGTCGACGGGTTCTACCGCGACCTCGTCGGAATCCGAAGCCGCGCTGGCCGTGGGCGTAACCGAGCAGACCTCGGGATTGGACGAGACCAAGCTCGGGAAGTCCGGCGGCCAGCCATCCTGGTTGGCCGTCTGGATCAACGCCGCCAGGGAAGACGGCGCCGTACAGATACGGGAACGCGGGCGCTTTCCCATCCAATCCGAAGTCACCGATTCGGCGCTGCTTCGCCGATTGGACGATGCCCTCAAGCGGGGGATGGAGATTGAGGAGAAGAGTACACGTGTGAGAGTGTGGTGCGACGGCGGATACGAAGTCTGCACCCCTACGCGGTTGTTCTTGTACCTTCTGGAGCGAAAAGACCGGCAATCTTGCACAGGCACCTGGTTTGAACTTGATGGACGATGTCCATGAACCTGCCACGCTAACCGACGGAGCACGGCCATGAAATACCGAAATGAAACCGACAGTATGGGTGAGGTAAAGGTTCCTGAAGACAAGTATTATGGTGCGCAGACGGCGCGCTCACTGATGAACTTCAAGATCGGAGGGGACCGGTTTCCCCGCGAGCTGATACGGGCCCTGGGTATACTTAAAAAAGCCGCGGCCATCACGAACCGGGAACTGGGCACGCTGACGGCCGACAAGGCCGATCTAATCGTCCGGGCCGCGGACGAAGTCATCGAGGGAAAACTCGACGAGCACTTTCCCCTCGTCGTGTGGCAGACCGGCAGCGGCACGCAGACGAACATGAACGCCAACGAGGTCATCTCGAACCGAGCGATCGAAATGGCGGGCGGTGTGCTGGGCAGCAAAAAGCCGGTGCATCCGAACGACGATGTCAACAAAGGCCAGTCCTCTAACGACACGTTTCCGACGGCCATGCATATTGCCGCGGCGGAACAGATGCGCCACCGGCTGATCCCCATGGTGCAGGCCTTGAGGGACACGCTGGACGGAAAAGCCCAGGCTTTTGCGGCGATCATCAAGATCGGGCGTACGCACCTGATGGATGCCGTACCGCTGACCCTGGGGCAGGAGTTCTCCGGCTATGTTCAGCAGCTGGACAACGGCCTCAAGCGTATGGGCGTCGCGCTGGACGGCCTCTACGATCTGGCCCTGGGTGGAACCGCGGTCGGGACCGGTCTGAACACGCCCCGAGAATTTCCAGCCCGGGCGGCCGCCAGGATCGCAGAAATCACCGGCCTGCCGTTCCGCAGCGCCCCGAACAAGTTCGAGGCTCTCGCCGCCCACGACGCGATCGTATTTGCCAGCGGAGCCCTGAAAACAACGGCCGCCTCGCTGATGAAGATCGCCAACGATGTGCGCTGGCTTGCCTCAGGACCGCGGTGCGGCATCGGCGAAATCTCCATTCCGGACAACGAACCGGGGAGCTCCATCATGCCGGGCAAGGTCAATCCGACCCAATCCGAGGCCATGACCATGGTCTGCGCCCAGGTGATGGGCAACGACACGGCAATTAACATCGCCGGCATGTCGGGTAACTTCGAGCTGAATGTCTTCAAGCCGGTGCTGATATTCAACCTGCTGAACTCCATTCGACTGCTGGCGGACGCCTGCGAGTCGTTCAACGAACACTGCGCGGCCGGCATCACGGCCAATGAAAAAACCATACGCCAGCACCTGAGCAATTCGCTGATGCTGGTAACCGCATTGAACCCGCACATCGGCTATGACAACGCGGCCAAGGTAGCCAAGAAAGCCTTTGCCGAGAACATCACTTTGAAAGAAGCTGCGGTCAAACTGGGATTGCTGACGGCCGAAAAGTTCGACGAAGTTGTCCGGCCGGAGAACATGATCCATCCGTCCTGATCCCGCGCCGGCTGGGGATTTCCTATCACCATGCCGCAGACTCCGGACGTCCCGAAATTTTGTGAAAAATGGAACTTATTTTTCTCTGCGGGCGTTTAATGAGAGCAAGTTGCTCAGTTTCATATTGAAAATATTAAACTTACGGCAGCCTGCGACACAGAGAATTTGACATCAACACAGGAAAGAACGACCACATGGCCCGTATCAAGATGCGGATCAACAGCAGGGAAGACCAGTCTATCGAGCGGTACCTTGAGGAGATCAACAAGGTACCTCTGCTGAAGCCGGAAGAAGAGATCGACCTCGCCAAGAAGATCAAGAAGAACGACAAGCATGCCCTCAAGAAGCTCGTGGAAGCCAATCTGCGGTTCGTCGTGAGTGTTGCCAAGGACTATCAGAATCAGGGCCTGCCGCTAAGCGATCTGATCAACGAAGGCAACCTTGGACTCATGAAAGCGGCCGAACGATTT
>JBBIJR010000142.1:0-3761 GCA_037445875.1 Bacteroidota bacterium | reverse complement strand
AGATCCAGCAGATCGATGAGAGTTGGGTGGCGCCGGACCTATCCGATCCGGACCTGGAGAGGATTCTGCTCGGCAAGCTGGAGGAGCTCTCCGGGGAACTGGGGACAACGCTGTAGAACAGCCGTTCTTGAGAGCGACAAGCGCCGGTAGTCCTTGAACTTCCGGCGCTTCTCTCTTGCTAGAATCGGCTCACGTCCCGCCCGAACAAGAGAGCCTTTGTCCAGTCAAACAGCACCAGAATCTTGTTCTTCCAGCTGACCAGCCGGGTCAGATACGCGGAACGCCAGAACAACCACGTTGAAAAACCCGTGGACTTGTGTCCGGCGACATCCGCGACGGCCTCGTTATGCCCTATGTAGGCCAGCATGCCGAGATGCCGATACCGGAAGGGACGGAGACGATCCGGCGGAATGCCTTGCCCGCGACGGTTGAAGCGCAGCGCCAGATATTTGCCTTCTTGCATGGCAACCTGCGCGGTCGCAGGAAGATTGCGTCCTCGAATGGTCGCACAGTCGCCGACGGCGTAGATCCCCTCAAAGCCGGGAATCCTGAAATGGTCATCGGTCAGCAGACGGGAGGCTTCGTCTTTTTCGAACGGCAGCCCGGTGACAAACGGTGTGGGACCGTTCCCGGTAGCCCACACCAGTACGCCGTACGCGAGGCTTGATCCGTCGGCCAGCACGATCGTTGTGTCCGTCACACGTTCGACGCGCGACTGGATCAGAACATTGACCCTGCGGCGATTGAACAGCCTCGTAGCGTACTCGGCAATGCTGAGATCAAAACTGCTGAGGATCTGCTGTCCGGCCTCGATAAGGGATATCCGCACACTTCCCACCAGCATGGGAAAAGCCCGGGTCAATTCGTCCTCCAGAAAATCGGTCAGTTCCGCCGCGAATTCGACGCCGGTGGGACCTCCGCCCACAATCACGAAGTGCAGCAGGCGAAACAGTTCTTCTTTGCCGATATTGGGTGACGAGGTACGTTCGAGCACGTCGATCAGTCGCTGACGAATACGCCGGGCATCGCGCAGCTCTTTGAGGAAGAGGGCGTGCTGTTCTACGCCCGGGATCCCGAACGTGTTGTTGACTGTGCCCACCGCAACCACGAGTTCATCGAAAGGCAGGGAGAACACGCGGCCGTCCACCGCATTGGCACAGGATACCGTGCGCTCCTTGAGGTCAAGCGACGTGGCGACCGCCTGCAGGAACGTAATATTCCTTCGCGCCATGCGGATCGGTTCGATGATACTCCGAAACTCGATCGTGCCAACGGTCGTGCTGGGAAGTAAGGGAGTGAAGAGGAAGTGGTTTCTCAGGCTGACGACGGTGACGTCATAGGCTTTGGCACGCAGGTGCTTGAGCAGCGTAACAGCCGCAAAGCCGCTGCCCAAGATGAGCAGTCGGGACGGAGGCGGACTCACGGCTTATGGATATACTTTGATGCTCTCAATGATGTCCGTGAGCAATCGTTCATCCTCGTCGCTGTTGACCCTGCTGTAGCCGCTGTCCACCATATAGACCCGATCTTTGTAGACACCCACGCCGAGCTTGATGAACGTCTGGATCTCATTCATCTTGTTCATGCCGGAAGAAAACAGGAAATCAATGTGATTGATGGTGAGCCGTTCCTCGCGAATGAACTCGCTGTTGGTGTAGGTGACCTTGAGGTAGCTCAGGACGATCTCCGGATCGGAGTTCTTCTCGTTGTCGGCGGACGTAATGAAAAAGTAGATCTGGTCATCGGGGGAGTAGCACTCGATGTACGCCTGCGAAGCCGTATCGTTGATGGCCACGCGCCAGCTACCCGGTGTCTTGAATTCCACACGGTGGGACTTGAAACGGTGTTTTTTCCAATCGAGGGGTCTCTGTGCGCTTGCGGGCGTCGATAAGAACGCGGAGGAGATGCAGAAAAGAACCGGAAGGTACAATGTGGCGGCGCCGTTCATCTAGGCAAGCACATTCAAGATATCAGCCGCATGCGTATCAACTTTGACTTTGTTAAACACGTGGATGACGGTCCCGTCCGGCCCGATGATGAACGTGCTCCTCAGGATGCCTTCGTACTCTCTTCCATACAGCTTTTTCTTTCCCCAAGCCCCGTAGCGTGCAGCGGTCTTGTGATCCGGGTCGGATAGCAGGGAGAACGGTAAATTGTATTTTTTCATGAACTTTGCGTGGGATTGTTCCCCGTCCGGACTGATACCCAGAACGACGACACGAGTTCCCTGAAAGGCCGTGTATCGGTCGCGAAAACCGCAAGCCTCTTTGGTACAACCCGGTGTGTCGTCTTTGGGGTAGAAATAGAGAATTACGGTTTGACCGGTAAAGTCCGACAGCTTTACAGTACGTCCGTCCTGGTCCTTGAGCGCAAAAGCGGGGGCCTTGTCGCCGACTTTGAGTTTCATGCAGGCTATTCGGGGAGCATCTCCGCTTTCCATTCCAGGTTGTCGAAGCGCGTATCCGTGTAGCGACGTTTGACGATTGAAACCGCGAGGCGCTTGTAGTCGTCATCGGACATTTTATCGATCGAGGCGAATTCGTCAAAGCTCCGACGGATGAATTCGAGATTGCCGGTCTTGAATTCCTCCACTATTCCCTGTTCGTCGTTGGTCACACGAATGATCATGGTCACCCTCCCTGTGATGCAAGTCGGTAAGCTTGTCTATTCTTCGATCGCATTCTTGAGTGCCGCATACTGTTTGTCCTCGATCATCTGAACGTACTGACGCGCTTGTCGCAGCGCACGCCGGTCGCCCTTTTCGGCCACCGGAAGCCAGATGATTTCTTCGAAGGCCAATCGCGCGTCGTGCCAGTTGTCCAGGGCCACGTACGTCCTTCCGAGCTGGAAGAAGTGTGCAATGCGCCGGTTGTCGATCTCAATAGCGTTCAGGAAGCACCGTTCCGCCGCTCCGAGGGAAGGCTCCTCCGGCAAATCGCCTTCCGTGACGCGGGTATACCCTTTCAGCAGCCAACTGGTCTGAAGCATCGCCAGATGCCAGAGCCCGAGATAATAGAAGCCCATCGTACTGGCCGGATTCAGTTCCAGCGCCTTCCGGGCAGCCATGCGGATCTCGCTCCATTTGTGAATGACTTTCTTCCCTCCGTCATACTGGGCCGTACGTTCGAGGGCCATAGCGAGCGCCACGTGAACATCAGGAGAGTCCGGCTCCATGCTCACGGCTCGCCGCGCGAGCCGCTCGGATTCGAGATACTTCTCGAGTTGTTCGCTGCTTCGGGGGAACTCATTACCGATTTCGATGAGTTCGTAAACCAGACGACGCAATACGTCCCCGTTGGTACTGTCCAGTTGATACGCTGAAACATACGATCGATAGGCGTTGTGCGTGTCGAACTGACGATGGAACGCGTCTCCCTGCGCGAGATAGTGATTCAGGTCCTGAGCCCGAACGCCGACAATCCATAAGCCAAAGAACGTTGCTGCGAGCGCGTACGTCCAACCGACATGTCCGTACCGCGTATCGCAGGATCCTCCCATGAACCGGCCCGCAATCTGTAAGACAAAGGAACGGCAGTTGGATGATGAAAGTAACGTCATGGTAAACTTTTTTGCAAGAAAAGTCAAGGACTTAAAAGGTGCCAACGGCCGTAATCCGACCCCTCAGCCCCTCCCATGACCCTTCACAAAGGCGACCAGGTGGCGGACATGGCCGGATCGGTGTTCCACGAGTTCGTGAGCCTGTCGATCCAGCACCTCGTCCACGAGATCCCGGATGCGGCGGATGCGGCCGCGGCGCCAGG
>JBBIJR010000141.1:0-3764 GCA_037445875.1 Bacteroidota bacterium | reverse complement strand
CGTACCTCAACGGCAAAGGCGAGCGCATCCGGGATTTCCAGAACGGCGTGCTGCCGCCGCTCATCATCACGTCCGTCTTCTGTTTGATGATCGTGCTCCAGCCCAATTTCAGCACGGCGGCGGTACTCATGGGCATCGTGCTCGTCATGATGTTCGTCGGCGGCATGCAGATGAGACATTTCCTCGGGCTGGCCGTGTCGGTGGTGCCGCTGGGCGTCCTTGCCGTCGTGACCAGTCCCTACCGCATGGCGCGCCTCATGACGTTTCTCGATCCGACCGCCGATGCACAGGGAGGCGGTTACCAGATCAAACAGTCGTTGATCAGCTTCGCGAACGGCGGCCTGACGGGCGTCGGCGTGGGCCAGGGCAAACAGAAACTGTTGTTTCTGCCCGAACCGTTCACCGATTTCATTTATTCGATCATCGGAGAGGAACTCGGCTTCATCGGCGCCATGCTGGTCCTCGCGTTATTCCTGATCTTTCTGTTCCGTACCGTGCGGATCGCTCGAACGGCGCCGGACCTGTACGGTTTCTATCTGGCCGTAGGGATTATGGTAAGCATCGTCGCGTACGCCCTGATCAACGCCGGTGTGGCGGCGGGCGTGCTGCCCACGACCGGACTGCCGATGCCGTTCATCAGCTACGGCGGAACCTCGCTGCTGTTTACGTGCTTTATGATCGGCGTGCTGTTGAATATCTCGTCCCAGACGGTGCCCAAGTCCGAGGCGCTCAAACGTCCGGGCTGCGAGGAACGAGACGATCTGTTCACCGCCAACTTCAACGTAGGGCTGGCAGCCGCGGACACATCGAAACCCGTCGGGACGGAGGAGCAGCCCGTGCAGAAAAAACGGGAGCGGCCCAGCATCGTGGGCCTGGATTTTTCGGACGCGTGATGAAACGCGTGATCATTGCCGCGGGCGGAACCGGCGGACACATTATGCCCGCCCTGGCAATCGGCGAAGAGATTCGAAGCCGGCACCCGCAGGCGGAGATCCTGTTTGTGGGAACCAACCGCGGGCTCGAGCAGAAGGTGATCCCGGCCGGCGGCTTCCGCCTGAAAACGATCGTGAGCAGCGGATGGATCCGCGGGTGGAGTCCCGTCGATGTGATGAAGAATATGATGCTGCCGTTCAAATTGTTGTTTGGCATGCTGCAATCGCTGGGCGTGCTGGCCACGTTCCGACCCCAGGTCGTCGTCGGGTGCGGCGGATACGTAAGCGGCCCTGTCGTGCTCCTCGCGGCGTGGATGGGCAAGCGCATCGTGGTGCAGGAACAAAACAGCCGTCCGGGACGCACCACACTGCTGCTCTCGCGTTGGGCCGATGAGTTGCACGTCGCGTACGAAGACAGCATGCGTTTTTTCAAGGACCGGAGCCGGGTGCACGTGAGCGGCAATCCGATCCGAAAGGGATTGCGTAATCTCGATCCGGCGGAAGGACGCCGTTTTTTCGGGCTCGACCCGGCGAGCACGACGCTTTTCGTTCTCGGAGGAAGCCTTGGCGCCCGTGCCATCAATACAGCCATGATCGAGACCGCACCGAGACTGGTGAATCAGGGAACCATGCAAGTACTGTGGCAAACAGGCCCGGCAGATCGAGAGAGGGTGGCGGAGGCCATGAAGACGTTGACGGACAGGGTCCTCGTTCTACCGTTTATCGACCGGATGAGCGAAGCGTACTCCGCCGCCGATCTGGTGCTTTGCCGTGCCGGTGCGATGACCTTGTCCGAGATCACCCTGCTGGGGCGGCCGGCGGTCCTCGTGCCCTATCCGTATGCCGCGGACCGGCATCAGGATTTCAATGCCGCCTCGCTCGTATCGAGAGGGGCCGCGCTGATGATCCGCGACGGTGAACTGAACGAGAAGTTGGCGCCGATGCTGCTGGACGTGCTCGGAAACCGAGAGCGATTGAAATCCATGGGATCGGCCGCCTACGCGATGCGGCAGCCCGAAGCGGCGAAGCGAATCGTGGACGGCCTGGAGCGGTTGGTCGATTCATGAAAGCCGGGAGCCGGAACATTCACTTCGTAGGGATAGGCGGAATCGGCATGAGCGGTCTGGCCGAAATCCTGAAGCAGCAGGGTTTCGAGGTTTCCGGATCGGACAAACAAAGGAGCGAACTCACGCGGCACCTCGAATCGCTGGGTATCAAGGTTTTTTATGAGCACAAGGCTGAACACGTGGAGGCGGACCTGGTTGTTTATACGTCCGCTGTTCACGACGACAATCCCGAACTCACCGAAGCGCTTCGGCGCGGCATCCCGTGCGTCAAACGCGCAGAGATGCTGGGCGAACTTCTGCGAAGGAAGAAGGTGATCGCGGTGTCGGGGACGCACGGAAAAACGACCGCCACGGCTATGATCTCGACCCTTCTCGATGCGGCCGGGCTGAACCCGACCCTCTTTGTCGGCGGGATCGTGCATCGGTTCGGTACGAACGCGCGATACACCGACGGCGATTGGGCGGTGGTCGAAGCGGACGAATTCGACCGCTCGTTCCTGCATCTCCATCCTCAGGTCGCCGTGATCAACAATCTCGAAGCCGATCACCTGGATTGTTATGCCGGACTGGAGGACATCGAGGACGCTTTTGTACACTTTGCCAACCAGACGTCGGTATTCGGATCGGTACACGTCAACGCGGACGATGTTCACATCCGGTCGATGCAGCCGGGGATTCGGCGCCGCGTGCGGTCGTTCGGCTTTGTCGAACATGCGGACCTGCGGGCGACCGATGTGGTGCAGACGGAACGGCATCTCACCTTCAAGGTCCTCCAGGTTGAACGTGAATTGGGAACGGTGGACCTGCCGTTGAGCGGGCGGCACAACGTCAAGAACGCCCTGGCGGCCCTGAGCGTCGGAATGGAACTGGATGTCCCGTTCCCGACACTCGTATCTGCGCTGGCGGAATTTCGGGGAACGGGCCGCCGATTCGAGGTTCTGGGGTCGGTTGGAGATGTGATGGTCGTGGACGACTACGCCCACCACCCGACGGAGATCCGTGCGACGCTGAACGGCGCACGCGAAGGCTGGCCGGGCCGCCGGATCGTCGCCGTGTTCCAGCCGCACCTGTATTCGAGAACGCGCGACTTTTTCGAACCGTTCGCGCAGGCGTTCTACGACGCCGACGTCGTGGTGCTCACGGAAATCTATTCGGCGAGGGAACAGCCTCTGCCCGGCATCACCGGCGAGGCCTTGTTCGAAAGGATAAAAACAGAACACGGACACGTCGTCTTTGTTCCGGAATTGAACATGCTGCCGGCGCGCCTCAACGCCCTGGTGCGCCCCGGCGACCTGCTGATCACGCTGGGCGCGGGCGATATCACGACGGTCGGCAGAATGCTGATCCACCAATGGTCATCCGGAATGCAGTGAATCTTGAGGACGAAATACGAAAGGTCGAGAAGGGCGATGTCTTTACCCATGAACCGTTGTCCCGGCACACGTGGTACGCGATCGGCGGACCGGCCGATTTCTACTGCGTCCCCGCGGACCTCGACGACCTGCGAGCCCTGGTACGGGTCTGCCGGAGCGCGAACGTCGGATACTTCGTGCTTGGCAAAGGAAGCAACCTCCTCGTCAGCGATGCCGGACTACGCGGCGTGGTCATCAACCTGTCGACCTCCTGTTCAACGACCGGGCTGGAAGAAACGACCGTCAAGGCCGGCGCCGGCGTGTACATCCCGAAGCTCGTCCTGGAGTGCGAGCGGGAGGGATTGGCGGGCATCGAGATGTTCGCCGGCATCCCCGGAACCGTGGGAGGAGCG
>JBBIJR010000140.1:0-3936 GCA_037445875.1 Bacteroidota bacterium | reverse complement strand
CAGCACGTGAACCCGCCAACGTTGTTCAACAGCCTGAAGTACGGATTCTCCCAGGCCGTAGTCGTCCCGCCAAGAGGCCGCACCGTGTATTTTTCCGGCCAGGTCGGCATGGACGAGAACGAACATATGGCTGGCAACGATCTAACCTCACAGGCGGAAAAAGCTCTGCACAACCTGGATCTCGCGGCACGAGCAGCGGGTTGCACCCTGAGTGACGTCGTGATGATCCGCATCTACATTGTGCAGCCGAAGGACGGTGATACAACGGTCGTCGGCCATGCCCTGCGTGAATTCTTTGGCACGGAACGTCCACCAGCCAGTTCCTGGATTGGCGTCCATTCGCTGGCGAGAAAGGAGTTCCTGATCGAGATTGAAGCCATTGCCGTTATCAGCAGACGGTTATCAGTAAACAGATAAAGGATACGCCCGCTGTGCTGCGATGCTCGGAGCCCCACCAGTCCTCCCTGGTAATTGTTCACTGATGACTGATACTATGGAGAGCGTGAAATTGTTGACGGCAGTCTTCACTCTTTGATTCATGATGGACATAACATGTCACGAGTTCCGAACCCCTCCCTGCCCTCCCCTTGCGCGAAAATGGTCATCTCGATATGTGAAACCTGACCCGCGCAAGGGGAGGATTGGGGAGGGGTTCGGCATACAAGTCTGTGCAACCATGAGTAAGTGGAAACAATTTCATGCCCTCATTAGTAACTGAATGAATGAGCGTCCTTGCTTTATATGATGGTATTTTGCTATCTTGCACTGGATTTTCAAGAAGTTGTGTTGACAAGGAAACTACCTAAAGGATACTGATACTATGGATTTGTTGTCGATTGTCGTCACCGTCATTGCGGGCGTGGTCATGTTCGTGCTGGGCTGGCTGCTCGCAAAATACGTGGGACGAAACAAAGTGTCCGAAATACGGAGGATTGCAGAGAATTCGGTTCGGGAAGCGCACCGCGAAGCGGAAACGATAAAGAAAGACGCGCAGGTCAAGGCCAAGGAACGCTGGCACCAGGCCAAGATGAAGATCACCGCCGAGATCGAAGAACGCGAGAAACGGCTCAAGCATTACGAGACTCGTTTGGGTAACCGTGAGCGGGACGTGCGCCAGCGGATGAACAACGCTCTCGACAAAGAGCAGCGGGTCCTTCAGAAGGAGAAGGAACTGCAGGCGACCGAGGAAGAACTCAAGACCCGAGCCTTGCAGATCGACCACATGATCAGCGAGCAGATGATCAAGCTCGAGAAGGTCACCGGACTGTCCCACGACGAAGCCAAGCGGCAGTTCCTCGAAGCCATTGCGAACCGGGCCCAGCGCGAGGCGGCCGAGCTGATGCTGCAGATCAAGAGCGAAGCCCAGCAGAAATCGACGTTCGAGGCCAAGTGGATCATTTCCGACGCCATCCAGCGGCTGGCCTCCGACCATACGCAAGAGATGACCGTTTCAACGGTCGACCTGCCGAACGAGAAGATCAAGGGCGCGATCATCGGACGCGAAGGCCGCAACATCAAGGCCTTCGAACAGATCACCGGCGTCAAAGTGATCATCGACGAGACGCCCGAAGTGGTCGTGCTGTCGAGCTTCGATCCGGTCAAGCGGGAGATCGCGCGTCTGGCCATGCTGCGCCTGATCGAGAATCCGAATATCCAGCCCGAGTACATCGAGGACGTCGTCGAAAAGGTCCGCAGGCAGGTTGAGAATGCCATGAACAAGGCGGCCGACGAGACGCTCAGCGAGTTGAACCTGAAAAACGTACCTCCGGAGATGAAGCAGATGCTGGGCCGCCTGAAGTACCGCACGAGCTACGGCCAGAACGTGCTGCAGCATTCCAAGGAAGTGGCGCTGCTCGCGGGCATGATGGCGGCGGAGCTGGGCTACGACGTGCAACTGACGCGGCGGGCCGGTCTGTTCCACGACATCGGAAAGGCGGCCAGCGGCGACTCGGAGGGCAGCCACGTGACCATCGGGGTCGAAGTCACGACGAGGAACAAGGAACACGAAGTCGTGGTCAATTCCGTGCTCGCCCACCACGACGAAGCCGAGCCGATCCATCCGATTTCGCAGCTGGTCACCGCGGCGGACATTATCAGCGGATCGAGGCCGGGGGCCCGCCGTGAGCCGCTCGAAGCCTACGGCGCCCGCATCGACAAGCTGCAGCAGATCGCGTCGCAGTTTGAAGGTGTCAGCAAGGTCTATGCGATCTTCGCGGGCCGCGAGATCCGCATCGTCGTCGAAGCGGACAAAATGGACGACGCCCAGGCCGCCATGCTGAGTTCCAACGTCGCACAGAAGATCCAGAACGAGATGCAGTTCCCCGGCCAGATCAAGGTCGTCGTTATCCGCGAGCGCCGCGTCGTACGGTTCACCAACAGTGCGGCCCCGACCGCCGAGGAGACGCCCGTGACCGAACCGGCCTCCAACGGAAATGGCGGCAGCGGGGAATAGTCTACCGGAACCGATAGAGTAAGGAACCCGATTATGAGTACCGAAGTCATCATCAAGGAATTGATCAAGTCGTATTCGATGGAACTGGAAACCGTTCAGAACTACATTGCCGCGAGTGTCAACCTGGACGGTGTTCGTTCCGATGTGATCAAGAAGGCCCTCGCGGCGGACGTACCCACCGAGTTGCTGCATGCGCAGACCATCGCCCACCGCATCAAGACGATCGGCGGCGTCGTGCCGGGCTCACTGGCCCTCGAACGGGGGCAGGCCCACCTGCAGCCGCCCGGAGATACGACGGACGTGATCTCCGTCATCAAAGGGGTCATCGAAGCGGAGGAAGGTGCGATCGGGCAGTACAACAAGATCATCAGACTCTGCGAGGGCGTGGACTACGTCACCCAGGATATGGTGATCGAACTGCTGGCGGATGAGGAACAGCACCGGCGGGAGTTCAAGGGCTTCCTGCTTGAATACGAAAAGTAGCCAACGAACGGACCGGGGAAATCTCCAGAACGTAGACCGAGTGGGCTAACGGGGCCTAAAGCTGCGCAGGTTTTGTTCGAAAGGCCAGTTGTATCTCTCGTTAGTTCTGCGCAATCGGATGGGTTGTAATGCCACCGCTTCGCGGTTGGCGAGTGCGTAACGCCGGGTGTATGCCGGAGAGAAGCCCGAAGGGCGGACATTCTGTGGAAGTGCAGCGGATGAACAAGAAACGCAACCCCGAAGGCGTGGTATAAAACGGGACGACCCGAGACAATAAAAAAACAACGCCCGGTGGCCTGGGGGAGACCGGGCGTTTTGGTTCTCTCATCCTCCTCCCTTGACGCCGCGGCGGAGCCTACCGGTCGCGGCCGGGAATTGGATACCGCGATTTCGTTCTTATTTGGCCGACGCCAGCTTCTTGACGCTGCCCGATCCGCTAACGTCCGTATTGACGTGCTCGGGATTGCCGGCATACCGTACGGAGCCACTGCCGCTTATGCGGACATCGAGCGATTCCTTGACGTTTACCTTCGTCCCGCCCGAGCCGCTGATGCGAATGTCATATTCATCTGCATTCAGTTCCAGGGCCGCCAGTTCGCCGCTGCCGCTGATCGTTACCCTGTTGCGGTCACATCGCCCGGACAGGTCCATGTTGCCCGACCCGGCGATGTTCGCCGAGATCGACAAAGCAGTGACGTTCAATTTGATGCTGCCGGAACCCGCAATCGCCAGGTCAAGGTCCTTCGACTGGATCGGCGTCTCACCCTTGATGTTGCCGGAGCCCGCCACGCTCAATCCCCGTACCTCCTTCATCGTGACGAAGACCTCAATCTTGCCGCGATAGCCGAACCATCCCTCGTCTTCGTATCCCACGTACAGGACACCGCCCCGCACTTTCGTCTTGATGTTCGGCAGCATTTCCTCATCCGCCTCGATCCGCACCTTTGTTCGTCTCCCTGGGTCACGTAAAGATTCTCACTTCCCGCGATGGCCACGCTGTG
>JBBIJR010000139.1:0-4100 GCA_037445875.1 Bacteroidota bacterium | reverse complement strand
GCGAACGAGCACGTCGGCCAGATCGTATAACCGGCGCGCATCGGATGTGTTCAGGTCGGCCAGTTTGGCCTTCAGCGACCGGATCCGCTGCCGCTGCTCGTACATGCTGGCCTCGTCGTGCTGCTCGGCATCCAGAATGGCCCGTACGAGTTCCTCTCCGACGGCCCCCGACATCTGCTTGAGCTGTTCACGCGCAAATTCGTTTTGCTTGTCCAGCGTAAGGCGGAAGCCCAGGCCGAACTCGGCATTGTCCTCGAACAGCGAATTGGTCCACGCGGGGCCGCGGCCTTCCTTGTTCTTCGCCCACGGCGTCGTCGGCAGATTGCCGCCGTAGATGGAGGAACAGCCCGTGGCGTTGGCGATCAAGGAACGATCACCGAAAAGCTGGCTTATGAGCTTGAGGTAAGGGGTCTCGCCGCAGCCGGAGCACGCGCCGCTGAATTCGAACAGCGGCCGAAGGAACTGCGACCCTTTCACCGAGCCGATCTGAATGGAGCGGCGGTCCATTTCCGGGATGTCGAGGAAGAAGTCCCAGTTCACGCGTTCCGTTTCCCGCAGCGGGGCCTGCGGCGACATGTTGATCGCCTTCAGCCGCGTCTCGGACTTGTTCTTCGCCGGGCAGACATCGACGCAGATGCCGCAGCCCGTGCAGTCTTCGGGTGCCACCTGCACGGAATAGTGCATGCCCGGAAATTCCTTTCCCCTGTACGGCACGTGTTTGAACGTCGGAGGGACGTTGTCCAGTTTCGCGGGGTCAAATACCTTCACGCGGATGGTTGCGTGCGGACACACGATCGCGCACTTGTTGCACTGGATGCAGACCTGCGGGTCCCACACCGGGATCTCCAGCGCAATGTTGCGCTTCTCCCAACGGGCCGTGTCGCTGGGGAACGTCCCGTCCACGGGCAGGGCGCTCACGGGCAGGTCATCGCCGTACCCGGCAATGATCTTCGCCGTGACGTTTCTGACAAACTCCGGCGCCAGCGGCGAGACCACGGGCGGCAGTTCCACCTTGCTCGTGACCCGGTCCGGAACTTTCACCTCGTAGAGGTTGGCCAGCGTCTGGTCCACGGCCTGAAAATTAATGCGGACGATCTCGTCGCCCTTCTTCCCGTACGTCTTGACGATCGAGTTCTTGATCGCTTCGATCGCTTTGTCACGCGGCAGGATGCCGGATATGGCGAAGAAGCATGTTTGCATGATCGTGTTGAACCGTCCTCCCATGCCGGTCTCGCGCGCAACCTTGTAGCCGTCGATCACGTAGAACTTCAACTTCTTCTTGATCAGAGCTTCCTGCACTCGCTTCGGCAGGCGGTCCCAAACTTCATCGGGACCATGGGGACTGTTGAGCAGGAACGTGCCTCCTTCGACGGCCGGGGCGAGCATGTCATACTTTTCGAGGAACGTGAACTGATGACACGCCACGAAATTTGCGGAGCCTACCTGATAGGCGGAACGGATTTCGCGCGGGCCGAAACGCAGGTGCGAGATGGTCACGGAACCCGATTTCTTCGAGTCGTACACGAAATAACCCTGCGCGTAGTTATCGGTATCTTCTCCGATGATCTTGATCGAATTCTTGTTGGCGCCCACGGTGCCATCCGCGCCGAGGCCGTAAAACAGGGCCCGCACGACGTCCGGTCGTTCGGTGTTGAAACCCGGATCGTACTCCAGACTTGAGTGCGTCACATCATCGCGGATGCCGACGGTGAAGTGGTTCCCGGGCCGGTCTTTTTTCATTTCATCGAAGACCGACTTGACCATGGCCGGGGTAAATTCCTTCGACGACAGGCCGTATCGCCCACCGGTGATACGCGGGAGCTTCTGAGTGGGCAGTTGGCCCTCCATATACAGCTCCGTCAGCGCCGTAACGACGTCCTGGTACAGCGGCTCGCCCGGTGCCCCCGGCTCCTTGGTCCGGTCGAGCACTGTGATCTTCTGTACGGTCTTCGGCAGGGCCTTCGCAAGGTGCTCTTTCGAGAACGGCCGGTACAGATGCACTTTGACGACGCCGACCTTCTCGCCTTTCTTCATGAGATATTCGACCGTCTCTTCGGTCGTGGCCGCCCCGGACCCCATGACGACGACGACGCGGTCCGCATCGGGCGCGCCGGCGTAGTCGAACAGGTGATACTGCCGGCCGACGAGTTTTGCGAACTTGTCCATCGTTTTCTGCATGATGGCCGGGCAGGCCTTATAAAACGGATTAACCGTCTCGCGCGCCTGAAAGAACACGTCCGGATTCTGCGCAGAGCCGCGCATCACCGGCCGGTCCGGCGATAGTCCTCTCAGCCGGTGCGCCCGGATGAGTTCCTCATCCATCATTGCCCGCAGGTCGTCTTCCGTCAGCTGTTCGACCTTCATCACCTCGTGCGACGTGCGGAACCCGTCGAAAAAATGCATCAGCGGCACGCGCGCCTCGAGCGCGGCCGCGTGCGCGATGAGGGCAAAGTCCATCACCTCCTGCACCGAGTGCGAGCACAGCAGGCCCCACCCCGTGGCGCGGACCGCCATGACGTCGCTGTGGTCGCCGAAGATCGAGAGCGCGTGCGTGGCCACCGAACGGGCCGCGACGTGAAAGACCGTCGAGGTCAGCTCTCCGGCGATCTTGAACATGTTGGGGATCATCAGGAGCAGACCCTGCGAGGACGTGAACGTGGTCGTGAGCGCACCGGTCTGCAGCGCGCCGTGTACTGCGCCCGCCGCGCCTCCTTCGCTTTGCATTTCGATGACCGAAGGAACCGTACCCCATATGTTCTTCTGCCCGTGTGAAGACCACTCGTCGGACCATTCCCCCATCGCGGAGGACGGCGTGATCGGATAGATGGCGATGACTTCGCTCACGTGGTGTGCCACGTAGGCTGCCGCCTCATTTCCGTCCACGGTGACCATTGTCCGTTTCATTTTTCTCTCCTTAAACCGCTCTGACATGCCAACATGCCGCCTTTTCAATGGCTTATTTGTATTGTGCTTATGCATGGAATTCCCATCCCGTAGGGTAATATACCCACCGGTCCGAAATGGCACAATGATAGTTGTCATGTTTGCCTGGAGATGTCGGGAACGTGGCCGGTTCTGGAAGCCCGGCGTTGTATCTTCTTGTTGCCGGGTCCACGCTTGCCACGGGTCTTCCGCGATTGCAAGGAGCCGCGCGATTACATCTGCGGAAATCGGACGCGACGGAACCAAAGAAGATGATGGAGATCAGATAGTAACGTATTGATGCATGCCCACGAAAAAAGCCCCGCCGGCGGTCCGACGGGGCTTGTCGTTTTCGAGATTTGGAAAAACTTACAACTGCTTCTGCACGTTGGAGACGACTTTGTTGATGATGGCCTTGAGCGTATCGAATACGCCGTTGCCTTTGATGGCGATTGCCTCGAAGTACGGAACATTGAAGTAGTTCAGGCGCTTCTGCAGGTTGTCGATGGCGTCGATGTCGGGCAGGTCGCGTTTGTTGTACTGGATCACCCACGGGAACGAGTCGAGGCTGTGGCCGTCCTCGCGAAGGTTGTTCTCCAGATCCAGCAGCGTCTCGATGTTGCCGTCCATGCGGTGTTTCTGCGAGTCGGCGACGAACACGATGCCGTCGACGCCGTTCAGGATGACCTTGCGGCTGGACGCGTAATAGACCTGGCCGGGCACCGTATAGAGATTGAATTTCGGTTTCTTGCCCTTGATGCGGCCCACTTCGAGCTGCAAAAAGTCGAAGAAAATCGTGCGGTCCTCCTTGGTCTTGAGCGAAACAAGTTCACCCGCCAGCGACGGATCCATTTTCGAGTGAATGTATTCCAGATTGGTGGTCTTGCCACTCATGCCGGGGCCATAGTAGACGATCTTCAGGTTGATCTCTTGCAACGCCCAATTGATAAACATCCGGAGCCTCTTTCAATTAATGTTTAACGTTCGATGATCAAGCTACTTGAAGGACTCGTCCAGTGCGTCGCCGAGCAGCGAACCGAATTCGGAATCGATCAGGTCTTTGGCGCTGTCCGCGGTTTGATTCGATTGATCTTCAAAAATGTCCAGCAGATTTTGGATCGCTTTTTTGGTGTAAATACGGATGAGGCCCAGCGTGACGCTGGTATCAAATACGACGA
>JBBIJR010000138.1:0-4276 GCA_037445875.1 Bacteroidota bacterium | reverse complement strand
GGCGTGGCTCCGGATCACCGGCGTCGGTCCACACAGCACAGGACGGTTGTTTCGCCGCATGATCTTCCGCACGATGGGGGGTTGGATATCGGCCTTTTTGTCGTTGACCCTCGTCCACTCATCCGCGGAGAGCCGCATCGCGGCGCAGGAGGCTGCGCGGGGCATTCCGTATCTGGTGAACTACTCACCGCGCGATTACCGGGCGAGTGCGCAGAACTGGGCCATCGTGCAGGATGGACGGGGCATCCTGTACGTGGGTAACAACGACGGCGTGTTGGAGTTTGACGGCACCGGCTGGCGCCTCATTCGCACGCAACGGAGCACAACGGTCCGCTCGCTCGCCGTCGGCCGCGACGGCGCGATATACGTCGGCGGAAAGGGAGAATTCGGCTATCTCGCCGCAAGCCGGTCGGGACAGCTCGAGTTTTGCCCCCTTCAACACCTGCTTCCGGATTCCGTGAGGGATTTTACAGACGTGTGGCATACGCTGGCTGTCAACGATGCCGTCTATTTCTCGACCCATCCTTATCTGATCCGGTATCGGCACGGTGAACTTCGCGTGTGGCGCGCCGAAAGTCGGTTCTATCCGGCTTTCGTCGTTGACACAACGCTCTTCGTGCGACAGAGCAAGGTGGGCTTGATGCGCCTGGACGGCGAAACGCTGGTTGTAGTGCCCGGTGGAGAGTTTTTTGCGGACCAGGGGATCTCGTTTGGCATGCGAACACCGGGCGGCCGCCTGCTCATCGGAACAAGGCGGGACGGCTTGTTCCACTATGACGGCGCCTCGATCACGGCTTGGAAGACGCCGTTGGATGCGTTCATCCGCGAGCATCAACTGTTTCATGCGGCCTGGCTAAGGGATGGGAGGCTGGCCCTGGCCACGGTCCGGGGCGGCGTGGCGGTGCTCGATGTTGCAACGGGCCATCGTGCGGTATACGATCGAAGTTCCGGCCTTCAAGACTTCAGCGTGCACAGCGTGTTCGTCGACCGCCAGGAAGGACTGTGGCTGGCCCTGGACAAGGGAATCTCCCGCATCGATGTCGCATCGCCGCTCAGTATGTTC
Source organism: Bacteroidota bacterium (assembly GCA_037445875.1). GTDB lineage: Bacteria > CLD3 > CLD3 > SB21 > SB21 > JBBIJR01. The sequence continues at coordinate 3,213 of JBBIJR010000138.1, read as the reverse complement.
GACGAGCGGCACGGACTGAAAGGGACGGTATATGCTATCACACGTCATGCGGGCCGGTTGTACGCGGCAACGGACCAGGGCGTTTTTGTGCTGGGCCCGGAAGGTCCCACACCGCCAAGACCTGAAGTCCGGGCGGTCGAGACGAGGTTCTCGCCGCTTTCAGCGATAAGTACCCAATGCTGGGATTTGCTGTCAACGGAAGAGGGTCTGTTGGTTGCCTCCAATCGAGGAGTCCTGCTCGTTGGGCCTTTGGGTATTCAGACCGTGGGCCGCGAGAATGCTTTCAGTCTCTTCCGCTCGCGGATCGATGATCAACTCGTCTATGTGGGCCTCACGCGAGGTCTTCTGCTTCTGCGCCTGCGCGGCGGCGTTTGGAAGCATGCGGGCATGGTGGCGGGAGTTTCCGAGGAGATCCGTCACGTCGAAGAGGACGACGCAGGCCGGGTCTGGGCCGGGACGAGCATGCAGGGCATTCTCGATCTGGGAAGGAAGGCGGAAGGCCCCATCGTCCGATACGGATCGGGCGACAGCCTTCCTGAACAATGGACGATACCTTATCATGTGGGCGGCCGCATCCTCGCCGCCACGGCAAAGGGTGTCTACGTTTTCCGACCCGAGGCGAGGCGATTCGAAGCCCACACCGGTGTGATCGATGCACCCGTGTACCCCATCGTTCCCGGATCGCACGGCGATCTCTGGATCGGCGCGGGCGGGACCACACAGGCTTTTCTCGTTCGTTCGGCTCCGGACTTTGGACGGTCTGAAAAAGTATCGTTCGGCGGGCACATCCTGTCATCCGTCTTGTCCCTTTTCGAGGAGGGCGGCGTTGTTTGGACCGGCGGCCCGGAGGGCATTGTTCGCTACGACACGCGTCATCCGGCCGCGGCCGGAAGCCTGCCGTCGGCGCTGGTTCGAAGGGTCACCCTGGCCGGCGACTCGGTTGTGTTCGACGGCACGCGAATGGCCGAGCCTGCTCCGCTCGATCACGGGTACAATTCCCTGCGCATCGAGTTCGCCGCTCCGGAATTCGATCATCCCTCCGAACGGTTCTACCAGTATCGGCTGGAGGGATACGACGGACAGTGGTCGGCCTGGACAGCCGAGACCCGCAAGGACTACACCAACCTCTCGGAAGGCCGGTATTCCTTCCACGTGCGTGCCCGGATCGGCACAGGCGAAGCGGGGCCCCAGGACGTGTTCACCTTCGCCGTATTGCCTCCCTGGTATCGTTCGTGGTGGGCCCTGTTGCTGTACGCGGCTGGCCTCGGCGGCGGTGTCGTTGCGATCGTACGTTTCCGCGTGCGCCTGCTGAGGAAACAGACCGAAGAACTCGAAGAAAGAATCGAACTCCGAACACGCGAACTCAAGCAAGCGCAGGCGCAGCTTGTGCAGTCCGAAAAAATGGCCTCTCTCGGACAACTCGTGGCCGGGATCGCCCACGAGATCAACAACCCCCTGGGCTTCATCGCCGGCAATCTCTCGCATTTTCAGGAATACATCGCGGGACTCGAAGCCATCATCCAGGAGTACGACCGGTCATCCGACCGGCTGGGCCACCCGGAACTGAGGCAGAACGTCGAACGCGTGAAACGCAAACACGACTATGCGTTCATCCAGCGCGATGCCGCCCAGGTGATTCGGACGTGTCAGCACGGGGCCGAACGGATTCAGCGGATCGTGGAAGACCTCCGCATGTTTTCGCGGCTCGAAGAAACAAACAAGGAGCCGGCGAACGTGCACGAGATGCTCGATCTCACCTTGGATTTACTTCGCCCGGTCTATGACGGCCGGGTCGAGATCGTACGATCATACGGTTCACTTCCAACGATTCCGTGCTACCCCGGCCTCCTGAACCAAGTTTTCATGAATGTGCTCGTCAATGCCTTCCAGGCCATTCCCGGTAAGGGGCACGTGTGGCTGTCCACGGAACATCGGACTTCCGATTCAGGACGCAGAAACGTTCCTACGGTGCGGATCTCCATACGTGACGACGGCACCGGTATCCCGGAATCCATTCAGGGCAAGATTTTCGATCCGTTCTTCACGACCAAACCCGTCGGCAAGGGAACAGGGTTGGGTCTGTCGATCGGATACAATATCATGCGGAAGCACGGCGGACGGATCGATGTGGCGAGCCGCGAAGGGCATGGGGCCACGTTTGTGCTGACGCTGCCGGCGGAATCGGCGCGCTAAAATCCATTTGCAGAAGGTACGGCCTTCGTGTACATTGGCCGCCGTCGGTGCGGAGGAAGATGTACGATGATTATATTGTCCTGGAACGTCAATGGATTGCGGTCGCTGGCCAAGAAGGGCTTCGCGGAGTGGCTGCGCAAGACCGGACCGGATGTTCTCTGCGTGCAGGAAACCAAGGCTCACGTCGACCAGTTGGAAGCGGACCTTGTGAACCCCGCCGGCTATCACGGCTATTTCTGCAGCGCCGAACGCAAGGGTTACAGCGGAGTGGCTACGTTTACCAAGGACAAGCCCGCCCGCATTCAGAAAGGCTTCGGTATCGAAAAATTCGACTCCGAGGGCCGCGTACTCATGACCGACCACGGCGACTTCCTGCTGTTCAACGTCTATTTTCCCAACGGCAAGATGGGCCCGGACCGGCTGAGTTACAAGATGGAGTTCTACGAAGAGTTCCTGGACTATATCGACGCGCTGAAGCGGAAAGGCAAGAGGCTGGTCATCTGCGGCGACTACAATACGGCTCACAAGGAGATCGACATCGCGCGGCCCCGGGAGAACGAGACCGTCAGCGGCTTCCTGCCGGTGGAGCGGGCGTGGATGGACAAGCTCGTTTCACACGGCTACGTGGACACGTTCCGCCACTTCTGCAAGGAACCCAACCACTACAGCTGGTGGGACTACGTCACCGGCGCCCGCGAGCGCAACGTCGGCTGGCGGATCGATTATCATTTCGTATCGGACAACCTGCTCCCTGGTTTGAAACGCGCATGGATCATGCCCCATGTCATGGGGTCCGATCACTGTCCGGTAGGTATCGAGCTGAGCTTCCACGCGGATAAGGCTTGAAACTTGGCAGGCTATTTCTTATACTGGACGCGCTTGACGGTACTTGCCGAAGTGGTGAAATGGCAGACACGCTAGTTTCAGGTACTAGTGCTCGAAAGAGCGTAGGGGTTCAACTCCCCTCTTCGGCACTCTGCTAAGAATCAGGTTTCAGTTCGAGGTCGTTTCGGGTTGTTT
>JBBIJR010000137.1:0-4277 GCA_037445875.1 Bacteroidota bacterium | reverse complement strand
TTGCTTGCCGGCAATAGTCTCACGGACGAAACGTCGTTGGGACCGATCAAAGTATCCGCCAACTCGTCCGCCATCACGATAACCGCATTGTCCGACCAGAAGCTGGCTGCGCGCTTCAACGTCTTCACAAGGTTCTCTATTCGTTCCAAGCGATCGGGCGGCATGGATTCGTTTGCCGTGTCAGGGAGCACGTTTGAGAACTTGTCGAAATCGATGTAGGAGGCACCGTACCCGTATGAGCTTTTCAATGTCGCGGGAGCCCTTGACGCGGGGTCCTTTTCATGTTCGATCCTCAAGAGTTCGTTGAGCTTCCCCCGTAACTGCTCCGCCTCTTTCATCAGTTCCCCACCTCGCCTTCCGCATTCCGCGCGTATCGCAGCCGCAAGTAACAGTGCTGCTGTTTTCTCCGAGAACGGCACGAGGCGACCCGACGAAGGCAGGTTGCGGCGGAGTTTTGCGATATCTTCCGAGAACCCGGCCCCCTCCGGGCCTTGTATGGCCAGCTGGCTCTCGAGCTCCTGCAGAGAGGACGTCATCAGTTCCGAGAATGGCGTGGACGATGCGCCGGCGGGCATGGACGTTCGCACGATGAGTTCAAGGCGCGCCAGGTTTTCCTTGAGAATCCTGGCGTCGGACGGGCCCGGAGCGAACGCACCGACGGCGCGGCTTAACAGCTCGGGCAGCGGTTCCATGCGAGAGGCCTCGAAGGGTCCGTCCGGGTCGGCCAGCCAGACCGGGTAGTCATGGCGAACACGACGCATGTCCCGGAACGGCGCCAACAGGGCCGGATACAACACGGGATGCCCTTTATCATCCAGTAAACCGCCGCCTTCCGCCGTTCGGTAGAAAGCTCTAAGGCTCCTCCAAAACGCCTTGACGTTCTGTTCGTCCTCCGAAGCCACCGGATCCGGCCATTGCAGAGGGGCGCTCGCCCTTGTGGCCGTAATCTCCTGATCGTCAGCCTGCTGCTCGTGATCATCGCGCGACGGGGCGGTACTTGATTTCAAGAATGCATCGAGTTCGGAAAACTTGTTATATGGACTCGTCATCGAAACAACCTCTCTCTCGCCGATCATCGTTGGCTTGCTTCACACCGCAAACTTGTCGAGTTCTTTGTTGATCGCCTGTTCCTTTTCTTCAGGTGTTCGGCCCATGTTGTGGGCGCCGTACAAGTCGTATCGTTCCTTGTTCTTGTCCTGATATAAGAGGCCGATGACCAGTCGGTCCTGGTTTTCGGCCCATTCGCGCGCCTTGTTGAGGTCGGCGGGATCGTGTTCAACGACGTGCTTGTACATCTTGGCCACCTGCGGGTCCACTTGAATACCGTTCGGATGGGTCAACAACGTGATCGCTCCCGGGTCCGCGACGGCCGCCTCATGGCGTTCCTTCTGGTAAACGGGACACCGCTGCAGCACGCGGATGAAAGAAAAACCCGGATGTTCGAAGCCCGCCTCAATCGTGGCAAACAGATGCGCCGGATTCCAGTCAACCGTTTGCGCGACAAACGAAACATTAGCAACGCCCAGCGTTGTCTGCGTCGGGTTGATAGGAGGCAGTACCGATCCTCGGGGACTCGTGTTGGAGATCGTCCCCTTGATGGACGTGGGAGACATCTGGCCCTTGGTCAGGCCGTAGATCTCGTTGTCAAACATCATCACCGTGATGTCCATGTTGTACCGGATCGCATGAATCCAGTGAGCCGTTCCGATGGAACAGCAGTCCCCGTCTCCCGTAGCTACAAACACATGCAGGTCCGGGCGGCGGAATTTGACGCCACACGCCACGGGCAACGCCCGTCCGTGAAGCCCGTGGAATCCAAAGGTATTCATATAGTGTGGGAACCGGCTCGAGCATCCGATACCGGACACAAAAACCGTCTTTTCAGGGGGAAGTTGTTTTTCCCGGCACAGCCGTTGGACGGCCGTCAGTATGCCGTGATCCCCACATCCCGGGCACCAGCGCGCAATGGCGCTCTCATAGTCGGCCAGTGTGTAATACTCCTCGGGAATATCGAGGATGCAGTCGGACTTTAGACCAAACACGGGTAATCTCCTTCTTGAAGTGGTCTTTCCAAAGGACTGTGCGCGTTTACGCCGTTACCAGTTCACGGTCTGCCACAAGATTCAATTCCTTCTTGATCATGGTAAAGATCATGCCCGGTCGAATCGGCTGCCCATGAACATTGGAGAAACAATCGACTTCGGTCAATGTCGAAGCCCGCAGGTACCACGCCAGCTGGGACAAACGTCTCGATTCCGGTGTGATCAGTGGATCGTTTGCATCGTCGCTGTAGTTTATCTCGACGGTAATGATCTTCTTGAAGCGTTTGAAGATTTCCTTCAGGCCCGGCTCCAGCGGACAGAGAAACCGCAAATGAAGGGAAGACACCTTTCCTCCCGTCGAGCGTGCTTTGTCCACCGCCTCCTCGATCGCCCCCAGCGTCGATCCCCACCCCACCACCAGGAGATCGCCTTTGTCGTCGCCATGAATCGTCGGGGGTTTAAGGGATTGCAGAAATGCGGCCAGCTTTCGGCTCCGCCGATTGCAGCCGATTTGATTGATATCGGCCTCGTAGGCGACGTGGCTTTCCTGATCGTGTGCTAGGCCTGTCAAAGTGTACATCCCGTCTTTTTGACCGGGGATAGGCCGGCGGCTGAGTCCGGTTTCTTCATCCCAGTCGAACGGCGGCACACCTTCTTTCCATGGACTCTGGTCGACCGGCGGCGCGAACCACTCGTGCTCTATCCGCGGTCTCGCGAACGGCTGAACGCCCGTGGCCAGATTGGCGTCCGTGAGCAGGATGACCGGCATCCGAAAGGCTTCGGCAAGACGCCTCGCCAAAATGACGAAATGAAAACACTCCTCGATGGTTGCCGCGGCCAGTACGATCTTGGGCGTGTCGCCCGGCTGGCCGAACACCGAATACAGCAAGTCGCCTTGCTCAACCTTGGTCGGAAGACCCGTTGACGGTCCACCGCGCTGTACATCCACAATGACGAGAGGCACCTCCGCCATCACTGCGAGGCCGATGAATTCCGTCTTGAGCGCCATGCCCGGCCCGGAGGTAATGGTGATGGCCGTCTTTCCGGCGTACGAAGCCCCGATCGCAAAACCGATGGCGGCAATCTCATCTTCGGCCTGGTGAATCAGGCCGCCGGCCGACTCAAAACACTCGGCCAGGTGATGGGAGGCGGATGTGGCCGGCGTGATCGGATACATCGCGCACACTTCTATACCCGCGGCTAACGTACCCAGACTGATCGCCTCGTTGCCGTTCATCACCACGTATTCCCCTTCGACCTTCATGGCGGGTATTTCGTACCGGAATCCAAGATTCTCCGCCGCCCATTCGTATCCCGCGTGCAGGAGCCTCAGGTTGATCTCGACGACATCCTGTTTTTTCTTCCTGAACACGTGCCTGATCTGGGTTTCCGCTTTTTCCATTTCTCGCGTGTAAAGGTAGCACAGCATACCCAGCACCCACATGTTCTTGCCGCGCCGCGGATCCGCCATATGCTTCATGGCTTCCTGTTCGATGGGGATCTCAATGATCTCGTAGCCTCGTCCCTTCAAATCCTTCAGTGCCTCGGCGTACTCCTGCTGGATGGATAGAACTTCATGCGTCGCCCACTTGTTGTCGAGAAGAATGATAGTACCCGGCCGAAAAGCGCGTTGATCGATGCGGCCGTACAGCACTTGTTCATTCATTGCAACCACCAGGTCGGCTTCGTCGCCCATGTTGGTGATTCGGCTGGAACCGATGCGAATGCGTATGCCCGAAGCCCCAGCCTTGGATCGTGCAGGCGGTTGGATCTCGGCGGGTATGATCTCCACGGTCCAGACGCCGTTGCCCATTTTGGCCGAGATCATGCCCATGCTTTGTCCGGTCTTCTGGGCACCTTCGCCGGAATCGCTGACGATTTCGAGGATATGTTCGTTGACCACCGTTTTTTTCGGCGACGGCCCCGTACTCGTGCGAGCTTTCGAATCTGTCATGGTTTTCCTCTGAACTGTCGTTGGATCAAGAGCCACCTGTACATTCCAAATCTCGCCATAAAGTCGTTGCCAGACAATGACTTTTACCCACATTCTGGCAAAAAGCCCCTTTTATGAGGATTTTCCTAAGACTATGATAATATGGCAATTAGAAGAATGGAGATGGAGATCGAGTGGAACTGCCGGGAAAGATGAAGGAACAGGTAGGCCGCCAGGCCTGGCGGACGAGAATCGGGGTCGAGCTAGTCTTTTTCTTGATCTTCATCCTCGGAGAGGTTGAA
>JBBIJR010000136.1:0-4551 GCA_037445875.1 Bacteroidota bacterium | reverse complement strand
ATCACGCCAATCTACCAAGAAGGAAAGACGTTCCAGCCGTCTCCATGTAATCTAAGCACATCCATCCAGGCGTCATTGGAAAAACGCCAGTCTCCCTCGAGACTGGCGTTTTTCTTTTCTCGACCTTCTTGTTTCACCTTGATTAACGCCCGCCCGTTTAGTAATTTGGCAAAACTCAGACAACCACAAGCCATGCTGGATCTCACGAAATCCCAATCACTGTTTGAAGAGGCCCGAAAGTTGATGCCCGGCGGCGTCAACTCACCTGTTCGCGCTTTTCTTTCTGTCGGCGGCATCCCGCCGTACCTGCGTCGCGGACGAGGTCCGTACATCACCGACGAGGACGGTAACGAATACATCGACTACTGCAACTCATGGGGTCCCCTGATCTTCGGACATGCACACCCCGCTATTGTCGGAGCGGTTAAGGAGGCTGCGGAAAACGGAACGAGTTTCGGCGCGCCGTGTCATTATGAGGTCACATTGGCACGCATGATGGTCGAGCGTATCGAACACATCGATATGGTTCGTTTCGTCAATTCCGGCACCGAAGCGGTCATGTCGGCGCTTCGCCTGGCCCGTGCATTCACCGGAAGGGACAAGATCCTGAAGTTTGAAGGTTGTTACCACGGCCACTCCGACGCTATGCTGGTCCGGGCGGGCTCGGGACTGGCCACCTTCGGAATTTCTTCTTCCCTGGGCGTGCCGGAAGAAACGGCCCGAAACACGGCTGTGCTTCCGCTGGACGATGAACAGGCGGTCGAAGAATTCCTGCGGCGACACGGGAAGGAAACTGCAGCCGTGATCATCGAGCCGATTCCCGCCAACAACGGCCTTCTTCTCCAGCGGCCGGAGTACCTCCGGACCCTGCGATCGCTGTGTGACCGGTACGGTTGTGTGTTGATTTTCGACGAAGTTATCTCCGGGTTTCGTGTCCGGTTTGACGGCGCCGCGGGACTTTACGGCATCAAGCCCGATCTCGTGACCTACGGAAAGATCATCGGAGGAGGATTACCCGTAGGAGCCTACGCGGGCCGAAGGGAGCTCATGAGTATGGTCGCCCCACTTGGCCGGATGTACCAAGCCGGTACGTTGTCCGGGAACCCCCTTGCCATGAGCGCGGGTATCGCCCAGCTGGAGCTGCTGTCGGATTGGACCGTTTACGACGATCTGGAGCGAAAGGGAGCGTGGATACAGGAGGCGCTCCAATCGCTCATCGCGAGTTGCGATTATCCCATCACGGTCAACCGGATAGGCTCGCTGTTCTGGATCTACTTCGATCGGAAGGCGGTCCGCCGGGCCTCACAGATCGACGGCTCGACCATGGACAGGTTCAACCGCATGCATCGAATGCTGCTGGAGGAAGGCGTCTATTTTCCCCCCTCGGGGTACGAGGTGTGTTTCCTGTCGGCGGTCCATGAGAACGGGCACCTCGAAAAGACCGTGTCCGCCATCGACAAGGCCTGGAAGGCGATTTTTTGAGGCGTGCCGCTTTCAAAAGGAGTTGGGGCCGTGACCAAACAGCCAGAATACCGTTCATCGTCTTCACGGTCGTCGTCTCCATCCTCATTGCGCAGATCGTATGGTGGATCTACTATCAGGTAAACCAGAACAAGGCCGTCTACCAACTCCACCAGAGCGTCCTCTCGATACAATGCCAGCGAGCCTATGAGGAGATCAATCGCCACTACGAAAAACAATTGATCCGCTTTACCGAACTGGAGCGAAGCCACCGGCCTTATCACCGGAACCTCCGGCTCGGCCTGCCCAAGGATCAAATACCCGAACCGCTCCGTGCGGAAAACTTCAGTACGTTCTACGGCCGTGGAGACGCGATGTATTACAAAGACCCAACCGGTATGGTCATATCCTCATCCATCGACTGGGACCAACTTCAGCTCTGGATCGCCGGGCGATATCCGGAACTCACCGTGGAACGGCGGCCTCAAACCCGCCAGGAACCCTTTGAGTACGGACCCGCTCGCATTCTCAAACTTCCGCTGCTCGTCCGTCCAGAGACCCAGTTCATGGCCGGACTCATGGACCGCACGGACCGAAAGACCGTGATGTTCATTTCCGAAGGAGTTTTCTTTGCCGTGATGGTCCTGGTCGGCGTTGGAATCATGTACGTTACGCTGCGTAAAGAAGTCCTCCTCAAGGCCCAGCAAAAGAATTTCCTGCTGAGCGTCACGCATGAGTTGAAATCGCCTCTGGCCTCTCTCAAACTGTACCTCCAGACCATGCTCACAAAGGAGGTTCCCGGGGAGAAACAGCGATTGTTCCTCCGTCACTCTTTACACGATACGGGACGGCTGGAAAGACTGGTCGAGAATGTGCTGGAAGCGGGGAAGATCGAACGCGGCGAGTACGAGTTCGAACTCCAGCCCGTGAATCTGACCGACCTGATAGGAACCGTCCTGGGTAAGATAGAGCGCTATGCGGAGGACGAAGCCGTCAACCTGAACACCGATCTCGAGCCCGACGTGCTGGTGCAGGGCGATCCCCAGGCGTTGCTTTCGGTCGTCGACAATCTGCTGGAAAACGCCGTCAAATACTCGACCCCGCCCAAGCAGATCACACTTCAGCTGCGAAAGAACGATCATCGGGCCGTTCTGCAGGTTGGTGATAATGGCGTCGGCATCGACTCCTCCGACTTACCGCACATTTTTGACCTCTTTTACCGTTCGGGTAACGAGATGACGCGCAACGTGAAGGGAACCGGCGTCGGCCTCTTCATTGTCAAGAGCATCGTTGACCGGCACGGCGGAACCGTCGAAGTCATGAGCGAAGGCCCGAACCGGGGAACCACCTTCGTCGTTTCCCTTCCCCTGGTCCACTGAATCACAGGGATACGAACGTGCAAAAGCTACTGCTGGTAGAAGACGAGAAGAACATTGCGGAATCGCTCTTGTTCAATCTGGAGGGGGAGTTCGATGTCACCTGGGCGGCCACCGGAGAGGACGCGCTGGCAAAGTGGAAGAGCGGCGCCTATGACCTTGTTATTCTCGATGTGATGCTCCCTAAATTGAGCGGCTACGAAGTGTGCGAAACAATTCGGAAGACCGACGTGAGGACGCCGATCCTGTTCCTGACGGCCAAGAACCGTCCGCTCGACCGTGTCGAGGGGCTCAAGTTAGGCGGGGATGACTATCTCGGAAAGCCTTTCAACCTCGACGAGTTCCTTCTGCGCGTTCGTGGGCTGCTGCGCCGCACGGCTCCTCCGCGCGAGCCTGTGGAGCAGGCCATCTATCGGTTCGGTCAAAACGCCGTTGACTTTCAGAACTACGAGGCGGTGGCTCGAGGCGTCAAGATCCAACTCACCAAGAAAGAATGCCTTCTGATGAAGCTCCTGATCGAGAACGAAGGTCGTGTGGTCACCCGGGAGACCATTCTGACGAAGGTCTGGGGATACGAAACGCTGCCTTCCACCCGGACGGTAGACAATTTTGTCGTAAAATTGCGGGGATACTTCGAGCCCGACCCCAGGGATCCGAAGTACATTCACTCCATCCGGGGAGTCGGCTACAAGTTCACCAACATTCCTGACTGAGGTACCGTGTCGGCCCCACCCTACCTGTTGATTGAAGCGGCATTTGGACGTCCTACGGAACGGCGACCCATCTGGCTCATGCGCCAGGCCGGACGTTACCTGAAGGAGTATCGCGAGGTACGTGCCAAAACCACTTTTCTCGGACTATGCAAGACGCCGGATCTTGCCACCATCGTAACTCTTCAGCCCGTGGACCTGATCGGTGTGGATGCCGCCATCATCTTCTCGGACATCCTGATCCCGCTCGAAGCGATGGGTCTGCACGTCGAGTTTACCGAATCCGGACCCGTTCTATCCAATGCGGTTCGCTCCCGCAGCGACGTGGACCGGCTGATCGTACCAACGGCCGAAGAGAAAACTCCTTTTGTCATGCAGATCATCCGGCAGGTGAGAAAGGAATTAGAGCGCCGCGTGCCGACGATTGGTTTTTCGGGCGCCCCTTTTACGCTTCTATCGTACGCGGTGGACGGCGGTAATGCGAGTGAACTGAAAAAAACCAAACCATTCCTCATGAGCGATTCCCAAACGGCCCATGTGCTGCTGCAGAAAATAGCCGACACGGTCGTAGACTATGCAAACGCACAAATCCGAGCCGGTGCGCAGGCGTTTCAGTTGTTCGACACTTGGGCCGGCATGTTGTCGGAACATGATTATCTAGAATTCGCATGGCGATGGATGCTGTACGTTATGGAGCGGATAGAGCGAAGGGGGGTGCCCCTGATCGTCTTCGTCAAAGGGGGCTCGCCGTTTTTGTATCGGATCCGCGAATTGGGGGCCGACGTGGTCAGTGTGGATTGGACCATGGATATCGCGAGGGCCAAGGACCTCTTGGGCCCGTCCGTAGCCATTCAGGGAAATTTGGATCCACACGTCCTGTATGCGCCACCCGGGGTGATTGAGGAACGCGCAGGGGACATCCTGGACAAAATGCGACCCCACGATGGATTCATCTTCAACCTGGGCCACGGTATTATGCCCGACATACCTGTTGAGCATGTCCG
>JBBIJR010000135.1:0-4830 GCA_037445875.1 Bacteroidota bacterium | reverse complement strand
ACCACACGCCGCCATCCGCGGCCGCGAGGGTCTTTGGCGAATGCCGCTCCCGTGTCCCGGGTGATCCGTTCCGCCTCCTCCTGCGTGTAGAAAGGCCCGATCGGTTTGGTCGGGTTCTTGAATGCGGGGTCGTTCTTATCGACAAGCACTTCTGTAATGATCGTGAGGATGTCCCGCTCGATCTTTCTTTCCTCCAGCACGTTCCGCAGTTGCTGCTCGATCACATATCCGACAAATCCCTGGGAGTAAGCCACGTCCACGTCCAACGGCATGTCCGGAAGGCCGAACAGTTTGAATCCGGCCAGGTTGCTCAGCATGATGTTGCCCACCTGGGGCCCGTTGCCGTGCGTCAGGACGATATGGTAGTCCCGTTCAATGAGCTGGACCAGATTCAGACATGTTTCGTACATGTTCCGCTCCTGATCGTCGATGGTCCCTTTTTCCATGTCGTGAATCAGGGAGTTGCCGCCCAGCGCCACAACAGCCAGCTTCTTTCCGGACATAAGGACTTTCTCAGCCTTCGAGGACTCTTTTGATCCGTTCAAAGGCCCAGTCGATCTCTTTCCTGGTAATGCACAGCGGCGGCGCTATGCGAAGAGTCAGGTCGTGGGTTTCCTTGCACAGCACGCCTTCATCCTTGAGCCTCTCGCAGAACGGGCGCGCCAGGGACTTCAGCTCGATCCCAATCCAGAGACCTTTTCCGCGAATGTCACGCACGTGTGGACTCTTCATCATGCGCAGTTTCTTCATGAAGTAATCACCCATCTTAGCGCTTTTCTGCACCAGTTTTTCCGACAGCAGCACTTTCAAAGATTCCCGGGCAATGGCACAGGCCAGCGGATTCCCGCCGAACGTGCTCCCGTGATCTCCGGGATTAAACACGCCCAACAGTTCCTTGCGAGCCAGTACGGCGGAAATGGGATAAAACCCTCCCGACAAAGCTTTTCCCACAATGACGGCGTCCGGTTTCACATCCTCGTACTGGTACGCGAAGAGCCTGCCTGCGCGCCCAAGTCCGGATTGGATTTCGTCCACGATGAAAAGAACGTTGTTGGACCGGCAGGCGTCGTACGTCTGCTTAAGAAAACCGGCCGGTGGCACAATGATGCCTGCCTCGCCCTGGATCGGTTCCACGAGAAACGCGCACGTGTTCGGAGAGATCGCACGGCGAAGAGCTTCGACGTCCCCGTACGGAATGATCCGGAATCCCGGTGTCAACGGACCAAAACCGTCCCGGTACTGCTCGTCCGTGGAAAAACTGACGATGGTCGTGGTCCGGCCGTGAAAGTTATTGGCACAAACTATGATCTCTGCCTGATCGGAAGGAATGCCTTTGACCTTGTACCCCCATTTCCGTGCGGCCTTCACAGCCGTCTCGACCGCCTCTGCTCCGGAATTCATCGGAAGCGCCATATCCATGCCCGACAGCTTATTCAGATCTCGGTATAAGAGGGGAAGCTGGTCGTTGCGGAACGCGCGTGAGGTGAGCGTCACCTTCCTGGCCTGGTCGGTCATAACCTTTAGGATCCTCGGGTGGCAGTGGCCCTGATTGACGGCGGAGTAAGCGGCCAGACAATCCAGATACTTCCGGCCCTCGACGTCATAGACCCAGACTCCCCTGGCACGGGTAATGACGACATCCAACGGGCTGTAATTGTGAGCTCCATATTTGTTTTCCAATTCCACAAATTGCCTGGTCCGCATACAACCTCCGATTAAGCTGTTTCAACCCGGTAATCCAGGTCCGTTATTCCTGAAAGAAACGACAATAATAATATACATCACAAACAGTCTGTAAAAATGACGGCGGTCATTCTTGAGCACAAAAACTTCACCTAAGTGGTTGTTTGTCAACCGCATAAAGCTCCGAACTTCATCGAGCAAGACAAAGGTAAGCCGGAAGCGAAGAAAATGCAACAACAGCCAGTTATCCGTGACGATTATGGGTGGTCAAGCGCCAACGCCCGGTTTCGACGGTCAACCGAGATTCCTCTGGATACAGCCGGGCAAGTGCGAATTCGGGCAGATCAGAACACCTGCATCTTCATGCAGAAGACGCTGCCTCCCGACTTGATATATTCGGAGGTATCGACGCCGATGACTCGCTTACCCAGTTTTTCGAGCGCCTTGATTGTGGCTGTCGCCGTGTTCTGAATAAACACAATCGTACCGTCCGGCGAAAAGGCGTTGCACGCGAAATGCGGTGCGTACGCCTCCCGCTTCTGGACCACGACGATGTGCTTGAACAGAGCTTCCAAAATTCTGAGACCTTCTTTCCCCACTCCGGGTTTGTATACCACGCAGATGTCCGGGTCAATTATGCACAAGGTCGTGTTCAAGTGGTAGAAATGCTCGTGCCGGAGGTGGATACCGACCACGGGGCAGCCGATGATCTGTGACACCTGTTCCAGCGCCTCCAAATCCGTGCGGTGATGGACGGTACTACCGTACCCCGACAGGATGAGGTACTTCCCCGGAAACCACAGCGCATCTCCCATCGACTCAAATGAGCCGCTGCGCAAGTGGTGAACCTCATAGCCGTTCTTCCGGTACCAGGCTTCGAAATAAATGACTTCCCGTTTTCGCTTGTCTTTCCTCATATTGCTCATGATCACGCTCTTCTTCTGCGTCTTCGCGTCGAGATAAGGAAAGCTCTGGTTGGCTGTGAATACCATATTCTCCATACCGACCTCGCCGCGGATCGTGAATACACGATGGCCAAGCGACTCATACAGGAAGCGGACATTGGTCCACTGCTGATACGCCAGTCGCGTATCCACCTTGTGCAGGTGGCCATCGTTGTCCAGCATAAAGGAGTTGAGGGCTTCGCTGACGTTGAAGTAGTCGGGAGAGCACATGAGGATATTACGTGGCTGCACGCGGTCCTGCAAATCACGGACGCGGAAGGTTATGTCCCGGGCTTTCAGAATGACGGGCACGCGGTTCAACCAGACTGAGGGAGCTCTACTTGATGAGGGTCATGGTTCTGCTTCGTACCGATCGGCCGTCCACCGAAAGACGGTACAGATAGACTCCCGAAGGCACGGACCGCCCATCCTGATTCGTTCCATCCCACACCACCCGGTGCTCCCCGGCCGGTTGGCGCTGCGGGTCCGTCACCAATCGTTTCACCTCCTGACCGAGGACGTTATAGATGCGCAGACTCACAGTCGAGGGACGGCTCAGAGTATAACGAAGAGTGGTCGACGCATTGAACGGATTTGGATAATTGGCTGCGAGCCGTGCGATATGAGGCGATGCGGAACCGGGGTCGATAGAGGAAAGGGCTATGTCGATCCTTGATCCGTACAGCTGTCCGTCCGTGACGTTCTCCCAGACCGACCAGATGCGAGCGTAGCCGGTGTTGAGCAGCAGGCCGTTTGTTGTGCGGGGGGCGAGGTTGATCGCCCCGGTCCCGGCCGACACGCGCGTGACAATTTCGGGCGACTGGACCAGAGCAATGCTGTCGTTCGGAGCATCGAGCGACCGCCAGCAACCAGCCGCGAACAGGTACAGACGCCGCCCGCCATTTCCTGTAACAATCGGTGTATTGGTATACGAAGCATCCTCCGCGGCAGCAGTTCCCTGATACGGAAGCGAGTCCGAGCGGGAATACCACTGAACGTTCGGATCCAGCCAGTATCCATCCGCGACGAGTATCTGCCGCCGTCCGAACAGGTCCGAATCGTACGTAAGGCTGATATCGCCTTCAAAAAGCCCGCGGAAAAAATGCGGCCGGCGGTTGTCCCCATCCCAGGCCACCGTATCCTCCGCAGTCCATCCGGACAGGCGGCCGGTACTGAGAAATACCGCGGAAGACGTGTCCGGGCTCTTGACTTTTTCCCACACCGCTGCAAACAGCGGTTGCGCGGACACATAGGTCACCAGCATCAATTCGGGATCTCTGTTCCCGCTGTCACCCGGCGTAACGGTGACCGGCCCGTTCCACATGTCGTTGAAGTACTGCACGAACATGATCTGGCCGGCACGAGCCCACACGAGTCCGAATCCATTGTCATACGGAACCACGAATGGCCGGCTATCCGGAATCGTGTCGGAGGTAAGTCCCTGCGGTCCCGTCCACACCAAGCCGTCGAAGTAGTCGTAAAAGATCTCACCGCCGTTTTGCGCTCGCTCCCACACCATCATCAGCCGATCCGTTCCTGCGGGGTTGTAGGCACGGGCAATCGAAGGCGCACCGACCTCCAATGAGTCTTCCACGATGTAGAAGGCCGTGTCACGCCAGGTCAGGCCTTCCCCCATCGTCTGCAGTACGACGATCCGATTGCGGCCGGACGTATCCTCCTCCGTGCAGGCCATGTATTCTTCGGTATCGAACAGAAGTACGGAACCCGCGGAGGTTGCCGTCGAAACATCGGCGTAGCGGAAGGCGGCATCGGTGACCTGCAGCGGCGTCGACCATTGTGCCGTCAACGCCCGGGGAATCAGCCACGCGAAAACCGCGGCAACGAATGAGGCTCGCATGGGACTGCCGCGCTACTTAATCAACGTCATTTTCCGTGCAAGGTGCACGCCCGCATCGGTCGTGAGTTGATAGATATAGACGCCGGATGCCGCGATACGACCGGCGTCGTCCCTCCCGTCCCAGACCCACGTGTACTGGCCCGCTGCCTGCCGCTTGTTCAACAGCAGCGTCCGGACGGACTGCCCGAGTATGTTGTATACTCGCAGGGTCACGGAGGCATTCACCGGCAGATTATATCCCAGCGTCGTGGAGGGATTGAACGGATTCGGATAGTTCGGCCGGAGGTAGAACCGGAGAGGACGGGAAGTCTCGTCGGCGTGGACATCCACCACGACCGATCCGAG
>JBBIJR010000134.1:2199-5294 GCA_037445875.1 Bacteroidota bacterium | reverse complement strand
GCTCGCTTCCTCGCATCCGCCTTCGGGATCAGGTTCCCGAATTGAACGCGCCTTCGGCCGCCTGAAAGGCAAGGTGACGGGAACGAAAACCCTGATCCAGGGCACCATCAAAAGCGGCGTCAGTTACTCCAATGGCCAGATCGTGATCGAGGGGGAATACACCTCCGCCCTGGAGGAGACCATCCAGATCAGCGATTCGAACAAGTACAAACCGGTCCAGTGGCTGACGGCAGTGAGTTTCTACGATAAATACGGCCGGGTCATCCAGACCCGCTCGAACAAGAGCCTCGGCGGCTCGGACGTGGGCCACACCGAGTATGACTTCCCCGGCAAGGTCCTCAAAACCAAGACCGTCCACAGCGTCCCGGGCAACCAGGTAACGGTCGTCAAACGTTTCGAATACGACCACGCCGGACGGCTGCTCAAGACCTACCAGCAGAATAATTCCGACTCGGAGATACTTATACTGCACCCCATAGGAATGGGACAGCTGGGACGTTGAGGGTTTAGCATTTGCTTCTGGTTTTTCTGGTTCTTGCGCTTTGGATCACGATCCGCCTGGGTCTCGTCCCCCACCCGATTGCCGATTTTCAGCATGCAGCTTCTTCGAGATCCACGGTCCTCGCCCGGTCCAGGAGGAACGGCTTTGCTTCCTCCATCCGGCCGACAACTTCGTACGCGCTCTGAGCGGCGCTTTCGATGGTGGAAGGCAGCCCGGTGTCGGTCCAGTCGCCGGCGATGAACAGATTCCGGTACGGAGTGGACGCACCCCGGCGTTTTCCGCATCCCGGACTTTCCTGGACCGTTGCCCGCCGCTCTTTGATAACCTTGATCGTCCTGATCTTGCGTGTCACTGCTGGAAGCAGCCCTGTCAATTCATCCGCCAGAGTCTGCGACAGTTCCCTGGGGGAGACGTCGAGCAGCCCGCCGGCGTCGCTGATTGTCAACTCAAGGCACCCGGATGGATGTTTGAATATGCATTGAATCAGCGAATCGTGGCACCCGGCCATCGGTCCTGCAAAGAGCCCCTCGGTGCTGAGATCCTTCAGCCACACATAAGCAGAAAGGATGCCCGATGTCTGAATGGCAGCCCCCTGACCGACGATCTCTGGAGGAAGGACGTTCCCGATCTGCCACGCGGGAACGGCACATACAAAGGCGTCGGCTTCCCATCCTCTTCCTCCGCGGTCGACGGCTCGCAGCACCCGCCGTCCGTCGGTCATCAATACCTTGACCTCTGCATAATATTCGATCAGGCCGCCTCCGGCCCTTATTCGCTGCAGGGCGGGATGTACAAAGAGATCGCTGAGACCCACCGCCGGCAGGATGATCGCCGAAGAGCGGCGATCGGCGAAGAACATCGCGCGAAGGGCCCTCTGGAAGAGCCGTGCAGAAGCTCGTTCTACGTCCGCGTTCATCACCGCCAGACAGAGCGGCCGCCAGAATCTGGCCACGCCCGCCGGTGTTTGACCCAGTCGGAACAACCACGCCGCAACAGTATCATTGGGTTCGCTCTCGTCCCGCAGGGCGAGGCCCGCTCTAACGACCTTCAACCGATCGGCAGGAGCCAGCGAGCGAAACGCGAGTACGCCGAACAACAGGTGCCACGGCGCCGGCCAGAGCCGAATCCGCAGGGCCTCCGTTCGGCCCCCCGGTCTCAGAAAGGGTATGGCATAGCTTCGATAGGTCCGGAGATTTGAGAGTTGATTCAGGGACGCGAGCCAATGCAGCGTGTGCTTGTAGCATCCCATGATCAGGTGCTGCCCGTTGTCCAGCGTCAACCCGGTGTCGGCGTCGGTGAATGAAAACGTCCGTCCGCCCGCTCGACCACGGGCCTCGAGAACGGTTACTCCCCAACCCTTTTCGACGAGTTGCGTCGCCGCGCACAACCCCGACACACCGGCACCGATCACCACCACCGTCGGACGCTCAGCCATGAGAACGCTCCTCCAGCCAGGTCCTCACCAGCACGCGCACCTTCTGGGTCACAGACAGGTCCACGCGTCCCTGCAGTACACGAACAAAGTCCGCCTCAATTCGTGTGAGCATCCTTTCATACAGATTCTGCATGGCCCGCGCCGGAAACAGTGCGTACGAGCGGCACTCCTCGTACGCTTCGTCCGCCAGGACATAATAGGACCGTGCACGGCTGCACTGATGACGCAGAAACAGGATCACGTCCTCCCCGCCGGAAGCCTTGCCGAAGTCGCTTTCCGATACGCCGAATTGCTCCATGTCTTCGACGGGAAGATACACGCGTCCCCGACGGAAGTCGGATACGACATCGCGAATAATGTTCGTCAACTGAAGGGCAATGCCGGTGTGAACCGCATACGCCTGGGCGGCCGCCGTCCTGCGTCCGAGAATGTGTACGACCATCAGTCCCACCGTTGAGGCCACCCGGTAACAATATTGATACAACTCATCGAACGTGCGGTAGCGCGACTTGTACAGGTCCATCTCGATCCCATGGATCAATTCAAACAGCAGATCCACCGGAATGGCGAACGTCCGGACCACCTGCCGGAGTTTGTTGAGAAAGATGTGCTGGGATCTTCCCTCCAGAGCCAGACTGAGTTCTTTCTTCCACTGTACCAGAAATTCCCGCGGACTTACAACCAGCCGGCGGTCCACAACATCGTCCGTGTACCGGCAGAACGCGTAGACCGTCCTGAGGGCGTCCCGCTGTGCGCGCGGCACCAGGAGCATCGGGTAGTAGAAACTGCTCTGTGCTTCCCGGACATAGGATTCTATGGAGTGAACGGCGGCCATACCCTCCTCAGTTCCTCAGCCATTTCCAAACGACCCGCATCCTGTCGAAAGCGTTGATCCGGGGCCTGTGATGGAGTACATCGTATCGGACACTTCGTATCTTCTCCACCATGCGAACTCCTCCCCACCACATAAGCTCGATCTGGCGCCGATCCGACGGCCTCAACAGGCGAAACAGGCCCCGCCCGTCATTGAAAAACGTCATGGTCCGATCGATCTGGAAAGCGATCAGGAGGCGGAAGGGCTCGTTTACCGCGCGATCCTTCCAGGCCTGCACCGAGTAACCGAATCGATCCATATCCTCCAGCGGAATGTACAGACGG
>JBBIJR010000134.1:0-2179 GCA_037445875.1 Bacteroidota bacterium | reverse complement strand
CAAATACGTCCTGCCAGTGGTTGACCAACTGAAGCGCCGTGCAAATGCGGTCCGAGTATGCCGCCAGGGTCTCCCAATCAGGGTGCTGACCGTAACCCAGCACGTGCAGCATCATACGGCCCACCGGATTGGCCGAATACTCGCAGTATTCTATCAACTCCGCAAACGTGCGATAACGGTGTTTGATGAGATCGACCTTGAATGCGTTCAGTTGGGCCGTGAAGAGCGCCCTGGGCAGCATCGTCTCCCGAACGGTCTGGCCGAGGGCTACAAAGATCGGCTCATCGCTGCCGCCCTCATAGCATCGGTCCAACCGTCTTTCCCACTCGGTGAGCAATTGAAGGCGCTGGTTGGCGAGCAGCCGTTCATTGTCCGCGATGTCATCGGCGGTTCGCAGGAACGCATACACCGCGTACACATGCCGATGCCGGTCCTTCGGCACAAAACGGGTGACGAGCGGGAAATTCTCCCGGTGTCGGCGTGCAAACTCACGGCAGAACAGGTAGGCCGCGTCCGTGCGCGCGGATGTAACCAGCGCGAAGGTCACGCGCTGCACCTCTCCGACTCCGCTGCCGGAGAGGGAGGAAGCCATAGTCCGAGATTCACATTCACAAGTCCCCGGTATGTTGTGTGCTGGTGCTCGATTTCGTCACGTTTTCGCCGTCGCGCGAACTCCCGCTGCCGGCTCGTGAAGCGCTACCGAATCCATCCGCACCCTTCATGGTCGACTCTTGTCGGCCACTCCCGGGGGCGTGTCGTTACGCAGCTCCGCTTCGAAAGCACCTCGCGACCCCGAACGGCTTCATGAGGATATGCGTTTCGTGATTCAGCAGATAGTCGGCCATCAGACGCGCCGTGATGGGCATCAAGAGGATTCCGTTCCGGAAGTGTCCGGTCGCAACGAACAGGTTCTTCAATTCCGTTCCCCCCAGCAGCGGATATCCGTCCTGCGCCATCGGGCGGAAGCCGACCCATTCCTCCACGATCTCGAACGTGTCCGAAGACGGAATAATCTGCTGCAGCCGGCTCAGGAATAGCTGGTTGATTTCTTTCCTCACCGACGCGTCAAATCCGGCATCTTCCACGGTGGAGCCGACCAGGAGCCTGCCGTCGTTCCGCGGGACATAGTAGAAATCCTCCAGATAGGCGGAAAAACGGACAAAGCCGGAACGGGGCATTCTCAATGCAACGATCTGGCCTCGCATGGGTTTTACCGTCGGAACGATGGTATGCAGGCTTGCAAACTGAGAACTCCACGACCCGGCGCAGATCACGTAGTGGCCGGCCCTGAGTTCGGAATGCCGGGTCAGGGCCGCCGCCACATGGTCCGACCTCACCTCGAAGTCGATCACGGGAATGTTCTCCATCAATTCCACGCCCACTCGCACGCACGCTTCGATGAGCGCCCCCGCGAGACGCCGGTTTTCGACCTGATGGTTGTCCGGAAGATGGATCGCCGCGTAACCCTCTTCCAGAGCGGGTTCACGGTCCCCGGCTTCCTCTGCCGTCCAGTAGTCCGCGCGCAGACCCAGTCCGGCAAAAAAATTCACCAGATGCGTCCCCGACGCTCCGTCGGGCAGCAGCCGAAGTACGCCTTCTTTGCGATACTCGCAGTCGATATGGCTGTGGTATTCCAGGGGACGAAGGTATTCTTCGAAGATCAGCTGGCTGGCACGGCAGAGGTTGAAAAAGCTTTTCTGAAGACCCGGATCATCCGTGAATTGCCTTGACTCAAAAACCAGTTGAGGCTCGAGTGTGCCGACCGATGCCCATGTGGCCTCTCGTCCGGCCTTCTTCTGATCGACTACGGCCACCTTCAGCGAGGACTGTCTGGATTTGAGTTCGTACGCCAGGGAAAGGCCGATCACACCGCCGCCGACAATCAGATAGTCGTGAGAAACCAAAGGCCAACCTCGTGTTTGAGCTCAGCCAATATACCATGGCACGTACCGAAAAGCAAGCTCGGTCGTCCTCACCCGCACGTCACCGCACTTCCCGCCGCATGGACCGTACGGCTTTTTTTGTTGATAATATAGAGCTCCGGGTCTATATTTGGGGCGTCCAATTCCCCAACTTCTTCCGATGGCTCGCTGTTCACATCCACATGAATGACTTAAAGAAACTGGGTCGCTACGAGATTACCGAGGTGCTGGGTCAAGGCGCCATGGGTATCGTGTAC
>JBBIJR010000133.1:0-5343 GCA_037445875.1 Bacteroidota bacterium | reverse complement strand
ATGCGCCAGTACGCGGGCTTCGGAAACGCGGAGGAATCCAACAGGCGGTACCGTTACCTGCTGTCGCAGGGTACGACGGGCCTTTCCGTGGCGTTTGACCTCCCGACGCAAATCGGCTACGACAGCGACCATCCGCTGGCCGAAGGCGAGGTGGGCAAAGTGGGTGTGGCCGTCTCTTCGCTGGAGGACATGGAGAAGCTTTTTGATGAGATTCCCCTCGATCGGATCAGTACGTCGATGACGATCAACGCGACCGCCGCGATCCTGCTGGCGCTGTACGTCGCCGTCGCCCGCAAACGCGGGATCGATGCTCGACGGCTCTCCGGCACGGTCCAGAATGACGTGCTGAAAGAGTACATTGCGCGCGGCACGTACATCTATCCTCCCAGGCACTCGATGCGTATCATCACCGATATCTTCCGCTATTGCTCGGAGAATCTTCCAAAATGGAACATGATCTCCATCAGCGGCTACCACATCCGCGAAGCCGGCTCGACGGCGGTGCAGGAGCTGGCGTTTACGTTTGCCAACGGGGTGGCGTATGTAAAAGCGGCGCTCGAAGCCGGCCTCAACGTGGACGCCTTTGCGTCGCGGCTCAGCTTTTTCTTCAACGCCCACAGCGACTTCTTCGAAGAGATTGCCAAGTTCCGGGCGGCCCGCCGCATCTGGGCGCGCATCATGAGGGAGCAGTTCCAAGCGGTGGATCCGAAAAGCCTCATGCTGCGGTTTCACACCCAGACGGGCGGCAGCACGCTGACCGCTCAGCAGCCGTACAACAACATTGTGCGCGTCACCCTGCAGGCGTTGGCCGCAGTCCTGGGCGGGACGCAAAGCCTGCACACCAACTCGTTTGACGAAGCGCTCGCCCTGCCCACGGAAGCGTCGGCCGAGATCGCCCTGCGGACCCAACAGATCATTGCCCATGAGAGCGGTGCGGCCGACAGCATCGATCCCACGGCGGGCAGCTTTTACGTGGAGTACCTGACAGACGCCGTCGAGCGCCGCGCAATCGAGTACCTCGACCGGATCGATCGCATGGGCGGCTCCATCGCGGCGATTGAAACGGGATTCTTTCAGAACGAAATCGCCGAGGCGAGTTACCGGTATCAACGGGCCATCGAGAAAAAAGAGAAGATTCTCGTCGGCGTCAATGAATTCAAATCGCAGGAGGATCGCCATCCCGAGATCCTGCGCATCGATCCCGAAATCGAACGGCGGCAGCGAGAACGTCTGGCTGCCCTGCGCCGGCGGCGAGACCAGGCCCGTGTGCGCACGACCCTAGAAGCTCTGCAGCGCGCGGCCCGGGGAGAGGACAACCTGGTCCCCCCGATCCTCGCCGCAGTGGAAGCGCACGCAACGCTCGGCGAAGTGGCCGACACGCTGCGGCAAGTGTTCGGAGAATATCAGGCGAACTAATAAGGCGCAGAAGACCATGTTCATCGGACACTTTGCCGTTGCTTTTGCCGCCAAACAGGCGGCGCCGCGGACGTCGCTGGGAACGCTCTTCCTCGCCTCGCAGTTCTTGGATCTCTTGTGGCCGTTGTTTCTTCTGCTGGGTCTCGAACATGTTCGCATCGATCCAGGCAACACGGCCGTTACGCCGCTGGATTTTCACGACTATCCGTTCACGCATAGCCTCGTTACCACGATGGGTTGGTCATTGTTGGTAGGCGCATGCCTTTTCATCCTGCGCAGGGACGTACACGCGGCCCTGGTTGCAGCGTTCTGCGTTTTCAGCCACTGGATCTTGGATCTGGTGACGCACCGGCCCGATCTGCCGCTGGCACCCTCCTCGCAGCTGTACTTTGGCCTGGGGCTGTGGAATTCCCTCTGGGCAACCATCGTAGTGGAAACAGGGCTATTCGCTGCCGGTGTCTTCCTGTACGTTCGGCAGACAAGTTCATCGAACAAGGCGGGCAGCTACGCGCTCTGGACGCTCATCGGGTTTCTCCTGCTCATCTACGCGGCGAATCTCTTTGGCCCTCCGCCGCCCGGTGAACGTGAGATAGCCGTGCTGGGTAACGCCGCATGGCTGCTGGTTTTGTGGGGATATTGGGTCGACCGGAACCGTCAAACGGTCGAGCGCAGCGATAAGTCTAACTAAACCAATATCTTCCCTGTAAAAAATCTTTCCAATATTTGCTTTGCTTTTTCGTACTTCGTGCACTATATTAATCATTGGTTAATCTGGGTTTAGGGGGGAATGAAAAACCAACGATTGCATAACAAACTAATCATGATAATAAAATCACCCACACGGTATGCTCGAACAGCAATGGGTTCTGAACAACCATCATGACAAGGAGCGTGTACACAGTTTAGCCGAACAGATCAACGTCCCCGAATTGATTGCCAGCATACTTTTTAACCGTGGCATTACCACGTTCGACGATGCGAAGCATTTTTTTCGGGCCGAGAATGCTCCTCTGAACGATCCTTTCCTGATGCTCAATATGGATGTAGCCGTTGATCGGGTGATTCGCGCGATCAAAGAGCGCGAACCGATCATGATCTACGGCGATTACGACGTGGACGGCACCACGAGTACATCCATGTTGTACTTATTCCTCAAAGAAATCCACAAGGGGTCCCTGACGTACTACATCCCCGATCGGGTGCGCGAAGGATACGGCCTGTCTCCGTACGGGATCAACGCGGCCCACGCGCTCGGCGTCAAGCTGCTGATCGCGGTGGACTGCGGGATAACGGCCATTGATCAGGTCGACCTGGCCAACCAGTACGGGATGGACATCATTATCTGCGACCATCACCATCCGGGCAACGTCTTGCCCAAAGCGCTGGCGATACTGAACCCCAAACAGGCGGATTGCCGCTATCCTTTCAAGGAATTGTGCGGTGTCGGTGTGGCCTTCAAACTGGCCCAGGGCATCACCGAACGCCTTCAGCTCGACCGTGAGATTCTGATGCAGCATCTCGATCTCGTGGCCATCGGCAGCGCAGCCGACATCGTGCCGCTCATCGGGGAGAACCGTACGCTCGTCAAGAACGGCCTTCAACTGGTCACCGAAGCCAACAAGGTGGGCATACGACAGTTGATCAAGAACGCCAACATCGCGGGCAAGCCGATCTCGACGGCCCAGATCGTGTTTTCGCTCGCTCCCCGTATCAACGCGGTGGGCCGTCTCGGGGACGCCAACCGCGCGGTCAAGCTGCTCATTTGCCGGAGCGAAACCGAGGCCGTCGAGTACGCGAGCGTCCTCGAATCCGAAAACCGGAACCGCCGCGATCTCAATGAGGTGATGTTCCTGGAGGCCTGCGAGATCGTCGACGAGGAATTCGACTTCGAACGCGACAAGGTCATCGTCGTCTTCAAGGAAGGATGGCACCAGGGCGTCATCGGTATCGTCGCGAGCAAACTGGTCGAACGTTATTATCGTCCGGCCATCGTGATTGCCGAGGCCGAGGACAAAGGCAAAGGTTCGGCACGCAGTGTGGAGAACTTCGACGTATTCCAGGCCCTCAAATCCTGTGAAGATCTCATGGTCGGATACGGCGGACATAAATATGCCGCGGGCCTGACCATCGAATTGCACAAGATCCCGGAACTCCGACTCCGGCTCAACGAGTACGCGGCGGTCAACCTGCCGCCCGAAGATCTGGTTCCTAAGATCCAGATTGACGCGGAGATTGCACTGGACGAGATCAACGAGCGCCTGTTGACGTTGCTCAATCTCTTCAAACCCTTCGGGCCCGCCAATATGCGCCCGGTGTTTCTCTCGAGCGCATTGCAAATCGTTGGTTATCCGCAGCTCATGAACGAGCGTCATCTGCGCATGAAAGTTCGCCAGAACAACGCCGTGATGGACGCCGTAGGTTTCAATCTGGCACACCATTACAACATGATCGGCGTCGGAGACAAGCTGATCGATCTGGTGTACCAGATCGACGAAAACACCTGGATGGGGCGCACGACGATCCAGTTGAAGATCAAGGACCTGCGGTTGCACCCGAACGGCCAGGCCCGCTGAGGGGAGAGGCCCGTCTTGCCGCCTCCTGTCCGCCGCGCGGTCTTCCTCGACCGTGACGGCACGCTTAACGTCGAGAAGAACTACGTGTACCGCATCGATGACCTCGAGTTCATTCCCGGTGCCATCGAAGCGGTTCGTCTTCTGAACCTTGCCGATTGGCGTGTGGTTGTGGTGTCCAACCAGTCCGGCGTCGCCCGGGGCCTGTACACAACGGGCGATGTCGAGCGGCTGCACGGGCACATGCGCGAAACCCTGGCCGATTGTGGAGCCCGGGTGGATGCGTTCTATTTTTGTCCCCACCATCCGGACGGCTCCGTGGAGGCCTACCGCCGCGTATGCGAATGCCGAAAGCCCAACACCGGCATGATCGATCAGGCCCAAAAAGCATTAGATTTGGATTTGCGAAGCTCGTATATTGTGGGTGACCTGATGTCCGACATGGAGTTGGGCAGACGAGCAGGCCTGAAAACGGCCCTGGTGCGAACGGGCTATGGAGCGAACACGATCGAGGAGATCGAGCGGAGCGGATTTCAGGTCGATATCGTGGCCGATGATCTCCTGGGTGCCGTGCATCGGATCCTGGAACGGGGAACCTGAAGCCGTGGATTGTTGAAGCAGGAGCAGCGCCTTGGAATACCTTTTCGCAGAACACGTGACGCGCGTCCAGGCATCCGCCACGGTCAGCCTGGCGGAAAAAGCAAAATCCCTCAAGGAGGCCGGTGAAGACGTGATCGATCTCACGATCGGCGAACCGGATTTTCCCACACCCCCGCACATCATCGAAGCGGCCCACCGAGCGGCCCTCAAGGGCCAGACCAAGTACACCAACAGCCGGGGTATTCCCGAACTGCGGAAAGCGGTTGCGGACAAACTGGAACGGGACTATGGCCTGCACTACTCGCCGGCCAACGAGATCATCGCAACACCCGGCGGGAAGCAAGGCATCCTGTATGCCGTGATGTGCTTCGTCAATCCCGGTGAGGAGGTGGTCTGTATCGAGCCGTGTTGGGTGGGCTATGAGAGCTGCATCGCGGTGGTGGGCGGCCGTTATGTGGGGGTCGTAACCCGCCAGGAGGAAGACTATGCGTTGACCGAGGAGCGGCTGCTGGAGAAGGTCACTCCAAAGGCGAAGATGGTTATCATCAACAGCCCCAGCAATCCGACCGGCAAGGTTCTGACGGAGATCGAACTGCAGTTGATCGCGCGGGTCTGTATTGAACGGGATCTCATCTGTGTCACCGACGACATCTACGAGAAGATCCTCTTCGACGACCGCCGATTCGTTTCCATCGCATCCCTTCCGCACATGCGAGAACGGACCGTGATCCTCAACGGTTTTTCGAAAGCCTATTCG
>JBBIJR010000132.1:0-5447 GCA_037445875.1 Bacteroidota bacterium | reverse complement strand
TCCAACTTCAACGCTCTGTTGAAAACGGCGGTCTTCTCGGATTCAATGATGATGGAGGCTGCACCTTCGTAGGTGTTGGAAAGGAAGATCATCATAAGAAAACACACGGCAAGAACGATGAGCCCAATTGCCACTAAACGCCGAATAAACTTGAACATACGTTGCCTCGGAAATGACGCAAGGTAGAGCGGAGGGATCGTCAAACGCAAGGCCTTTTTGCCTTCCAGCCTTGTTTTAGTTCCCACAAGTTGCTATTTTTCTGCGTAACAAGGAAACTATCGACCTGCCTTTAGCGCTCTAACCGTGGATCGAGTCAGAAGGGAGTAGTGTCTGTTGTGATGGCAGAAACGGGCAAAGCCAGCGTGTCTAAAGGCGCGGACAAGGTCAGTCCGGCCGCCGATACGACGATCGAGAAAGCGGAGGGCGAGGCGCGCGAAACCGGCACGCTGTCCCTCAAGAGCTTCGACAAGCCGGAGAACTTCATCAATCGGGAACTGAGCTGGCTCGAGTTCAACCATCGGGTGCTCGAAGAGGCGCAGGATCCGAACGTTCCTCTGCTGGAGCGCATCAAGTTCCTGTCGATCTTCAGCATGAACCTCGACGAGTTCTTCATGGTGCGAGTTGCCGGCGTTCGCCGCCAGATCGACGCCAAGGTGTTGAGCAAGGGACCGGACGGCATGCTGCCGCTGGAAGTCATGGAGGCCATGTCGCGACGAATCCATGAGCTCACGTCGATCCAGCACGATTATTTCTTTGACGTCCTTGTGCCGCAGCTGAACAAGGAAGGAATTGCCATACTGCGTCCGGACGAGTTGAAGCCCGAGCAGGTCGCGTTTGCCGATGAATACTTCCACAATACCGTGGCAAGCCTCCTGACGCCGCTGGCCATCGATCCGAGTCACCCGTTTCCCCATCTGGCCAACAAGACCATCTGCCTCATCGCCGAGTTAAAGCCCGTTGCCGAGAGCCGTCTGCCGACCACTAACCTGGTTGTCATTCCCGTCTCGGTGGCCGTGCTGCCGCGGTTCATCCTGCTCCCGTCCCCCGAGGGCGCGCAACAGTTCATCCTGCTGGAAGACCTCATCCGAATGCATGTGACCGATCTGCTCCGTGGATATGAAGTCCATTCTTACTACACGATCCGAGTGACGCGGGACTCCGACCTGACGTACGACGAGGATCCGTCCGAGGACCTGTTGAAGACCATCACCGAATCCCTCCGCAACCGCCGTAAAGGTGCCGCGGTGCGTCTCCAGTACGACAAGGACCTCTCGCCCAACCTGCTGCGCACGCTGATGGCTGAGTTGGATCTCGCACCGGAGGATCTGTACCCCACCCGTGGGTTCATCGGTTTTTCCGAACTCATGAGTCTTTACCAGCAGCTCGACATCGCAGGCCTCAAGGATCCCCCTTTTCCTCCACGGCCGGTCCCGGAATTCGAAACCGGAACCGACATGTTTTCCGTCATCCGCAACGGCGACGTCATGCTGCACCATCCCTACCAGCAGTTCAATTACGTTACGCGGTTTCTTCAGGAAGCTGCGGAGGACCCCACGGTGCTGGCGATCAAGATGACTCTCTACCGGATCACGGCGAATTCACCCATCGCCATGGCGCTACAGCTTGCCGCTGAAAGAGGAAAACAGGTGGCCGTACTCGTGGAACTCAAGGCGCGATTCGACGAGGAAGCGAACATCCAGTGGGCCAAGAAGCTGGAAGATGCCGGGGCTCATGTCATTTACGGGATGGCCGGCCTGAAGACGCATTGCAAGGTATGTCTGGTAGTTCGGCAGGAGGGCAACAAGATCCGGCGGTACTGCCATCTCGGTACGGGCAATTACAACGACCGGACCTCCCAGATCTACGGCGACCTCGGTCTGTTCACGTGCCATCCGCGTTTCGGGGAAGACCTGACCAACCTGTTCAATGTGCTCACGGGTTACTCGGCGCCGCCCCGCTTTCATCGCATCAAGATCGCTCCGACGGAATTGCGGGATGTGTTCATCTCCCGAATCCGGCGGGAGATTTCTCACGCACGCGAGGGACACCCGGCCTTAATCGTCGCCAAAATGAACGCGCTGGTCGACCGCCAGATTATCCTGGAGCTCTATCGAGCGAGTCAGGCCGGCGTAACCGTCAAATTCATCATCCGCGGAATCTGCTGCATGCGGCCGGGCGTAAAAGGACTCAGCGAGAACATCGGGGTCACGAGCATCATCGATCGGTTTCTCGAACACGCACGTGTCTTCTATTTCCACAACAACGACCAGCCGGAGTACTTTCTCGCGTCCTCCGACTGGATGCCGCGCAATCTGGATCAGCGTATCGAGGTATTGTTTCCCATCAAAGAGCCCCGGTATCAGCAAATGTTGTGGAATATTCTGCAGACGCAACTGGTGGACAACGTAAAGGCACGCCGCATCCAGCCCGACGGAACGTGCGTACGAGTGAAAAACGACAAGAAGAAGACCCGCTCGCAGCACGTTCTCTATGACCTTGCGGTCCGGAACCAGTATTATTGATGCAGGGGTCCCGGTCCATCCCTCACCGCCAATCGGCGTCGATCGGAAGATGGAAACGCCTCATGCAAGCGCTTCGAGGATTTTGAGGTAGCTTTGATAGCGGTCTTCCGCGATCTGTCCGGTCTGAACGGCTTCGCGCACTTTGCAGCCCGCTTCCTCCGAGTGGAGGCAGTGCGGTGAAGCGCACTGGTTGTTGATGAGACGGAATTCACGAAAGTACTTCTTGAGATCGCGACGCGGTATGCCGTACAACTCGTATTCCATAATGCCCGGTGTATCGATGATCACCCCACCGAACTCCAGACGATAGGCGTGCACTTGCCTCGTCGGAACGTATTCGCAGACGAGCAACTCGCCTTCCACGGAGGCTTCTTCATCGAACTCCACGGGCCCGTTTTCGGACAAGAGCGTGCGGACGAGATCGGTCTTGCCGCTTCCCACGGGTCCGGTCACCACGGTCGACTTACCCTTGAGCAGGGTCTTGAGATCGCTGGTGTACGAAGGCAGGATGGACGAATGATGGTGCGTGCGATAGCCCATTCGCTTGTACAGGTCCATCTGCTCCAAGAACCCGTTGTCGTCGGCGAGATCGATCTTTGTGCAACATAGGACCGGCTTGAAGCCTTTCTTTTCGCACGCGACGATGTGTCGATCCAGCCAGTCGGTGCGCAGTACCGGTTCCTTTACGGAAAACACCAGGAGAATCTGATTGACATTGGCCGCCAGCACGCGGTCGTCCTTCTGGTTGCGTGCATAGGGCGCAATTACGCAATTCAGGCGGGGTTCGTATTTCTCAATCACACACCGCTCTTCGGAATAGATCGCTACCCGCACGTTGTCCCCCACGAACAACGGCCCCTGCTGCACGACGGACTTGGCCGAACAGCGATATTCCTTTCGGTCGCACCAGACGGTGAACACGTCGTCGTCGATCCAACTGATCTGGCCCATCACGACCCTGGGCCGGGGACCGGGAGGCTGGCGAGTGGTCTGCGTTTCGGGTACCCTCGCCCGAGCGCCGACTCGAACGGGTTTCTTATCCATCGGCTTCTTGTCTCTCCGGTCGTTGAAGTTCGAACGGCCGTCTTTGTGCCTCGCGGAGCGCCGGTGGTCCTGCTGTTTCGCTGATTCCACCGGTTCCTTTTTCGGTTTGTCCAACGCCGAGGCGGATTCGTTGGCCGCGCTGCTCCCGTTCTTCTTGCTTTCGGCAATCTTGCGGTTCAACTCGTCCAGGTATTTCTTGGTCCAATCCTTATTAGGGTCCGTCATACGCTTTCCTTACTTGAGTTTCTTGAACTCGCCCAGCAGCCGGTCGTAAGTGTCGGCGATGTACTCGGGCATGACCTTGGTGTCGCCGATAACCGGCATGAAGTTCGTGTCCCCGTTCCACCGGGGAACTACATGCATGTGCACGTGATCGTCAATTCCGGCTCCCGCCACGCGTCCGAGATTGATGCCCAGGTTAAAGCCGTCTGGATTCATCGTCTGACGCAGCGCCGTGATGGCCTTCTGAGTGGTCTGCATCAGATCCTGCAGGGTTTCCGGCCGAAGGGAGTTGAGGTCCGGTACATGCTGAAAAGGCACAATCATCAGGTGGCCGTTGTTGTACGGGTAAAGGTTCATAATCACAAACGTCAGCGTGGACCGGAACAGAATGAGATTGTCGCGATCCCGGTCCTCTTGCGGTTTGAAACAGAAGATACATCCTTCGCCCTCGCTCTTGTCGTCGGCCTTGATGTACTTCATGCGCCATGGCGCCCACAGTTGCTGCACCAAGATCAGTCTCCAAGTTGAATGGTGTTCACGGTTCGGCCCACCGGCCCTCCTTTTTGATCAGCGCTATCAGCCGATCGTCGGCCTCGGCCATGGGGATGTTGCGTTCGACCAGGTCCTTGCCGACGTAGAGATTGATCCTGCCCGCACTGGCTCCGACGTAACCAAAGTCGGCATCCGCCATCTCACCCGGACCGTTTACGATGCACCCCATGATGGCAATCTTGACTCCTGTCAGGTGGCCGGTCCGGGCTTTGATCCGGGAGGTGACTTCCTGAAGATCGAAAAGGGTCCGACCGCACGAGGGACAGGAAATGAACTCCGTTTTCGAGATACGAAGCCGGGTTGCCTGCAGAAGATTGTAGCTCATCCTCAACGCGTCCGTCAGGGGGAGAGTCGGATCGTCGAGACACACCGCATCTCCGATCCCGTCGCACAGCAGCGAACCCAGCGCCGCCGACGCCTCAAACAAGGTCTCGCAACCGGCGCAGCGACTGAGAGCCGCATCGTACACCAGATGAAAGGGAGGCTGTACGGCGGGATCGGAAAAGGCGGCGGCCAGTTGCCGGTGCACGGCAATCAGGTTCGGATGGCGCACGGAGATGGAGCAGTTCCTGAAACCCTCTTCATAGGAGGTCTCCACGGCCAGCTTGGCGGTCTCGACCACTGATTCGATCTCCGGGAGCCCGGTGACCCGTAGAAATCCGGGCACGCGGACGGAGGATAGATCAAACTGCACGGCCTTCTTTTCGGCCTTCGCCGCACGAGCGACGAGGGTTCGAACGGCGTTCATCCACGCAGTGCGATCCAGGGAGGGATCCGGCACACCGCGGATGATGTCCGCCGATTCTATCAAGGCATCAGCCGAGCCTGGGTCGTGGCACTCCACGGACAGGGCCACAGGCCACCCCTCCCGGTCCACCGTATCACGCAAGAGCCCCACTACTTCAGCGCGCGCAGGAGGAAGCCGAATGATCTCGGCCTGGCCCGATTTGGCAAGAGCCGCCTCGCGCACCAGGCGCCGGAGTTGCTCGACATCGCTGCTGTGCACGGCTGCCTCCACTCGTACCGCGTGTACGCCCCCGACGGGGAAGGACGCCAACTCTACCACCTGCGACCAGCGCCGGCGATACGAATAAGGGTTCCGCTGTT
>JBBIJR010000131.1:0-5487 GCA_037445875.1 Bacteroidota bacterium | reverse complement strand
AGATCCAGCAGATCGATGAGAGTTGGGTGGCGCCGGACCTATCCGATCCGGACCTAGAGAGGATTCTGCTCGGCAAGCTGGAGGAGCTCTCCGGGGAACTGGGGACAGCGATCTAGAACCATCGGCTGATTCAACCGGCCGTTCGGTGGAGACGGCCTGGATTTTTCCGGGATTCTTAGCAATTCCAACACATACATCGAGGGGTTATGCATCGCTATCGCGGTTTGTTCGGCGGTGCGGCGACCGTTGCGCTGCTATTTCTTTCGGGTCCGAATTGCCCGACGATCGGACAAACGGGTCCCGGCGGTGTCGGAACCGCCGCCACCAATCCTCTCTGGCTGCGGGCCGACTCGGGGGTCGTAACGAGCGGGAGCAGCGTTAATACTTGGAAAGACGTGAGCGGTAACGGCAACGACCTTACGCAGGCGACTTCCACCCTTCAACCTCTTCTCCAACCCAACACGCTCAACGGCAAACCGGTCATTCGCTTCGACGGCGTGAACGATTACATCGGTTCCGTCTACAAAGCTGCCTTGAACCCCGCTTCGCATACGATCCTTATGGTATTCACGACCACCGGTGGAACGGGGACCAATCGCATTCCGCTCTGGAGCGCAAACCAGGGAGCCGGCACCGGCTATTATTTCCTTGCGGACAGCGTAAACAACTACCGATATCTGACGGGCTCGTTCGGCAGCTTCAACGACATGGGACCTCAGGCGGTGGTGCTTGGCAGCTATCGGATCTTTCAGGGTTATGATTTTTATTTCTACAGTAACGGTTCGTTGGTCCAATCCAGCGGCGGCAACTGGGGACAGAACACCAACCAGCCGTTTTATCTCGGACGCGGGCAGTTGTCCCAGTACTTCGCAGGTAACATTGCCGAAGTGATTCTCTTCGCTTCGGCGTTGAACGACGCGCAGCGGCAGATCGTGGACAATTACCTGTCGTCGAAATATGGGATCGCCATTTCCGACGATCGCTACGCCCTCGAGTCTACTCATCCCAATGACGTGGCGGGCATCGGTAACTCGAATCCGTGGACGCACCTCGATGCGGCTTCGAGCGTCCTCCGTTGCTCGACGAACACGATCTCGCAGGGGCGTTTTTTGATGTTTGGTCACGACAACGGTGCCCTGAAAGGCCAGACGAACAATGTGCCCTCCGGCATCCTGCGCCGTCTCACCCGAACGTGGAGGGTTGACTCGACCGGCGCAGTGGCAACGTACATCAAGGTGGATTGCAATGAGCTGGCCGTGTCCGATGCCGCTTCCCTGCGGCTATTGGTGGACAGCGACGGAGATTTCTCGAGCGGAACGACTCAGTACAGTGGAAACTTCTCCGCCGGTATCTTTACTACCTCGGCTACGGTAACGCCGGGTGAAGGCGTATACATCACCCTGGGTTCGACCTCTCAAAATAATTTCACGCCGATCGCGGTCACCAACACGAACGACGCGGGCGTCGGTTCCCTGAGAGAGGCGATCAATCAGGCCAACCTGGCGGCCGGGAGCGATTCGATCATTTTTCTGATCTCGTCGGGCAGTGTGATCAACCTGCAAAGCGGACTTCCCGCCCTCACGGACAACGCAACCATCATCAACGCCGACCTTGGCTCGGACGGGATACCCGACATCGATCTGAATGGCAGCGCCATCGGCGGCGCCACCAGCACCTTCACGGTGCAATCCGCGAACAACGAGATTCGGGGATTCGCCCTGCGCAGCAATACGGGAGCGGGGGCGGGACGGGCGGTGCTGATCACCGGGTCGGCCGCTCAGAATAATCTGATCGCGACCAACCGGGTCGGCACCAATCTGGCGGGAACGGCCGCGGCGGCAAACGACTACGGCATAGAAATCACCGGCGGTGCCAAATACAACAAGATCGGCGACGGTACCGCATTCGCGCGCAACGTGATTTCCTCCAACACCGGTCAGGGTATCCGGATTCTGACGGCAGGTTCGGACAGCAATTCCGTGCTGGGCAACTACATCGGCCTTGACCGTACCGGCGCCGTGGACCTGGGTAACGGCGGAGACGGCATGCTCATACAGACCGCCGCCAATACGGTCGGGGCCGGGAACGTCGTTTCCGGGAACACGGGCAACGGGATCACGATCGACGGAAGCGCGGCACGATCAAATGTCGTGACCGGGAACGTCATCGGCGCCAACGCTTCGGGTAGCGGCGCCATTGCCAATTCGCGCGGCATCGTGGTTCGGGTGGGCGCGAAACTCAATCGCGTCGGCGACGGGACGCCGGCCGGCCGCAACCTGATATCCGGTAATACCAATGAAGGTATCCTGTTGGACGGCACGAGCGGCGGCGCCGATTCGAACACGGTCATCGGCAATTATGTGGGCACCAACGCCGCGGGCACGGGCAACCTGGGAAACGTCCTGGGCATCAGTATCACGAGCGGAAGGGCCAACCAGATTGGAGGAGCAACCGCAGGCTATGGGAATGTGATCTCGGGAAACGGCGGAGTCGGCCTTGATATCAACGGGACGCTGGCCACCGACAACCGCGTCGAGGCCAATTATATCGGGACGGACTTGAACGGGACTGCGGCGGTTGCCAACTCCTCTCAGGGTATATGGGTCCGCGGAGGCGCGAGGAGAAACCTGATCGGCAACGGACTTGCGTCGGGGCGCAATATCGTCTCTGCCAACCTGTACGGCATCGAAATATCCGATAGCCCGACGGCGAATAACAAGATCTGGAACAACTACATTGGTACGCAGGTTGACGGTGTATCTGCGCTCGGGAACAGCCAGGACGGGATACGGATGCTGTCCAATACGTCCGCTTCCTCGGTGGACACGGTCATGGAAAACGTCATCGCGTTCAACGGGACGCGCGGCATCTTGATCTCCGGTGCAAGTGTGGACAGTAACATCGTGTTCAAGAACTCGATCTACCGTAACACGCTTTCGCCGTTCGGTATCGTGCTGTCCCTGGGCGCGCAGCGCGGTGTTGCGCCTCCCCGAATCGATAGCGTCCGGCTCGATTCGACGGTTTTTGGCCGATCGGCGCCCAACGCACTGATCCAGCTATTCTCGGACAGCCTCAATCAAGGAAAGTACTTCCTGGACACGGTCCGTGCGAATGGTTCCGGACAGTGGAACAAGAAAGTCAATGTCATCCCGGGCCTCAATGTGACCGCCCTTCAGGACAGCAACCGCAATACGTCGGCTTTTTCGACGCCGGTCGCCCCGTTGATCGGCACGCTCGCCGCCTCGCCGCCGTCCGTGGCTTTCGGCAATGTGCTCGTGGGCGACAGCAGTTCGCAAACAGTTCGAGTCTTCACAACGGCCGGCCACGTGCGCGTGCTTTCGGCATCCCTCGCTTCGGGACAGCACTTCAGCTTCACCGGTCCCGTTTTGCCCGACACGCTGTATTACGCAGCGGATACACTGACCTTTACCGTGAAGTTCAAACCGCGCGCATTCTCCGCTCTGTCGGATACGCTGAAGATACTTAACGTCTCCTCGAACAGCACGCTGAGGGTACCGTTGACGGGCACAGGTACGGTCGGCACCCTGGCGGCAAATCCGTCTCCGCTGACCTTTGGGAATGTCCTGGTAGGTGACAGCCTGACAAGGACGGTCAAGTTGTACACCGTGACAGGAAGCGTAAGAGTCAGTTCCGCGACGTTGGATTTCGGAACGCAATACTCGCTGATTTCCCCACCGGCGCTTCCGGACACGCTGTTCCCGGGAGACAGCCTCACATATACCGTGAAGTTCAAGCCCAGATTGTTCGGCGCACTCAGCGACACGCTCAGAATCGGCAACAATTCGTCCGTCAATCCCTTCAAGGTCACGGCCACCGGAACCGGTCAGGCGGGCACATTGGCGTCAAGTCCGGCGTCGGTCGTATTTGGCAACGTACTCGTTGGCGACAGCGCCTCGCAGAACGTACGAATATACGCCTCATCAGGCAGCGTCCGGCTGAGCTCCGCCTCGCTGAGTATGGGCGCACATTACTCGATCGTCGCACCTCCGGTTCTGCCGGATACGCTCTTCCCCGGTGACACGCTGACGTATGCGATCAAGTTCAAACCGGGCGCATTTGCGCTTCTCAGGGACACGTTGAACGTCGCGAACAATTCCGTGACCAATCCTTTCAAGATCGCTCTGAGCGGGTCGGGCCTGGCCGGGACATTGAGCACGGCGCCCGGAGCGTTGTTCTTTGACAGTACCGCCGTCGGAGACACGACCGTTCGGACGCTTCGACTGTACGCGGGAACCGGCAGCGTACGAATAGCTTCCGCAAACGTCGATGTCGGCTTGCATTTTTCCATCGAGACTCCACCCGTACTCCCTGATACGCTTTTTCCCGGCGATACACTGTCGATGAGCGTGCGGTTCATGCCGTTGGTGTTTGGAGATTTCACAGATACGCTTCGCGTCGGAAACAACTCCGCCATCAATCCTGTTGTGATCCCGATGTCCGGCACGGGCAGTATCGGCGTCCTCGGCGCTGACTTGAGCGAAGTCTCTTTCGGAAATGTTCTGGTTTCGGACAGCGCTACTCAAATAGTCAGACTCTTTGCCGCCTCCGGAGCCGTGCTGGCCACGGGATTGGGCCTTGCGTCGGGAACGGACTTCGAGATCGTGAACGTTCCTTCCTTCCCGGACACGCTGCTCCCGGGCGACACGCTGGATGTGGCGGTGCAATACCGGCCCTCGGGTTTCGGAGCGCATACGGACACGCTGGTCGTATCGAGTAATGCACTACCGCTGCCGATAGCGCTGAGCGGCGTCGGGCAGCCGGGTGCGCTGGCCGCTCTCACAACTTCAATGGATTTCGGGAGTGTACTGGTCGGAGACACGGCAAGTCAGATCGTGGAACTCTACGCAAGCATCGGAGCGGTCCGTGTCGATTCCGCGAGCCTCGCAGCCGGTTCGCCATTCGACCTCAGCGTTCAAGGTGCGCTGCCGCAGATCCTCGGACCCGGGGACACTCTACGAATCGTTGTCACGTTTCACCCGAGTGATTTCATCTCTTATTCAGACACCGTGCTAATTGACAACAACGCTGCTGCGGGCGTGTTCCGCATAGCGCTGGCCGGGACGGGAGTTTCCGGAGTCCTCTCGGCTTCGGTGACGGACGTGGACTTCGGCGACGTTCTCGTAGGTGACAGTGCCGTTCTGCGGATTGCCGTGTTCCCTTCCGTCGGAAGCGTGGTACTGACGGCGACCAACCTGGCCATTGGAGCCGAGTTCACACTCTTCCCGGGCGGTTCCCTTCCGGTGCTGTTAAATCCCGGTGACACGTTGTTCGTGGATGTGCAGTTCCGCCCCTCCAGCTTCGGACCGCTGAGCGATACGGCGCTGATCGTGAACAACTCCACATCGCCGGTGCTGCGCATCAACCTCACGGGGGTGGGCACGGCGGGTATCCTTGCGCTGAACACGACGAACCTGTCGCTCGGCACGTTGATCGTTGGGGACAGCGTAGATGCAGAGGTTCGGGTGA
>JBBIJR010000130.1:0-5547 GCA_037445875.1 Bacteroidota bacterium | reverse complement strand
ATCATCGTCGAGCCGATTTCCGCCGGACTGGAAACAACCGTGATGCCGGCCGCCCTGAGGGCTTTCATCTTTTCCGCCGCCGTGCCTTTGCCGCCGCTGATGATCGCGCCGGCATGGCCCATCCGCCGGCCGGGAGGCGCCGTTTGTCCAGCAATGAAGGCAACCACCGGTTTCCTGTAGTTCCTTTTCACCCACGCGGCGGCCTCTTCCTCGGCGGTTCCTCCGATCTCGCCGATCATCACAATGCCGTCCGTGTTTTTGTCTTCCGCAAAGAGTTTGAACGCGTCGATAAACCGCGTGCCGATGACGGGATCGCCTCCGATTCCGAGACACGTGGATTGTCCGATACCCAGTTTGGTCAACTGGTCGACGGCTTCGTAGGTCAGAGTGCCGGAGCGCGAAATAACTCCGATGCGGCCCGGTTTGTGGATAAAGGCGGGCATGATGCCGACCTTGCATGCACCCGGGGTGATCACACCGGGACAGTTGGGTCCAACCAGGTGCACTCCTTTGTCCTTTATGTACTCGTAAACGCGCACCATGTCCGCGGCCGGAATGCCCTCGGTGATGCACACGATGATCTTGATGCCGGCCTCAGCGGCTTCGATGATCGCGTCTGCAGCAAAGGACGGTGGAACAAAAATGACCGACGTGTTGGCCCGTGCGGCCTTCACGGCGTCCGAGACCGTGTTGAATACGGGAACGGGGTACCTCAGGCGGTCCTTCTCGTTACCCTCGTACTTCATTCCGCCCTTGCCGGGTGTCACACCGGCGACCACGTACGGTCCGTATTCGGTCATCTGGCTGGTATGAAAGGTACCTTCTTTTCCCGTGATGCCCTGCACAACGAGGCGGGTTTTCTTGTCCACAAGTATGCTCATTGAACCGTCTCCTCAATCAGTGGTAGGTTCCATATCCGATCGGATGCATTGGTCATTTCCAGTTCAGGATCAGGGACGAGCCCGGATCAACGCACAGTATCAGCGCTTGTACGATCGCATTCGCATACACTCCCGACGCCAGATCGTCCATCATGATGCCCCATCCGCGGGGCAGGTACTCCAGCCGCCTGATGCCCGCCCATTTGGAAATATCGAAGAACCGGAAAAGCACGAATGACGCACCAACCCACGCCCAGTGTCCGGGCACGGCCAGAAGGCCCACTCCCATACCCACGATCTCATCGATCACCACGATGGACGGGTCCGGTCCGTGAACGGACTCGACGACGGTGGACGACCACACGCCGACCGCAAAAAGCACGCCCAGTATAACAAAGAAAAACACGTGAATCAACACGGAAGAGGGATGGGGAATCAGGACGAAAAACAGTATGCCGGTCACAAGACTGGCCGAGGTGCCGGGCGCCACCGGCACATAACCGCAGCCGCAGCCGGTCGCCAGGATCTTCGCAAGTCTATGCATGAAACGGGTGGGGGGACCTAATCCTTGAAAGCAATGAGGGCGCCGAGATGGCGAAGCACATTCCTGTTCTGGTAAAGATAATACACGCCCGAGAAGGCCGTGAGAATCGTCACAACCAGCATCCCGGTGTAAATGACATGAAAACTCTCAAACGTGACGACCGTCTTGACGATCTGCTCCCGAAAGTGTGCGGTCTGGGTATGTACGGACTGGAGAGCCAAGAACGTCAGAATGATCGCGATCATGGCCATCTGGGTGGCTGTTTTCAGCTTGGCGACCACATTCGTGCTCATCGGCTTACCCACGCTGAGGGCATACGATCGGAGCCCGGTAACAACGAAGTCGCGGCCTACGATGATCATCACCATCCACAGCTTGATCAGCCCCAGGTATACGAACGAAAAAAACGCAGACAGGATCAGAATCTTGTCCGCGAGCGGATCGAGAAAGGTCCCCCAGTCGGAATTGAACCGATACTTCCGTGCAAGGTAGCCGTCATACCAGTCCGTCAGCGAAGCGACCACGAAGATCACGATGGCCCATGCCTGCCACTCCTCCTGGAGAAGGCAGAACACAAAAAACGGAGTAAGGATGATCCGCAGGACCGTCAGGATATTGGGAAGGAACCGCATGACTACGAATTGAAATCTTGTAAAGAAGAACGTGCCGGTGTATATTCGAACGCTTGAGAATTTACCCGAATCTTTTATTCAGCGCAAGGCTTTTCTCATGAGCGCAGAGCGTTGGCGCTTGATCGACAGCGGATGGAACACCGGTGCGTTCAACATGGCGTTTGACGAACAACTGGCGCGCGGCGTGGCCTGCGGGGCCTCGGCTCCGACCCTCCGGTTCTTTCAATGGCGGCCCTTCTGCATTTCTCTCGGCCGAAACCAGAAATGGAGCGACATTGATCACGACCGTTGCCGTAGGGAAGGTGTGGACGTGGTTCATCGGCCAACCGGCGGACGCGCCATCCTCCACGCCGAAGAGCTGACGTACAGTGTCGTGTTTCGGGATGAGCCGGAAAGAAGTATCGAGGAGACCCATTACCGCATTGGTTGTGCGCTCGCCGAAGGACTGCGGTCGGTGGGAGTGCCCGCGGAGTTGAACAGAGAGCAGGCCGACCTGAGAAGCTGGTACCGGCATCCGTCGTCGGCTTCGTGTTTTGCCAGTACCGCGCGCCACGAGATCCAGGTGGAAGGCCGAAAGATCGTCGGCAGCGCGCAGCGAAGGTATCCCGGCGCCGTTCTGCAACACGGGTCGATTCTCCTCGGACCCGCTCATCTC
Source organism: Bacteroidota bacterium (assembly GCA_037445875.1). Taxonomy (GTDB): domain Bacteria; phylum CLD3; class CLD3; order SB21; family SB21; genus JBBIJR01. The sequence goes on along the minus strand of JBBIJR010000130.1, from coordinate 2,835 downwards.
AAACTGCCGGAGTTCCTCCGTCTGCCGGAGAATGAAAGATCTCGCCTTGTTGCGCTCATGGCCGCCAAAACTACGGAGGTATGCCGGTACATCGATGTGGACGTGGTGTCGCTCAAAGAGAGCGTAGCCGCTTCGTTTGCGGACGCGTTCGGGATCGAATTCGGCATTCGTGCGGTTAAGGAGGGGCATCCGGTTGAGTAGCGGAAGTCTGCCTGAAGTCACGATCTACGCCGACGGTGCTTGCAAAGGTAATCCGGGCCCCGGGGCCTGGGCAGCCGTCCTGATCACCCGCCGCAACGGAGCCCCCATCGACAAGGAGATTGCCGGCGCGGAACAGCAGACCACGAACAACCGGATGGAATTGAGGGCCGTCGTGGAGGCTCTTAAGTGCCTGCGTTTGCGTTCACGCGTAACCGTCTACTCGGACAGCGCCTACCTGGTCAACGCCTTCGAGCGCCGATGGATCTATAGCTGGCTGCGAAACGGCTGGAAGACCCGGGGCAAGAGCCCGGTCAAGAACCGCGAGCTGTGGGAGGAACTCCTGCACCTCGTGCAACAGCACGACGTCCGGTTCGAAAAAGTCAAGGGCCACGCGGGCGACATCTACAACGAGCGCGCGGACCGTCTGGCCAACCTTCACCTCAAGTAATGTTGCGCAGAGTTCGGCATGCGCTTGAGTTCCTGATCCTTGCCTCCATCCGAAGTGTGCTGTCCGTCTTTCCTGCCCGGGTCATCTCCGCCGCCGGTGCCGCTGCGGGACGCGCGTTCCTCTTATTCGGAGTTCGTGCCCATGCCGTCCGCGACAACCTCCGGCTCAGCGATCTCAGCGAGGCCGATGAGCGCCGGATCGTTCGCGGTGCCTACGCCAATGCGGGGCGATCGATGTTCGAACTGGCGCTGCTGGGCAGGTTTGATCCCTCTATGATGCAGTCAGGGGAATTCCGCCTGCCCGGAGGATTCATGGAAGAAACCCGTCGCGGAGCGGTGGTGGTTTCGCTGCATCTGGGCAGTTGGGAGCTCCTGGCCAAGGCCCTGGTGCAGAAAGGGGTGCGGCTTTGCGTCATCGTGCGGAGACAAGCCAATCCGTTTGTGGATCGCCTGATAGATCGTGAACGCCGGCGAGCGGGCGTGGTGACGGTTTATGACGACGATCTTCGCGGCGTGCTGCAAGCGGCCCGCGACCGGTACTGCATCGGACTCATGGTGGACCAGGACTCCGGCAGAAACTCCGTCCCGTCCGTTTTTCTCGGGCGCCCGTGCCGTGCGGCGCGTGGTCCCGCCCATCTGGTAAGAACTTTCGGCCTGCCCGTGTACCTGACGTACACCGTCCGTGCCGGCTCCGGCCTTCACCGGTTCGCTTTCGTCCGGCTTGAGATACCCTCATCAGCGGACGAAAAAACCATCACGCGTGTCATGCTAGATGCGGCCGGAAATGCTGTGCGGGCCCATCCGGAGCAGTGGTTATGGCAGCATCGGTTCTGGAAAACCCCTTGATTTCCAATGATCCATTCGCTACAATAACGCGACGCATCCCTTCACGAGTGGCATTCGGATGGCTCTGAAAAGGCTGGCAAGTGCTCAGACAGATACGGGTGTCCCTTCGACGGAATTACCCAAAGGAGTCCGCCCGGAGATTCTCGTCGTCGACGATGAGGAGAACGTCCTTAAGGCGCTCCGCCGGATCCTCTCGGACGAGTACGTCGTCCATACGGCCTCCAGCGGCAAAGAGGCGCTGGACTCCATGCGCAACAATCCCAATATTTCCCTCATCATCTCCGATCAACGCATGCCGGTGATGTCCGGCACGGAATTCCTCAACCAGTCGATCCACATCAAGCCGGATGCCATCCGGATCATCCTGACCGGGTACACGGATGTCAAGGATCTTATCGACTCGATCAACTCCGGGCGTGTCTTCCAGTACCTGACCAAACCTTTCGAGCCCGACGATCTCAAGATCATCGTGCGGCGGGGACTCGACTATTATGCGAAGAACAAGGAACTGGAAAGGGCACTGCGGGAGTTGCAGGAGGCCTACGACAATCTCAAGAACGCGCAGGACCAACTGATTCGCTCCGAGAAGATGTCGATGTTGGGCAAACTCATGGGCAGCATCGCCCACGAAATCCGCAATCCGATCACGAACATCAATAACAGCACGCGCCTGATGGCCTTCGAGTGGGACACCATCAAGGACGTCCTGACGCGCGTCGATCACTGGTTGAAATCCAAATCGCCTGCGGAGGACTTCAGGAAGTCCTTCCCCAAAGATCTGAACATAGAGAATGCGGTTCATGAGTTCGATGCGGCCATGGGCATCATCAACCACTCCTGCGATCTGGTCACCGAAGTGATCGAGGACCTGCGCGGATTCTCGCGCCTCGACGATGCCGAGTTCATCCTCACCGATCTCAACAACCAGATCGACCGCGCCCTCAACCTGCTCAAGTCCAAGTTCAAGCACCAGGTCGAGTTCGTCAAGGAATACGGCGACGTGCCGCGCATCATGGGACTGCCCGGACCGATCGCGCAGGTGATGATCAATATGATCAACAATGCCGCCCAGGCGATCCGGAAAGAGGGACGGGTGTGCATCCGGACCATGCGGGACGCGGACCACGTGATCGTCGAGATCAAGGACAACGGGGTGGGGATCCCGAAGGAACACCTCGACAAGATCTTCGAGCCCGGATTTACGACGAAGAGCGAATTCGACGGCACCGGACTGGGTCTCACCATCTCGTACGACATTTTGAAACGGCACCGCGGGAGAATTGATGTGCAGAGCGAGGAAGGGCGCGGTTCGGTGTTTCGCCTCTATTTTCCCATCAAACA
>JBBIJR010000129.1:2153-5586 GCA_037445875.1 Bacteroidota bacterium | reverse complement strand
CGCAGGCGCTTATCATCTCCCAAATTCAACAACATAATCACAAACAGAATCAACGAAAAGACGATAGACAATTCGATTTGAGCCTCCTCCATCGAAGTACGGATCGCGTAGACAACCGCGGCTGTGAGTCCGCTCGCTGCAATTGGCTTCAGGATTCCGGTCCGGAAAGGATGCATCCGATAGACGATCCACACTTCAACAATCCTCAGTCCATTTACAAGAATAGTCGATACGCTCTGGGCAACGGCTGCGCCCAAGAGGCCATAAGGCGGGATGAGAAGCACAAACAGGGTGACCGACAAGGCCATGGTGGAAACCGAGTTGACCAGATTTAGCTTGATCCTACCGGTACTCACGATTACGGAACCCGTGGCCGCGCAGAAGCTATGAACCACGTTCCCAAGGCCAACCACAACGAGGGCAATCAGTCCTTCGGAGAATCCTGGGCCAAAAAGGGCCAGCACTTCGGGACCGAACATAACGCTGAAGATCAACATCGGTAAACTGAGTCGTATAATCCACTTCGTGGCCGTTTCATAGATCCGAAGGACGCCGGCCCGGTCCCCTGCTGCACTCAACTCTCCAACCATGGGGCCAAATACACTCATGATCGCGTAATGCGGAAAAAAAATCAGCCGCTGGACGTTACGAACGACCGAATAGATTCCTGCTTCACTCCACAGTCCAAAGTAGCCAAGAAAAATGACGTCAAGCTGTAACGCATAGCGATTCATGATCGAATCCAAATACAAGGCCGTTGAAAACTTGAAGACTTTGGCTGGTTCTGTGGAGATCGATACGGTCCGATCCCCGAGCAGCGGAAGGACCCGCCATAGGCACCACATGGACAGCACGCAGATCGCCAGATCCTGAACAAGATTTGCCACCAGCGCGCCATAGAACCCCAAGCCGGCCACCAGCAGGATGACCAGCGCCCCTATTTTCACCGTTGGCCCCAGAACGTCATTGATTAACACCCGCTGTTTGACCGCCTGGATGCCCGATAGACTGGATAGACCTACCTGATACAGGTTGGTCAGCAGTATGCTGATGGCGTACAAACGAAGACCCGCGGTGACCGTTTGCGCCGATTTGTCCGGCACAACGGCGGTTCCGCCCACCAGCAGCCCGTAGACGATGTCCGGGAAGCCCAATATAAGAAGCGTTACGGCGCTCCCCGAAAGGGCCGCAAGCCGGAACGACAGAACTATGAGACCTTTGGTCTTCTCGTTATCTCGCTTCCCCCGGTAGAATGGAAGGAGACGGAGATTCGCACTAGCGATGCCAAAAGAAAAAATACCGGCAAGCAAAAGGCCCCAGCTCTGAACCACGGCATAGCTCCCGTACTCCTCGACGCCAAGGTAGCGAGTCGTGATTAGAACCGAAAGCGGTCCGAAAAGTAGACCAAAGTATGTTCCGACATTAGACCAAATTGAATTCCTGGCAAGGCGGGCAATGTGGCGGTTTGCTGGTTCTTCCAAGTCAGTACCTAGGGCGTCCGTCTAAGCCAGTTCACAAAGATCTCAAGCCCCTCCTTCAACGAAGTCTTCGGTGAGTATCCGATGAGACTTCTCGCTTTCTCGATGTCTGCATAGGTCATCTCCACATCGCCCGCCTGAAAAGGCTGCCATTGGATGATTGACTCTCGCCCGATAATTCCCTCCAGCAGGTGCACAAGCTCCACCAGGGAGACGGTTTCTGACCGTCCGACGTTGATGATTTCATATCCACTGACGTTGCGAACGGCGGCCATGACCGCGTCAACGGTATCACCAATGTACGTGTAGTCACGGCATGATCCTCCATCGCCATACAACACTATGGGTTGGCCCCTCAGAATGTGTTTGCTGAAACTGTGTATGGCCATCTCGGGGCGCTGCCGCGGACCGTATACCGTAAAGAAGCGCAGACAAAACGTTGCGATACCGCAAAGATGATAATAGGTGTAGGCCAACACCTCACATGCCTTCTTCGTGGCCGCGTACGGTGAAATGGCCCTGTCTACATTGTCCGTCTCCGCATAGGGAACCTTTGTGTTGTTGCCGTACACCGACGACGACGAGGCGAGGATCACCTTCTTTACGCCAAATGTCCGGCACGCTTCGAACACTTGGGCCGTCCCCAGCACGTTAACGCGCTGATATTCGAGGGGAAACTGAATGCTCGGCCGAACGCCGGCCTTGGCCGCCAGATGAATCACCACGTCAAAGGGTCCGCGCTCGAAGGTCGACCGGATCGTTCCCGGATCGGTGATGTCTCCTTCAATCAACGTGAACGCTCGATGGGCCAGCGATCGCTCCAGGTTCTTTCGTTTGATCGACGGGTCGTAGAAAGGATCAAAATTGTCCAGACACGTTACGCCGTACCCCTCGCTTAGCAACCGCTCGCACGTATGAGAACCGATGAAACCCGCCCCACCGGTTACCAGAACGCCGGACATATCAGGAACGCTTTTCCACCGGATGGCCGTAGTAGTACGTGTCGTACGCGTACTGATAGTAGTTGTGGTAGTCGCCGGAGTATTCGTTCAGCACGACCCCGATGATATTGGCCCGAACGGTTTTCAGCGACTGGATGGCATTCTGGAGGTGCTGTTTCTCCGTGAGGTTATGTTTCACGACCAGAATGACCGCGTCCACGCGCGAGGACAGGATGATGGAATCCGTGAGCAGCAGAATCGGGGGCGTATCGTAAATCACGATGTCAAAACGTTTTTCCAACTCGTTCATGAGAAAACTCATCCTCATGGAAGAGAATATCTCCGAGTGGTTGATTGCGTCTTTGCCTGCGGTAAGAATGGACAGGTTCTTGATATCCGTCGACTGAATCGTTGCATCCAGTTCCCGATTCTCGAGGACGATATCGGCGAGCCCGGGGGATTCGCTCAGATCGAACAACACGTGATGCTTGGGCTTTCTCAAGTCGGAATCCACCAGACAGACCTTGTGTCCCATGTCCGCGAACGAAATAGCCAGATTGATGGCTGTCGTCGTTTTGCCCTCGCTCGGACCGGTGCTGCCTATGAGAATCGAACGCATCGGCGTGTCGATATTGGCAAACTGAATGTTGGTCCTCAACGTGCGGTACCGTTCAGAGACAAACGACCGCGAGTTGAACTGGGAGATCATGGCCTTCTTGCGGATCAGATTCTTGTCCTCCGGCTCTCCTTCCGTTTTCCGCCTGAACGGAAGCCTGCGTCGCATGCCCGTCACACCGTTTCCGTTGATGCCGACATCCTCGACCTGAATCGGCGGGATTTTGCCGATGATCGGAATATTGGTCATCGAAAAGATATCGGCCTCTCCTTTGATGGAGTTGTCCAGATACTCGATCCCGAAGGCGAAGGCCACACCAATCAGCAGGCCCACCACCGAACCGACAAAAATCGTGGTAAATACTTTCCGATAGATCGGGGACGGTGACTTGGCCGGAT
>JBBIJR010000129.1:1332-2132 GCA_037445875.1 Bacteroidota bacterium | reverse complement strand
TGAGGTTGCCTGTCGTTCCGTAAAATTGGATCGAGAAATTCTCCTTCTGCTTGATCAGGGAATTCAGGGTCTCTTCCAGCACCTGTTTCGACCGCCGAAGGCGCGTGATGTCGATGGCATCCTGAAGGAGGTTGGGGTTCTTGTCTTCGAAGTTCTTGATCAACTGGCGGTACAATCTCACCTGCCCTTTCAGAATAATCAGCTCGATCTCCTCTTCGTTCTTCTTCGTAAACACGTTCTTCCACACTTCGTTCATGTCACCGGTCGTGAGATTCTCGCCCTTCAGATCTACCGCCGTGAGCAGCCCCACATACTGGTTCTGCAAGGCCGTCATTTGCTCGTCCAGTTTCCGATATTCCAGACTCTCGTACCCATCCGCTCCGAATTTTTCGACCAGCGCCGCCTTTCGGGTCTTCAGATCGTCGATCTGTTTCTTGAGCCGAAGCTCCTCCTCGGACTCCTTGCCCGTCCGCGCGTGACCGCCCGTCATACGACTTTGCACGGAATCGAGCTGTCCCTCGAGAGCGCGCAGATTGGCCGATCGGATCTGAACCTGAGTTTCCAGTTCGGACAACTTGTCGCTCATCATGATGACCTTGTTCAGCGGTTCTTCCGCATCCTTGGAGGTCATTTCGATCTTCTTTTGAAGCGCCTGGAGCGACAATTCGGTCTTCTCCAGGTTGGTTTTGGTCACCTCGATCTGCTCCTCGATGAACTGGATACCGCTCTGCAGCCCTTCCCGATCCAGTTCCGCCGTTCGTTTCTTCAGGAGGTTCGTCGCCACTTCCACCATCCGCTGG
>JBBIJR010000129.1:0-1322 GCA_037445875.1 Bacteroidota bacterium | reverse complement strand
AAGAGAGTCTTCCGAGACGGCCGAGATCTCGAAGAACTGAGCGGCTTCTTTGTACGGCCTCAGCGTGATCTGCGAAAGCGAAGCGAACGGCATTACGTTTTCGATGTAGTCGGCGTCGCGGTACTTGGCCAGCGTCTGTCGCAATTCGTCGCGAAAGCGTTCCTCGAACAGAGAAGTCGTCAGCAGTACTTCGTAGTACCCGATGTCGACTTGTTTGAACGCGTTACGCTGGTTATTGCCGAGAATCTCCATTACCGGATTGCTGGCGTACGTATCGTAGAAGAGCACCGCGGACGAACGGTACATCGTCGGTTGACTTAACGAATAATAGGACACGACGGCGGCAAACGTGAGGAAAACAAACAGGACTACCCATTTGTTCCGCATCACCGTAGCGATGATGGATTTCACATCGAGTCCCTGACGAACCTGGATTTCTTGCATGATGAACCCCGCTTCCTCCTTAGATCGCTATCTATTCTTAACCTGGAGGTACAAAAATATCAGGGTTAGAATGGACGCCGTGTAACTGACGATCTGAAAGAACGTTTTCACGGTGAACTTCTTGGCGGGCACAAAAATGATGTCCCCCGGCTCTACCAGAGGCACCTGCCCGCCCTTCGCCCTCAACACCTGTTCGATGTCGACTACCTGCTCTGTCTGCGCAGCACCGATCCGACGGATCAACTTAATATTGCGAATGGACGCATCGTCGCTCGGGCCGCCCGCCAGGAAGACCACGTCGACCACGTTCGCGCCGGGGAATAGCTCATAGTTACCCGGTTTGCGCACGGCTCCCAGCACGTTGGCATAGACGGCCCCGTATATCGCCGGCACGAAAATGATGTCTCCGTCCCGCAGCTGGGGAAGCCGCTCGATGTCTCCGGTCTCGATGATGATCGACTCCAGCGCGACCTCGAATTCCTCGCGCAATCCCGTCTCCGGATTGCGGCGAATCAGTTTCGTTTCGTCCAGATCGCTCCGCTCCGTTGCACCGCCTGCAATGGACAGAGCCCCCTGAATCGTGCTCTTCAGGGGCATTTTGTGCGCGCCCGGATTGCGAACCTGACCTAGAACAACCACTTCGATCGTCTCGTCCTCCGCGAATGAAACGACCACTTCGGCGCGTCCCCCGATGTACTGGGACAGACGAACTCCCAGTACGTTGGCCATCTGTTCTATGGTCAGGCCCTCGACCTTGATGTCCTTCATGAACGGATACTTGATGCTGCCGTCGCCTTCCACCCGAACCGTCTTGGGCAATTCGTCGTGGCCGTATACCGAGATCGCCAGCTGGTCTCCGGGCCGGATTCGCCGTTCGG
>JBBIJR010000128.1:0-5667 GCA_037445875.1 Bacteroidota bacterium | reverse complement strand
GGAAATTTTGCAGTGGCCGATTCGAGCCTGCCGGGACGGACGCGTCATGCTTGTCGACGGGTCGTATTTCTGCTGGTACGGCACGCGCGCGGCACGAACGGCCGATTACATCGCACGCGAAATCGACCACCGCTTACACGAGGTACCGGCATGAGAGTTTTTGCCTTCCTACTGCTGACGGTCGCTACTCTCCAGGCGCAGTATTACGATAATTATTTCGGCGCCAACAAGGTCAACTACACGATCTTCGACTGGAAAATTCTCGAAACCGAGCATTTTGAAATTTATTACTACCCGGAAATGCGAGAACTGGCGGAGCGCGCGGCCGGGATGGCCGAAGAGCAGTACGTCGAGTTGCAGAACCTGTTCAATTACTCGGTCAAAAGCAAAATCCCGATGATCATCTACAGCAGCCATCTGCATTTCCAGCAGACGAACGTATCGCCGTTCGAAATACCGGAAGGCGTGGGCGGATTTTTTGAATTCTTCAAAGGCCGCGTTGTGCTGCCCAGCGACGGGTCCACGTATCACTTCCGCCGAGTATTGCGCCATGAATTAGTGCACGTTTTCATGACGTCTAAAGTCAACCGGGTACTGGGGGACCACCGGAAACTTAGCCATCCGGGACCGCCGCTGTGGTTCACCGAGGGACTGGCGGAATTCTGGTCCGGTGATCCGGACTTCCAGGCTGAAATGGTGATGCGGGATGCGACCCTCAACAATACCCTGGTGCCGATTCGCCAGTTTTATCGCGTCGAGGGAACTTATTACATGTACAAACTGGGGGAGAACCTGCTCCATTTCATGGCCGAGACCTACGGGCAGGAGAAAATCTTACTGCTGCTGGAGAACATCTGGAAGTCGGATGTTTTTGAAAAAGTCGTGATGGCAACCGTTGGAAAGGACTATGAAACGCTGAACGACGAATGGGTGTACTGGCTTCGAAAACGCTACTATCCCTCACTGTCCGACAGGGATGCTCCCGGAGCCATGGCAAACGTTCTTACCAAAGAAGGGTTCAACACCAAGCCCGCTTTCTATCGGAATGCGGACAGGGACGAACTGTACTTCGTTTCCAACCGGGACGGTTACACCAGCGTCTACCGTCAGGTGATCGGGCAGGAGGAAGTCGAAATCGTCATCAAGGGGGAACGATCCCATGATTACGAGACTTTCCATTTCTTCAAAAGCAAGATCGACATCAACAAGAAAGGCGAGCTTGCTTTTGTTACGAAGAGCGGCGAAACAGACGTGTTGCATATCTACGACGTTTCGTCGCGCCGCGTCACTCACCGCTATATGTACGCCAACCTCGTCGGATTGGCCTCTCCGAGCTGGTCGCCGGATGGCGATCGACTCGTCGTTTCCGGGTTGAGCAAGAGCGGCAATTCGGATCTGTACCTTATCCGCGTGTCCGATGGCGCGGAGGACGGCTACATTCGGAAGATTACCAACGACTTCTATGATGATCGTGATCCCTCATGGTCCCCGGACGGACGGTACATCGCATTCAGTTCCGACCGTACACAGAATGGCTGGCAAGGCCTGTACAATATTTGCGTATATGACCTATCGACGGACAGGGCTTATTTCCTGACTCGCGGTCCCTACATGGATGCAACCCCCGCATGGTCTCCGGATGGCCGCTGGGTGATGTTCACAAGTAACGAACGGGGATCCACCACCGACCTCTGGGTAGTGCCTTTCAGTAACGGGCAGTCTACGTTTGTGAAAGACATTGACCGGACAGGCTCCTCGGATGCCCCGTCGTCGCATGAGCCGAAGCGCTTCCTGAACCTGACCACGGCTGCGTTTGATCCCGTATGGATCAACCCCGACGAGGTCGTATTTGCCGCCTTCGATCGCTTTTCCTTCCGCATTCACCATTTGAAGGGAGTGAGCCGCCGATTGGCCGGTTTGGATTCTGTATCCCGGGCCGTTACGGATTGGTACAATGTGCCGTGGACCACTCCTCGCGTGACGATCACCCAGTCGAATACAAAACCCTACGAGAAGAAGTACGGCCTGGACTTCGTCCAGGGCGCTTTTCAGGCGGATCCGGTCTTCGGAAGCGGGGGTGGAGCGCAGCTCGCCGTAACGGATATGCTGGGAAACGACCAATACTACTTTCTGATCTACAACACCGCTCGAGGTACCAGCGACCTGCTGACCGATTGGAATTTTGTCGTGACCAAAGTCAACCTCAACCAACGAACCAGTTTTGCCTACGGCTTGTTCCGATTCAAGGGCGACTTTATCGAGATAGGGGATGGAGGAGACATCGAAATCCTGGATGAATCAAGGTACGGCGGCTTCTTTCAGGCCTCCTACCCCCTGACGAAATTTCAGCGGCTTGAATCGAGCATCAGTGTGAGCCGATTCAAGCGAGAGGAAGCGCCTACCATACTTCCCGTCGACGGCATTCTTGTGAGTAATTTCCTCGGCTACACCGTTGACAACAGCCTGTGGGGACCAAGCGGCCCGCTGGACGGTAGCCGTGCAAGTCTCGCGCTGGGGTACACGATGGACGCTCGGCGCTCCCAGCAAAACTACTACACGGTGATTGCGGACTATCGTCATTATTACCGGCTGACCCTCCGCTCCGCGTATGCTTTCCGGACAATGGTTCAATGGAACGACGGAAAGAACCCGCAGAATTTCCTGCTCGGCGGCAGCTGGGATCTGCGAGGATATCCCCGATGGAGCATTCCCGGAACCAGGTTTTTCGTCATAAACAACGAGTTACGGTTCCCGTTTGTAGATGCGCTGGACATCAAGCTGCCGTTCGGGGGCTTCGGCCTTCGTTCCGTGCGTGGGGCGGTTTTTCTCGATCTCGGGAGTGCATGGGGCTCTCAGATTACCGATGGCAGTGTCGTTCTGGGCAACGAGAAATTCGATGGAGTGGTGGGCAGTGTTGGCACCGGATTCCGCTTGAATATGTGGAACGTCCTTGTGCTCCGGTTCGATTTCGGAAAGATGTTCGATCTGAGGGGATACCGGGTGGGGAGGTTCAGGCTGCCCGGGAATCGGGATCGGTTCATAACGACCAATTTTGAGACAGGAGGTAATGAAGGATTTGGTGGAAGGATTGATGGGACATTGCTCGAAAAGCGAAGGTGGTCGCGAGGCATCTTTTTCCAGTTTTGGTTTGGCGTCGATTATTGAGGTCTGTGTGAATCGGTGCGTATATGCTCTGCTCTTCGGTATGCTCCTGCTTGGGGAGGGCTGCCGCAGTTCCGGCAGCGTGAGCATTGCCAGCTTTTTTCGTCGGGGCGGGACAGCGAACTGGTCGACGCTGGGCGCGGATGAGAGACGGTCCGGCTACGTACCAACCGAACTCCACCCGCCTCTGGAGTTGGCCTGGAAGTTCTTCCCGAGTTCTAGCGTCGGCTCGGTTATCGTGGTTTCAGACAGTCTGGTGTACTTTACGTCTCTGGATGGCCGGGTATACGTGTTGAATTTGCGAACAGGGCGGGAAATTGGCAAGCTGAAGTATTATCATGCCTCCACCGCCGGTGCAGCGCTGGTCCATCACACTATGGTGTTCGGCTTGGCCGCGGGCAAGCCGACCGTTGTTGGCTACCATCTTTACGATCGACGATATTTGTTTTTGAAGGACCTCGGTCCTGTCGAGACTACTCCCGTTGTCTTTGACGACTACGTATATTTGGGATCGGATGCGGGGGTGGCTTACGCCCTCAGTTCCAGCGATGGTGAGGTCATCTGGAAGGTGGAAACGGGAAAGCCGGTTCGCTCCTCACCGGCCATCGGCGGAACATCCGTAGTATTTGGCGACGACAACGGTCGGATTCGCTCGGTGAATCGCTTTAATGGGAAGACGAACTGGTACTATGATACCGGGCAGGCCGTTGCAGCCGCTCCTGCACTTGATGAAACGCAGGTTTACCTGGGGTCGACGGATTCGACGTTCTATTGCTTGTCGCTGAAGGATGGCCAGGTGCAATGGAAGTATCGGGTAGGAGCGACCCGTCCCGGCAACTTCTTCGCAACAGCCGCGGTCGATGATGAACGCGTCTATGTCGGTGCCACGGACGGATATCTGTACGCGTTTGAGAAAACCAAAGGCCATTTGTTGTGGACGGTCAAGACAGACGGAGCGATTAGTACTGCTCCCGCCGTGACTCGCAGCCACGTGTTCATTGGTTCCCAGGACTTCCATATGTATGGGCTGGAGAAGAAGACAGGAGAGATAGTATGGAAGTTCCGCACCAGTGGCCGGATTAAGACTAATCCTGCCCTTTATGGAGAATATTTGATCTTTGCGTCTGAAGGAAGATACATTTATGCCTTTAAAAATATACTCTAAGCTCCTGTCGCTTTTTCTGGCGTCCGCATCTTGCTTGAGCTGGGCGCCTTGGGCGCACGCTCAGGTTGATTCCGGCACCGTTGAGCTGAGGGGCCTCACCTCGGAACAGGCGGTCTACGTGGACGGGATCCGTCGCGATGGAGCATCTCGGCGGCTGGAAATGCCCGCCGGGCTCCGTTGGATCGTCGTGCCGATCCACCGATCCCTCGACTGCCAGATTCGAGATTTTGGTGCGGAGATCTTCGTTGATGCAGGCAGGGACACCGTTGTGACGGTCGTCGAGCCCAGACTCTTGCACCTCATAACGCAGCCCTTCAACGCAGAAGTATCTGACGGGCTACAGGTACTCGGCAACACGCCGCTGTACTGCCCGGTCAGCGAGCTGGACGGCCAGGTGTTGATCCTTCGCAAGCAAGGGTACGAAAACTCGACGGTCCAACTGACGGACAGCCTTCGAAAGAGAGGCACGCTGTTCGTAAACCTCCGCCGGATTCAGGATCGTCGGGACCCGGACGTGGAGAACATCTTTTGGGACCGGAAGGCCCACCACAAACACGGTAACGTACTGTGGGTCGCGTCCGCAGGGGCGGTCCTCTCCGGGGGCGTGGCTGCGTATTTCAAGATTCGGGCAGATGATCGATTTGAACTCGCGAAGTTGGCTCGGCGTGACGGTGACCTGGTGCGCCAACGGCGCCTCGAAAAGGAAACGAAACGACTGGATCGTGTTGCGTTGGCTGGTTTTGTGTCTATGCAGCTCAATGTCCTTGCCGTGATTTACTTGCTCTTCCGGTCGCGGTAGTTGGGATTTTCTGTACTAAATACTGGAATTATCTTCTACGAGATACTCGCCCTTCCGGTCGCGGTAGTTGGGATTTTCTGTTGAAACAGTCAGGACGTTTGGCTATCTTGCCGCCGTCCTGCCCCAGTGAAAATGTCTCTATTCCTAAATAGATGTTAAGGAGAACAGGATGAAAGTCGACCTGGTCATGCCCCAAATGGGAGAAAGCATTGCCGAAGGCAAGATCCTCAAGTGGCACAAGAAGATCGGGGACAAGATCGCAAAAGACGAAACGGTCCTCGAGATCAGCACCGACAAGGTGGACTCCGAGATCCCGTCACCGTCCGCAGGTGTGCTCGCCGAGATCCTGGTGCCTGAGGGAGAAACCGTTTCGGTAGGGACGCTGATCGCGCGCATCGAGACGGACGTGAGTGCCGCCGTCGCTCCGGCTCCCACGGACGTGCAGTCGACGGGGGGTACAAAGTCCGGGAAAACAGCGGAAGCAATACAAACCGAACGCCCGCATTTTCTGCCATCCAGCGCGCCACGTCCATATGATCGC
>JBBIJR010000127.1:0-5678 GCA_037445875.1 Bacteroidota bacterium | reverse complement strand
AGCCTTCTTGATCTGGTCGGCCTTTTCCGAAATTGCTTTGACGGCGTATTTGTCGACAAGACTTATCAGCGATATCTTCCGGTCCTCAAACGCCTTCTGAACCGCCCGCTCGTACTGCTCGTAGTCGACATACCCTTCGTAGTCATCCTGCCTGGACAGGAAGTTGTCCCGGGCCTGCTGAATGCGGCCCAGGCACGACTGCAGGTTCTTCAGTTTATTTTCGATGAGCTGCCGGACTTTCGTTTCGTCCCTCGAGCTTGTGTCTGTTATCTTGAGGGGTTCGACGGCGTTCGCCACCATTTCAGCCATGTCGTTCAGGTCTTCGCGGCAGTCGAATCGGATGTGTCTGGCCGTGTCCTCGAACGACAGCTGCCTCAGTTCGGCCTGTGCAACCTCGATACGGGTTTGCAGCTTGAAGAGCTCCTTCAAGGCGGCATCGACCTGCGCTTCGAACGTCTTGGGTCCGCTCATCGGGGTCTCATCTTTGAGTTGGTGTACTGCATAGGGTGTCTGTCGATCCTACGGCCTTGCCGCGAGGACGGCACGGCGGTGGATGGTCTTCATGGCTCGATGATTTCCACGTCCTTGCGATGCAGATACCCTTGTGTCTGATCGGGTATTCGCACGAGGTACCAGTCTCCGTCGATGGCAAGAATGGATACCCGCTCACCCTTGACGACCGTACGGACCGTCGTGGTATCGTACGTCGGAGCGGACATGAGGTAGGGATTGCGTTTCTTGATCCTTCCCTCGTGGATGGCCACGCGCACAAAGGTCTCGCTCGGAACGTATCCTTCCACGTCTGAAAAACGAACAAGGTACCAGTGGGATATGGCCTGGACGACCTGGACCGTGTCCCTGTAACCGACCACTCCGACGACCGCATGCCCTGGCGACGGCCCCGTCCGTACCGCCGCTCGCTGGCCGGGTGTGGATGCGAGGAAGTTCAAAGGTTTCGCCACCTGTTTGGAAGGCACGACCGGGCGATAGAGCATATATCCGGACCAGGCGATGAAAACGACAGGAACCAGCGAAGCCAGAAACGGCAGCAGCCTCAACCGGTTTGAATCCGAAGTATACTGGAAGATGGGAACCAGGATCAGGTACAGAGCGGCCACCGGAAGCGGAAACAGAATCACAGCCCATCCGAAAACGAGATAACTGAAAAGGAGGCTCCCGAAGCCCAGCCATCGCTGTCGGTCCCACAGGAAACACGATGGGAGAAGAACGATCGTGACGAACCACAACACCCCGAGACCCGTTTGCCAGCGAGGCATAAGCGGATCCTCCGCATCGACGGCAAACGGCTCATCGAAGGCGATTTCGAAAGGTGAGTATCGCGCAAAGAGATTGACGAGTCTGTGGTCCTTTTCCAGAAAAGCGAGGGCGAGAAAGAAAAGCAGAAGCGGCGGCAGCAGAAACAGAAACGACTTGATCACGTAAACGGCGTCACTGGCCATTTGCCGGTGTCTTCTCTTCCGGTCTTGTTCCTTCAGCTTCTTCTTGAAATCCACCAGCGCGCGGTGCAGGCAGTCCAGGGAATCCCCCGTCCAGCGGTCCGATGGGAACCTACCATCCTTGTCAATGGATCGCAGTAATCGGGCATTCAGGTCCCGTTCATCGGTTTTGAGGAATTTCCTGATCGTTGTGGAACCGGATTCAGCCTCTTCACGGATATTCTGGGCAATGCCTTGGCGCTCAAAGAACGGTTTGAGGGTGCGGTAAATCCGGTACTCCACCTCCACCTGCGCGCCGGGGACGGCATCGACTTCCCGGAGATTGGACGCTTCGATCTCGAACAGAACCTGTTCCTCAAATAACTTCAACAAGAACGCCTCGCGGCCCAGTCTCGTCAGTTTACCGCCTCCGCACTTCTGCAAAAAGGCCAGTCGTTCTTCCTGGAGAAAGCGGTCATCCCAAAGCTCCGGATGGGCTGCAAAAAACACACCCATCTCCTCCTGTGTGGCATAGTCCTTCCCCGTAAGATCACGAAACATTCGATCGGGATTGAACGAATGGAAGAGCCTCATGATCCCGCGGTCGGTGAAATCGATGGAGAGGAAGTTCCATTCTCCGGGCGCCTCCGTGTCCGTCTTATCGGGGGGCGGTTCGACTCGTTCTTTCTTTCTGCTGCGGCCTTTCTTCTTGCGGCCTGCAGGTTCACCGGACGCTTGAGATCCTTTAGACGATTCCGTTTCTTCAGCTGTCGGCCGCTCGAACGCGGCGATCATCTTTCGCAGGATTTCCTCACACGTCTGCCCCTTTTCATCTTCCGCGGACTCCGCCACGCGTTGTTCCAATGCCATTCCAAAGCAAAACAGGTATAGAGACATCTCCTGCAGCGACGTGACCTTCCAGTGATCTTCCAGTTCGCTCACAAAGGCGCCCGTCACGCCCGCCGGATCGTCGGCGGTGAACACATCGAAATCGGAGAGCACCCGGACGGGACGTTCCGGATGGAAGTATCGCAGCAGGGCTTCCCGTGCAAACTCGACTCCTTTTGGGGCGGCGATCCGTATGAGCCGGTCGAAACGCCGTTTGCTCTGTAAGCTCTGATGGCGGCTCAACCATTCCAGGAGCAGTCCGTATCCCTGCTCATCTTGAATCAGGTACTGGAACCACTCCTGTTCCTCTTCCACATACCGGATAAGGTCTGCTTCGGTTTGAACGGTGACCGGTCCGATCTTGATCGCAGGCGCCGCCCTGGCCGAGACGCTTTCGTACTGAACGTCCACCGCTTCACCATGCATCCATCGGGCGACCTCCTTTTCTCCCCATCGACGCTGAATGTCCTGAAGCGTCAGCCCGGCGATCAGATTGTTCAATCGCTTGTACCGGGGATTGTAGTCGACGATGGGCTTCTGCACCGCCCGCCGCTCATAGATCCTGCGGAGCGTCTGCCGATCCATCAACTCCGGATACAGCAGATGCAGCACGATCATCCCGAGCGAGTAATAGTCGTTCTTCTCCGAAATGATCCCGATGGCTTGTTCCGGAGCCAGATAGAATTCCGTCCCCTTCACCATGGAGACGTATGCGAGGTCCTTTTCCGTGCTTTGTTCGAACGTCTTGGCCGACCCGTAGTCCCCGATCACCAGATTGGTCTTTGCCTCGTCCAGGTAGAAGACGTTTTGAGGTTTCAGGTCGCAATGATAGATGCGATGCTTGTGCAGGACTCGTATACCCTTGAAGATCTGCGGAATGACCTTCCGTTCGATAAAATCCGGCGTATACTTCTGTCCATGGGATTCCACGGACAAAAGGTCTCCGCCGCGTGCATAGTCGCAGACCTCGTAACAGAATTGGCCTCGGAATTTTTGATCGCCGGTCCCTGCATCGTGCAGTCTGAGAATGTCCGGGTTTTCGATGGCCTGGATGCGCTTGAGCGCCTCAGGATTGGGTTCGTCCTGTGGATTACGAAACGGATAGTAAAGTTTGAGACACCGGTCTTCGTCGTGCGGACCGCGTATCAAGTAAATGACGGCCTCCGCCGTCGCGTTCTCACCGGAGATAATGCGTTCAATACCATAGGCCTGGCCTCCCAGTTTGACCTCATCACCTACTCCGAGTTGGTGGGTGCTCGTGCGGTCTGTTCTGCTGCCCTCGCCGGCATCATAGGTTCGCGTCCTGTTGTCCTCGGCGGACTCAGAAGCATAGCTCTCTGTCTTCAGCACCTTATCGCGGCTGTTGCTCATCGATCCATCCTCAGAATCCCATATAATCTCGGGCTAGCGGCCACAACGGGCCGTCGCGCCGGATGTACCGCCCCAACCCTTCAAAGTCGATCCCGTAGCCGTCGTCGATGTAGTACGTCCCCAGAACATGCGGCAGATCGAGGGTGAAGTAAAACCGTACACCCATGCCTTCCTTCACGGAAAACTGCTCGAGGTCCGCTTCCTCAAACACCCGACTCTCGATGTACGACAGATCATTCCCGTCCTTCGAGGCCGTTTCGATCGCTTCCTGCGTCCGCCTTCGGAATTCATCCCGAAGGGTCTCGACGAGGGGGCCCACCTTCTCCATGTCCAGCACGTCCCCGATGGTCAATTTCCTTCCACGCCGCAGGTCATAATTGATGCGCGTGGACCATCTGGAGAGATACGCGCCCACACCTTCCTGCGAAATCGTCGCGCTGAACACGTGGTGTTTGTTGCACGTGACTTCGCCGGTCATGGAAACCAGACCCTGCGGATACTCCTGCGTGGCAAATTTGTTCTGGATATCGTCTTCGGATTCGCCGCTGAGTGCAAACACCGACAGAATCCGGTTCAGATCGTGTTCGATCTGAGCGTTCCCTCCAGTGACGCGAAGCACCTGAATCTGCTGGATTCCACCAACCGGCGCCAGCGTATACTCGACGCTCGATGGAAAGAACTCGTCGTCGGCTTCGGCCGACGGCAGGAGGTCGGCGGATAACGTCTTTCCCTTCGGACTGACCCACTGCCCGGTGAACGAATGATCGAAGGCGAATCGCCCGTGGAATGAGCCGGTTTCATTGCCGTGTTCGTCCCTTTCCTTGAGTTCCACGCGGCCGTCCGTAGTGACCGTCCCATCGAGCCGAATCAGCGTTCCGACCTTGCGGTAAAGATAGTTGCCACGAATCTTATCCCCATCCTTGAAGATCAGCATCTTGATCGGATACTTGCCGTCGAGACTGCCCTCCAGCAGAACTCGTTCCTGCGCGGATGAACTCGCCCACGAGCTGAAGACAAGTGACAAAGTGAGAAGACTGTTTCGTGTGTTCATGATCACCTCATCCTGTGCACGGTTTGAAAACCTGTGTTCACACCATTAGACCGAGCCTATCGTCGACAACCCATGTTCCAGTCCAAACCTTCTATGTCGATGTAGCGCGTTTGCGGCCCCCAGTTCATCTCATCGCAGTGTGCCTGTAGCGTATGTTCGCCAACAGAGACTTCGACCTGCGGCCCTTTCTCCTTTGCGCGAAACGTTCCCTGAAGAGCGCCGTCAACATAAAAACTGATCGTGGAGGTAATCCATTCGCAGTCCTTTCCGGCTCGAACGGTTACCGTGGCCGTTTCTTTGGATGAAATCTCCACTTCCGAAATATGGACATAGCCTTCATTGCTGCCTCGGCGGGCGAGACACCAATCACCGCGTTCCTCCAGAATCCCAAGCGATGCATCCTTGAATAGTTCCTGAACTATCTCCGACTCCCTGGAAGGTTCTGCATAAAGGAATCCTTGTTCCACGGTAACCGATGCCACCTTGACGGCCAACCGTCGGATACGGCTCTTCGGTGCGTATCCCGCAACTTTCAATGATCGAACCAGGACCCAATCCAGCGTATCGCGAATCACATCGACTTTCTTTCCTTGTCCGACCAGACCGGTCTCAGGGGCTGCCGGATCGGGTGCGCCGTGAAGCGCGAGTTGGTTGCCATGACCCGACAACTGGACAACCGACGCCGAATACAAGACGGGCGCAGCTTCGTCGATGATCCCTGCGGCCATCGGAGTCGAGATGTGAAATAGAACGGCTGTTCCGGCAACGAGAGATACACCCAGTGCGCACAAAAAGGGAATCAACCGGACAAGCCGGCTTATCAGCAAAACGACGAAACCAACACCCGCAACGATCACCGGTGCACATATGGCGAAAAGCGTCGTCTTAACCACAGCTGTTGCGACGCCGCCAATCAGAAATGCGACCGGCCC
>JBBIJR010000126.1:0-5788 GCA_037445875.1 Bacteroidota bacterium | reverse complement strand
TCCCCGGACGTTGAGATTCATCGGCAGACCCTTGAGAATCGTGAAGTATGCCTCTTCGATCGCGGCCGGCTCGTCGGGTTCGGTCGTGAAGCCGAGGAACACGTCCGCCCGTGCATAGGGATTCAACGGCGCCTGAAGGGCGACCTCCACTTCTTCGAGAGCAAAGTTCAACCGTCCTCGTTCCGGACTGCCCTGTTCATCCGTCCCATGGATACGAAATTCGGGGATGACACTGATGGCCGGGTTCAGATTGCCCTGAGCGAACAGGTGCCCGACCGCCAGCAGCAAGGCAGCGGCTGCCAAGAGGTTCGCGCGGATGAAAACACACGTCATACGAACATCCTTCCTTGTTCCGATTGGCAAATGACCGGTCCTTCGCACAAGTGGAAGGCCGGCACGAAAATGGGTTTAGAATCAGGTCAGGAAAGGAAAGATGGAGGGCCGCGGTCAAACAGGCCCGGCAGGTGGCTTTCGCAGATACTTCGAAGTCGAACTTCTTCGAACCGGCCTGTTGCCGATCCCAGGATGACCGGAGGAGTCAGGGCCGGTTCTGCTTTGCGGTCGCTGGTGAACTTGCATGCGGGACAGTGATCGGACAAATGGACGTGTGGTGGTATGTGGACGGTGCACGACCGGTCATGCAGTTCGAGCGGTGCCCGTTCAACAAATAGTCGGGACAGCAGCGCATGCCGATGAAACACGGAAAACGGCGTGACGATCGATAGGAGCAGATAGATCAGGGCAAGCGCCGGTTGGAACAGGCTATGTGGAGGAGAGCGCCGCATAGTGGGGACCTACGGAATCGCCTTTGCGGTTCCGTCTTTATACGACAACTGCCATTGCTGCGGCACATCGTTTCCGGACGGATCCTTGCGGGGGTACAACGTGAAGACGTGGGGGTCGCGCTTGAGCCGGGACTTGTCGGACAGTTTCTGACCGGCCGCGACCGGCCACGCAAAGGCGACTTTCGTAGGCTGATCGACCGTGAGGGTAACGTCTGCACGGACGAGTTTGACGCCGGCCTTTTCCAGCTCAGCGAGGCGTTCTTCATGACCGCGAGCCAGCTGCTCCGCGTGTTTCTTGCCGTAGTCATCGACGATGGCCGTCTGGGCCAGCGGATCCAACTTGCTTAGTTCTTTGGAAAGGTCCTGGGCCGCGGCGGCCAGGGAACACAGAATGCTGAGGGCGACAGCGCTGATCAGTCGGCTCATAAAAGAGGCTCCTCACATGATGAATGATCACTCCATCATACAAAAACGAACGGACTCACGCAACCGTTTTTTGTGCGGGCGGGGGGCTTTTACCTTGATTTTTAAGGCTTAGCATCCTACATTCGCTACGATTATCCAGCGTAGACAGATGGCATCGAGGATAAGTTAACCGACATGAGCTTCATGCTGCCGAAGGCCGTTCAGGATAATTTCCTCCGGATCATCCAGCCTCTCATCAACTACTTCATCCGATCCCGCATCAACCCGAACTGGTTCACCACGATGGGATTGCTGCTGAACATGGGGGCAGCGCTTTCGTTTGCGCTCGGGGCCATATACGGGACGCGAGAGGACCTGGAATACGTGGGATGGGGCGGTGTGCTCGTCATCCTGGGGGGCATTTGCGACATTATGGACGGAAAAGTCGCGCGAGCGGCAGGTCTGTCCACGCGATTCGGGGCCCTGTACGACTCGGTCCTCGACCGGTACAGCGAAGTAATCATGTTCATCGGGATGGGATATTATCTTATCGCTCAGGGCTATTTTTACACGTCGATCTTCTGTTTTGTAGCGCTCGGCGGCTCGACGATGGTAAGTTACATCCGCGCCCGATCGGAAGGACTGCGGCTCGAGTGCAAAGTGGGCCTGATGCAGCGCGCGGAACGGATCGTCTGGCTCGGAGTGGGATCGTTGTTTTGCGGCCTCTCCGTGTTCTTCATCGACCCGTCGTACGTATTCGTGTACGGGACGATCGAGCTGTTCAAACCCATCTATTTGTTTACGGTGCCGGTTTTCGTCGTTGCGATTCTGTCGAATTTCACTTCGATTCAGCGTATGCTGCACAGCTACCGCCAAAGCATGGAAGAGGAAGGTACAGAAGCGCGCGAGCCCTCACTGATCCACGAACCGATGGCCTGACCTCAGGGCCGCAAGCCAAGGAGACACCGCGTGCAGCGACCGGTAGAAATCCAAAAGGCCGACGGGCGTCTGGGCATCCTCCTGCCCGGACTCGGAGCCGTTTCCACGACCATGATTGCCGGGGTCCTTGCCATCAACAAGGGTCTCGCCAAACCCATCGGGTCCCTCACTCAGATGGGCACGATCCGCCTCGGCAAACGTACCGACCGTCGAGTGCCGATGGTCAGGGAATTCATTCCACTGGTAGACCTGCGTAACGTCGTATTCGGCGGCTGGGACATCTTCGAGGACAACGCGTTCCAAGCCGCGCTGAAGGCCGGCGTATTGGAAAAGGATCTACTGCGGGAGGTCCAACCGGAACTGGAAGCCATACGCCCCATGAAGGCCGTGTTCGACCAGAAGTACGTCAAGCGGCTCAACGGGCCCAACGTAAAAACGGGGTCGAACAAGATGGACCTGGCCGAGCAACTCCGCCGGGACATGCAGGACTTCAAGAAGCAGCATCGTTGCGACCGGCTCGTGATGGTCTGGTGCGGTTCCACGGAAGTGTTCATCAAACCGACCGACGTTCATCAGACGCTGGATGCCTTTGAGAAGGGACTGAAGGAGAACGATCCAAACATTCCGAGCAGCATGATCTATGCTTACGCGGCCATCCAGGAAAAAATCCCCTACGCCAACGGCGCCCCCAACCTCTCGGCCGACGTGGCTGCGCTCGTGGATTTGGCCGTTCGTAACAAGGTCCCGGTGGCCGGCAAGGATTTCAAAACGGGCCAGACGCTGATGAAGACAATCCTGGCGCCGGGTTTCAAGGCCCGTCTGCTGGGACTCCATGGCTGGTACTCCACCAACATACTTGGCAATCGGGACGGCGAGGTCCTCGACGACCCGGAGTCCTTCAAAACCAAGGAAGAAAGCAAGCTCTCCGTCCTCGAGTACATCCTCCAGCCGGAGGTGTACGCGGACTTGTACGGCAAGATATCCCACGTCGTCCGAATCAACTATTATCCGCCGAGAGGGGACAACAAGGAAGGCTGGGACAACATCGACATTTTCGGATGGCTGGGATATCCGATGCAGATCAAAGTGGACTTCCTGTGTCGCGATTCGATCCTCGCGGCCCCCATCGTACTGGATCTGGCGCTCTTCCTCGACCTGGCTGGCCGGAGCGGGTTCCGCGGTATCCAGGAATGGCTCTCTTTCTATTTCAAGAGCCCGATGCACGCGGCCTCCGTTTATCCCGAACACGATCTGTTCATACAGCTGATGAAGTTGAAGAACACGCTTCGGTGGTTGAAAGGCGAGGAGTTGATCACGCATCTGGGGTTGGAGTACTACGACTGAACCCGAGGGCCTCGAGCGGCTTCTGGAAAGGACGGGTTTTGACGATTCAGAACCCGTTTTTATTTTGGTGGGATCATGCTGCGACTTGAACATGTCACGAAACGGTTTGATGCACTGACGGCTGTAGACGATCTGAGCGTCGAGGTTCATCGGGGCGAAGTGTTCGGCCTTCTCGGTCCCAACGGCGCCGGAAAGACGACAACGATCCGTATGATCATCCGGATGATCGACACGGATCAAGGATACATAAGACTGAACGATCGGCCCATCACGCGCGCGGTCACCGACCGGATAGGTTACTTGCCCGAAGAACGAGGCCTGTACCGCAAGGGACGCGTGGCGGACCTGCTGGTGTACTTCGCAGGGTTGAAAGGCCTCGCCGATCGAGAGGCCCTGCGCCGGATCGACCCCTGGCTGGACCGTTTCGACCTCCTCCCGTACCGGCGGGCCCGCTCCGAGGAACTGTCCAAGGGCCTTCAGCAGAAAGTGCAATGGATCGCCGCCCTGCTGCATGAACCGGACCTGCTCATTCTCGACGAACCTTTCTCCGGTCTCGATCCGGTCAATCAGATCCTGTTTCGAGACATCATTCGCGAGCAGCAGGCGGCGGGTCGCGCCGTCCTTCTGTCCGCCCACCAGATGGACCATGTTGAAAAATTATGTGAACGCATCTGCATCCTGCACAAAGGCCGGGCCGTTCTGCGAGGCAACCTGTCCGAATTGCGGACCGCGTACGACCGCGGACACGTGCGGATCGTGTGTTCCGACCAGGCGGCTGCGCTGTTGGCCGATGTGCTGGACAATTGCTCTCGAACATCCGACGGCGTCGAGGGGACGCTGCCTGCCGGGATGACCTTTGGTACGCTCCTGCGAAGGCTGTCCGAAGAGAACGGTGTCGAAAGTATCGAGCGAGTCCGCCCGACGTTGGAGGATATTTTTATGGAGCTGGTTCGAGCGCCGGAGCGTCATGACCGTCAATGATGGGTCCCCCGTTTCGGTCCCCTGGTATACGCTCGATCCGGTGCTCAGCCGGCAGGTGCTTCGCCTGGCCGTACCGGTGGTGACCGGAATGGCCAGTATCACCGCGATCGGACTCACGGACACGGTGATGGTGGGCCGTCTGGGTGCCGATGCGTTGGCGGCTACGGGAGAGGCGGTACTGCTGTTCTGGACGGTCAACTGGGTCACGAGGTCGGTGGAAGTAGCCTGCCAGGCTCTTGTGGCCAGGCGATTCGGAGAAGGGCGGCCCCACTTGTGCGGAAAGGTGGCGGACAACGCGGTCGTTCTGGGATTGCTGATAGGTTTGTCGGGAGCAGTCCTCATGGGGGCCGGTGCGCCGTGGATCATGGGCTTGATGACGTCGCATCCCGTCGTGCTGGAAAACGCGGCCGGGTATATCCGTATCCTCGCGCCCGCGCCGGTTCTGTCCGCGCCGTTCTTTGCCATGCGGGGATTCTACAGCGGCGTCGGAAAAACACGCATCTTCCTTTCGACGGCCGTCGTCCTGCTCACCGTCAACGTGATAGGTAACTACCTGTTCATTTTCGGGACCTTCGGTCTGCCGCGGTTGGAAGTCCGCGGCGCGGCCTTGGGTTCCGCCCTTTCATTCGTGGCCGCTTCCGCAGTTCTGCTCTGGTACAGCCTCCGTGGGCGTACGTCGTCGCACCGGCACGTTTTCGGGTTCTTTCGCTTGCGGGCCCATCTGGACCGCGAGACTATGGCAGAGATAGGACGGCTGGCCGCTCCGAACGCGTTTCGGGGAATCATGGTGATCGGCGGACTGGCCGTGTTCTATGCCATGGTGGACCGGCTCGATGTGGTCCAGGTCGCCGTGGTCAACGTCGTCCTCAACATCCAGTCCGTGTCCTTCATGCCCGGTTACGGCTTCGGCGTGGCCGCGTCGACTATGATCGGACAGAGCCTCGGCGCAGGCCGGCCGGATGAGGCCGAACGAGTCGGCTACGAAAGTGCCAAACTGGGCGTGGTCTTCATGGGCAGTCTTGGACTGCTCTTCCTCGCGGCTCCGGAATGGATCCTTCGGCTGTTTACGGACGATGTGACGGTCATCGAAAGCGGCCTGTTCCCGCTTCGGATGATCGGGGTTGTTCAGATCATGGATGCCGCCGGAATGGTCTTTTCATCCGCGCTGGAAGGGGCGGGCAATACTCGATGGGTCATGGCCGTGGAGATCGGTGTCAACTGGGGGATCTTTCTGCCCCTCACGTACACGCTGACCTTCGTCGTCGGTCTGCAGCCCTACGGCCCGTGGATTGCCTGGATCACGTATATGTCGGTCTTTGGACTGCTGAGCTATT
>JBBIJR010000125.1:0-5788 GCA_037445875.1 Bacteroidota bacterium | reverse complement strand
GAATATAAATGGCCCTAACCGGCCTTTGGGTGGGGAATATCAGTGGCCCTTGACACCAACGAGTATTGTTTCTGTTCGTAGTAAAGAATTCCGAGGTTATAGAGCGGCGCAGTGTACTGCGGATCCAGCGAGGACGCTTTCTGAAAGTAACCGAGGGCCGTGGGGTAGAGTTTCTTGTTGAGGTAGATCAGGCCTGCATAGTTATTGGCCTCCACGTGGTTGCCGTCGGCCTGCAGCGCCCGGAGGAAGTAACTCAGCGCCATGTCGTCCTCACCCCGGTAATAGTGGCAACGGCCCATGTTGTACAGGGCGTACAGGTAGTCCGCGTCGAATTCCAGACAGCGCTGAAAGTGAACCATCGCCGTCGTGTAATCCTTCTTCATGTAATGCAGGAGGCCGACGTAGTTGATGGCCGGCACGTAGTCGGGCTTGCACGTGACGGATTGCGTAAAGTACGGCAGGGCCTCTTCGTCGCGCATCAGGTTGTAGTAGCACAACCCGACGTTGTAGTAGCTGTACGGCCGGAAAAAGTTCCCTTCCTTCTCCAGTTCGAGCGATTTACGGAAATCCTCGATCGCCTCCTCGTATCGCTTCAGGTCCATCCTGTTGAACCCGCGGTAGAACCACGCTTCCAGGTAGGCCGGGTTCAGCTCCACAGCTTTCGAGTAGAAATCGATCGCCTGCTGGTACTGCTGTTGTTCCTGTGCCCTCTGGCCGGCCTGAAAGAAATCTTCCGGAGTGCTGAGGGTCTGGTTGGACGGCTGATCCGTTGTTTTGTGAGCGTGCGAATCCTCCCTTCCACGCCACGGATTGCCTGAGAAGTCAGACATGGTTTTTCTCTGGTTAAGGTTGGGTGCTGATGCCCGAATGTAGAAAATGGGCCCTAGTTTGTCAAGCGGCTTCGATGCCGTTGTGCAGCGGCAGGCCATCGGTCAGCAACGGTGCATGGTTAAGAGGTTGATTTTTCAGGCCATGTTTTCTAATATGACGCGAGAAGAAACCCCACACCGTTCCATGAAATACTACCTCATAACGGGCGGCGGATCCGGCATCGGTCGTGCAATCGCGCAGGTCCTTGCCCGTAATCCCGAGAATCGTGTCGTCGTCTGCGGACGCAACACGCACGCACTTTCGGACACCCGATTGTCGCTGAACAATTTCCACAATCACCACATTCTGACTACGGACGTTCGTTCCCTGCCCAGCCTCGGCCAGGCTGCGAACGAGTTTCCATTCCCCTATCTCGACGGCATCATTGCCAATGCCGGCCTCGGAGGAGAGAACCGGTTCGGTCCGGACGATCGGTGGCAGGCTATCCTGGATACCAATCTGACCGGCACGTACCAGACGGTCAACGTGTTCCTGCCGCTGCTTCAGAAAGGGTTGAGTGAGTTCCGCCACGTGGTGGTCATCTCCTCGGTACTCGCCCGACTGGGTGTGCCGGGATACAGCGCCTATTGTGCGAGCAAGGCGGGCCTTCTTGGCCTGACGCGTAGCTGGGCCGTGGAGTGGGCGGAGAACCGCATTCTGGTCAATGCCGTCTGCCCCGGCTGGGTCAATACGCAAATGGCCCGAAGCGGGATGGAAGAAGCCGCGCGCGGACTGAACATCACGCGGGAGGCCTTCTACGAAATGGCCATGCAGAAAGTCCCGCTCGGCAAAATGGCGGAGCCGGAGGAGATCGGGGAACTCGTCGCCTACGTCCTGTCTCAGAAGAGCATGACCGGCCAGGTGATCGACATGAACAACGGATCGGTCATGAACAGTTAACAATAAGGGTAGGATAAACCCTCCCTGCCGTCCCTTTGCGCGGTTCAGATCTGGCGATGACCATTTTCGCGCAAGGGAAGGCAGGGAGCCAAGGGCGGTATTTCCGAAGCAGATTCTGCGGAAAAATGTCCCTTGCTTACAAAGAAGGCCTGGAGACAGAGTATTGGCTAAACCTATTGCATGACACGGGCTACATCGAAAAACAGCACTACGACTCGATACACTCTTGTGCGGATGAACTGAGCAGAATTCTCTTCGGCATCTTCAAAACAACACGCTGAAGAAACAAGATCTCCAGCGATAGTATCCGTGATCACTGGTTACTGATCGCTGATTTCTATCTCGTCTTCCCCCTTGAAATCCTCGATAAAGCGTTCTTGCGCCTCGGTCATGTCCGAGCCGAAACCGCGGATGATCTCGTCAGGGGAAAGGTTAAGTTCCTGAAGACAGTAGCGCAGATAGTATTCATATTCCAGATCGGGATCTTCTTCGAGCATCGTCTCGGCTTCCGGTTCGGAACAGTTGTTCTCCCGTGCCACCCATTCGGCCGCCGTCAATCTCGCCATACAAGCTCCTTGCATTTGCACCGTAAAACGGCTTCAGAAGCAGAAAACCGTCGCGTCGCGGGTCTTGAGACCGCTTTTATTCAAAAGTCGTGCAATGATAAGCAAATAGACAGGTTTTGTCAAGCACAAAGCAATACTCCTAAACCCTTTTCTTGAATGATCTTACGGGGCGGAACGGAGGAGCGCCTGCCTGGCCCGTTCCTGAAGCTGGACTATCTGACTTCGGATCGCCGCGGATTCAACGATGTGGAGGGCACGCTCGTGCAATAGGAGAGAGTAGGACACGTCCATGGACTCGAACTGAACCGCCCGGTCGGCAAGGCGAATCGCGTAATAGTTTCTCAGCATGTTCGCCATGCGGTCTTTCGGCCGGGCGGGATCGGTCAACGACGATAGATCGATGGGCTTTATCCTGGTCGTGTCGGTCGGGCCTTTCCTCAACCGCTGAGCAACCAGGAACGACTCTCTGGAATACCCGGCACCCACGTGCGGCTCCAACGGACGGATCGGTTCGAACACGGTGAGATACACGGGCCGGTCGGGATAGTTCCTGTCGATCAGTGACTGAATCATGCCTGCGTAGCGGCTTTGTATGAAATTGGCATCGAATTTCTCTCCGTCTTCGAAGGGCTTTACCGCGGCGAGGAATGCATCAACCTCAGCTCGCGACCGGTCCATCACAACGGGATACCACCTCCGCAGCATCTGCACGTACCACGATCGCCGGAGTAATTCCAGGTCGATGAATACCATGTCAGGCGTGCGGCGTTCCACCTGCTGAAAGTACATCACCGGAAACGCAAACGGGTCCCAATTGGCCAGCACCATGGAGCGCGGTTCAAGCCGTTTTTCCATCGTCTCGAGGAACTCTTTCGTGTAAACGTACCCGCTCATATCCTCATGCTTTAAATTCCGGTAACCCCAGTATCCCGCGTATCCGAAAAACAATACGGCAGCCATCACAAGCACGGGGCGCGATTTCCACCTTTCGCCATAGGTCGCCAGGGCCATCAGGCCGATACCGACGAGCCAACCCCACCAGAGGTAAAAGGGCAGGTACATGACCGACACAAGGCCCTCCTGCTCCGCCCGCAAAAAGGGATTTCTCACATCCACATCCACATTCGTCACGTACGCCACGAGCGGACCGGTCAGGAAATTGAACAGCAGGGAAGCGAAAAACAGCGGCCGAGATTTCTTCCACAGGACTACGAGCCCAGCCCCTCCGAGGAGAATGAACGGCCAGGAGAATTGCTCGACCAGGAGACGGTAATGAAGACCCACTTGTTTGAATAAGACCTGCCCCGTGCGTGTGGTGGTTGCGTCGAGCCCGTACTGATGACGCGTTACGACGCGCCAGAAATTCGTCCAGTTTTCCGGATCCCCCCAGTCCATCGCTGGCTGGGCCAGCGAGGCAACACATAAATACAGGTACGGAAGCAGGCCCGCCGTGACAAGGCCGAGTCCCGTCAACAAGGTCCGGCGCGTGAGGAGAAAGCGACGGTCGATGAAGGCCATGAACAGGAACCCGAAAGGCAGAAAGATGAGCGAGGTATGGTGATTGGTCACCGTAAGGCCCGAGAACAGGCCATACAGCATGAAGGCGCGGAATCTTCGCGTCTCCTCGCCTTTCAGGGTTGCCGCATACCATCGAAGAAGGAGCCACATTAGCAGAGTGGTGAACGCATTGTTGATGCCGTATACTTCCGTAATCACGGACTGGCTGATGTACGTCCGTCCCAGGCCCGGGACCAGCGCTGCCGCGGCCAACAGTACAGCGGTAGTCCACGTTCGCCCCAACAACCGGTGCATGCCGAGCGTCCGTACCCCTTCGAACAGGGCCAGCACACCGAATACCAACGCGAGTGCCGAAAAGAAAGCGGACATCAGATTCACCCGATAGGCCAGATCTCCGACCGGGACAAGCGTAAACAGCTTACCCAGCATGGTGAACAGCGGATATCCCGGTTCGTGCGGTACGCCCAGTGTGCAGGCGGCGGTGATGAGTTCTCCGCTGTCTTCGAAGGTGACCGACGGGGCAAGGACGGTGATGTACGCGGCGAGGGCCGTCACGAACACTACCGTCGCGGCGCTTCCCCTTTCACGGCGGGAAAAATCCCCCACCATCGGCAGTGCAGAAGACTCAGGCTCCTTTTTCGGGGATCGTTTTTTCATGAAGGATCAACCCTCCTGAGGTCAGGCATGCTCCCCCTCGCGTGCCGGCAGTCTTGTGGCGCCGTACCGGTACACCATGCCGGCCAGCACTGCCACCCATAGCAGGAGTCCGAGCGAACCGAGAAGCCACAAGGTGCTATTGGAGACGGGCACGGACTGCATAAAAAAAGGACCGCGCTTGAAATCCAACAGGCGGCCGAACGGAGACAGCTGCCAGTCGAGATACAGCCGGTCATTGACGAATACGTTGATTCCGCGCTGCATGTTGGCAAAGTTGGTCAGATGATAATACGAGAAGAGTTCCCCGGCCACAAAGTACCACTGCTGGACCATGGCCAGAAACGCCGCCACGCCGGCCGCCGTAAGTTGTTTCAGGCGGCCGTGATCCAATTGCGCCTTCAGCCACCACGCCCAGGGGATCATCAGGAAGGGAATGGCCATGAACAGATAGCGCGGGCCCACGCTGTAACCTCCGTGCCACTCTTTGTAGAGCGCGTTGAAGAGCACGCGTACAACGATCATGAGAATCAGCAGCCTTGACATCCACGGGCGAGCCCGGTGAAACGTCCGCCAGACCAGGGCGCTCATAACGAGGATCGGACAGAAGAACACGATCCCCTTCCCCGCACCAAACAGGATGCCCCACAGGTTGTGCCAGAAAGAACCGGATAACGGCACGACCCACTCGACCGGGTTATGAAGGCTAAGCGCACGTCCCGATTCCAGCCAGCTGCCGAAGCGGATGTGATTGTACCACCCTCCCGCCGCCAGCGGGACCGCCAGACCGGCCAGCCAGTATATCGCCGGCGTCACTCGTCCGGCCGCGCGGTACTGTCGGACGGCAAGCAGGAAAACAAAGGGCAGGAAAAGGAGCGACGTGACGTGCGTATGGATCGCCAGACCGAGGCACAGGCCCGAGATCGCCGCGGCGGAACCTGCGGCGGCCTGCGGACCGGGCCCGAACCGGTCCAGGAAGGGATAGAAGGAACCCAGCACCAGCAGGGTGGCAAGCGGCTCGCTGAAAAAACTTCCCGCGTACGGCCACGCAAGCGTGCCGAAAGCATAGACGATCGCAGTGATGCAGGACGCCCACTGCGATCCGGTGAATCGCAACAGCATCACGTACAGCATGACCACACCGCCGACCGAGATCAGCACGTCAAAAAACGAAACGGCGTAACGGAGCGCATGGTCATTCTTGTCGGGAAGCTCTTCGTTCCGCAAGTGGGGTTCAAGACTGAGCCCTGCATAGTGACTGGCGGGCGCTTCCCGGAACC
>JBBIJR010000124.1:1046-6241 GCA_037445875.1 Bacteroidota bacterium | reverse complement strand
AGAAAAGGCACATACTCCCTCCCATAGTTTCTCAGCCAATTGATCGCGGGAACGACAAAAGAAAGGAGACCCGGGATCATGAGCATCAGGGTCGGGACGATTATGCCCGTCCTCAAACCGTAGGGATTTTGCTCCGGGGCCAGGTACTTGACCTCTACAGGGGAAATCACATTGAGCCATGCCAATGCTTCCGGGTTGGCATCGAGGTGGGACAGCCAGAAGAGCGCCGATCCGAGCAGCGGCAGCAGCAGTCCCAGCGACCGACCAAACGACACGGCATCCCGCCTCAGACATTGCCGAAACCTTTCCGCTGTCATTTCCTGAAAAACAGTTTTGGAAGATTGGCTGATCATGCTGCCTTTCAGTCCATGGTTTTTCTCCAATACCCTTTGGAATGACCGGAATAGGTAGGACCTCCTGAAATAGGACTTCTGGGCCAGAACCATCCATTCATTCTTTGTCGTCTCAGAAAGGCTCACGTCGATCCCGCGCTGATGAAAGAAATCCGTCAACGATTTCCCCACGATGGAGAATTTGATTGTGCATTGTCCCTTTTCCGGATTGTCATAAGTAATACCGGCTACCTGCACGTCGCTCGTCACGTGATCCCGGAATACTGAAAACAGCAGTTCCCGGTAACTCAATTTGCATAGTGTTTCCAACCCGTGTTTCCGAAGGAATGCGTTTTTCTCGGCATCGAGGCGAGCGTCGACGACTTGACGCGTTTCTACGGCTGTTGACGCGGGTTCACTCTGCTCATTCCTCTTCTTGCGTCGCCTTTTCTTGCTTTTGGCGCTTCCCTCTCCATCCTCTTCCCGGTCCCTCTGCTCCGCTTCCACCAGTTCTCTTTGTCCTGCAAAAAAGAAAGCCATGGACTCGATGTTTTCATAGGGCTTGTACGCTAGGTCCTTGAACGGTCTTTCAGCGTCGAAGGCGTGGAATACGGAAACAAGGTTGTCCCACGTGAGATGATCGTGGAAGCTTGTAAGGTAATCCGAGAAATCATCTTTGAGTGTCACGCACAACTGATCGGCGACCCGCTCCAGCACGGAGTGGACGTCTGCCTTCGTCTCAATGCCCGCTACGTCCGCCAGCTTCCGAAGCGAGAACTCGAACTGAAACACCCACCGCTTGACGGTTTCCATATCCGTTTGCTTCCACAACGCGTCCACCGCTCCAAAGAACCGGGTACACTCTGCTTCAATATCCCGGGCAGAAAAGAAATCGAAGGGTTGACCGTCGACGTCCACGGGCCGCTCGGGAATGAAATAGCGGAGGATGGCCTCCCGCACATACTCCCGTCCGTGCTTCCGGTACGTCTGCACCATCCGGTCGAACACGGCCTTGGCTTCAAGGCTTTGAATCTGCGCGATCCACATCAGAAACATTTCGTAGCCGGATCGGTCCTCAATCAGGAGTTCGAACCATCGATCGTCCTGCTCGATGAAGTTCACGAGATTCAGTTCGTTCCTGATGGATGTTTTACCCAGCTTGATGGGCGTGATCTCGCGGGAGGATGTGTATCCAACTTCCACATAGGGAGACGTCAGCGACTGGCGGGCCGCGACGGCTGTCGGTATCGCTTTAAGTACCTTGATTGCCTGGCGGGCATCGCCCAAGCGTTCCGTCAGGTTCAACCGCGTCATGCCCTCCAGAACGGCTTCTAACTTATCGGGAAGCTGCAGCAATTCGCGGACGTTGACCTGGCCCGTCTCCTCATCCAGCGGTAATTGCTCCGGCTCGCGGTGCAGCGCAAACGCCACAAAGCTCATTCCCAAACTGTACATGTCCGACGCGGGCACAGCCTTGCCCATGACCTGCTCTTGTGCCATGTAGCCGAACGTGCCCACGACAGTGGAAAACGACGACGTCGGCGCCAGGTTCACCGCGCCGAAATCGACGATGTACGCCTTTTCCCCGCTGACGATGATGTTCTTCGGGCTGATGTCCCGGTGAATGACGGGCGGAACTCGGCCGTGCAGATAGCTCAGGACGCCGAGACACTGGCACAGATAGTCGCTGAACTGTTCATGGGAGAAGAGAGTCTTCTCCGCCATCAACTGCTGGAGCGTCTTTCCTTCGATGAAGGTCTGCACCATCGCGAACGTGACCTGATCGTCGGAGGCGATGCTGTCTACGTATTTGGGAATGTTGGAATGGTCGAGATTACGGAGGACCTGGACTTCCCGTTCGAAAAGCTCGATCGCTTTCCAATCCCGGGCCTTGTCCATGCGCAGTTCTTTGAGGATCAGCCGTTCCCCTGATTTCCGGCTCCGAACGAGATACGTGGTCCCCATGCCGCCCTTCGCGTATTCCGACACGACATCGTAGACATCGTTCGCCGATCTGAAGACTGAGGGCATCGGGACGCCTCACGGAAGGGCCGCCGATCGTCCACAGCCGGCGAGCGACGGCCATTCAATATCGCCTTATTTCTTGTACTTGTCAATCAGCACCTTGTATTGTTTCATCCCGCGGATGTTGTCCAGGTCGGGGTCGTTCTCGATGTGTGTGAATTCGCTGAACCCGTTCTCAAGGGCTTTCTCAAGCCATTTCAGCGCGGCGGCTTTCTGTTTGGTCATGGAATAGGCGCAGGCGAGATTGTACATCGCGACGGGCACATTAGGATCTATTGGGTCAAGTTCTTTCAACGCCTGCTCGAGGCTGGTGATGGCCTTGTCCCATTCTTTGGCCGCGATGTGGTTTTGCGCCTCCGTCAACGTTGTGGCCGCGGCTTGCATAGTTACCGCAGGCGATTCCTCGCTGGACCAGATGAGATTCTGAGGATCGTCCGGATCGATTTTGACGCTCAGATAGGCGCCCTTTTTCGGGACGGACCACGTCTCGCAGAACGTGGAAAGCACGGCCTCATACGGCGCCTTACCTTCCTGCATCACCAGGACTTTGAAGTTGTATTTCCAGTTCTGGTTCAATTTCACGTTGAGCCGGTCGATATCCAAGACCTGAGCCTTTGCCGGTATGCCGACCGATTCGAGCCGCTGCTGCTTCAAAAAATCGGCGACGAATAGGGTGTAACCGAAGTACACGCCGACACCTACCAGCAGAATCCACCAGTATTTTTTGCCGATGGCAACTATACTGTACGCTTCCATGACGGTCCTCCTTCTGTTTTAGTGGTTTCACATGACTTCATCATGACGGTATGCCTTTCGATGGCAAGACTTGTTGGCGAAGTTGAAGCGCCCGGCGGCTGTTGCGTGCTGAATCGCTTTCATCGCTTCTTTGACCATATCGGCGCCACGGGTCCATTCCTATCCACCACGCTCTCCAACTTGATCCACGGCAGCAAAACCTCCATCGACCGCGTATCAACCGTGCGAGCGTCGAAATGCAGGCAGAATCCCGCCGGCGAGATCGTGAATCGGTACAGCATGTCTTCTTCCAATCCGCTTATCCCTCCATATTTGACGTATTCGGCGCCGGCCAGTCTCAGTTGTTCGATGGCGGCGTCGGAAAGTACGCTGACGAATCCGGAACCGGGGATGAACAATTCCTCCAGCCCGAGAAAGGAGGGAACACCGTTCACATAGCCTGCATTGATCGATTCGTAGCGCATGTTCCAATGATCGCCGCCTGCGATGTCCATGTCTGTGATCAGGCAACTGATCAGACTGTCGTGCACAAAGCGAACCGAGTAATTCCGCCTGTTCTCCCGACGGGGCCCTTCGGGTTGGTGGCTCGAACGGAGGTAATCAATCTGCCCGAGATAGTTCTTCTCCGACGACGAGGATATGGGCAGATTGACAAACTGTGCCAGCGCTCCGTTATCGACAAATCGCGGGTATCGGTAATCGACCAGCCACTCGGGCGTGTTCTCGATCAACTTCTCAAACACCGCGACGCGCAGGAGGGAAAACGCCCATTGCGTTTGCGTTTTGGCGCTCGTCCACGTGCCTTCAAAGCGCTCTCCAGAAAAAAATCCGCGAAACGAACCCGTTGTTTCGTAGTCGACGGCTTCGTCCAGGACGACGGCCTCGCCTTCATCACGGCCGGTCAGAGAGATCGGCTCGCCGATGGATTCATAGAAATACGTCCCCCAGTAGCGCATCACACCTCCGTCGAATCCGGACTGCACCTGCATCTGGATGGGATACTGTCCCCCGATTGCGCCGATGTAGTACCCGTCGGGGTCCGATTGGGCCGCGCCGGGTTCAGAGCCAACGAGCACGGCTGCAACCATCAAGGCCCGGCGCCACCCGCGTCTCCCATCAACCGTCGCACGGAGCACGGTTGCGAAGACGAACCCGAAGATTAACCCTTGCCGTATGTTCATGATAGTCTCTCCCGCTTTTTCATAGGTCCTTCCACATAACACATCAGCGAAGCTTGGCATGACCTCATTACTTGCCGGCGTTCGCGGCGGTCGTCTTGAGCTCTTCGTCTTTGTATACGTTCGACAGCAGACGTTCCAGCGCTTCCACCCGCGCCTGGAGCAACGTGAGTTCCTCGGCTCTCTTGGACAGCTCCTGCTGAGCCACTTTCAGCTCGACCGTCCTTTTTTCGAGGGCCTGGATGGCGATCATGTTCACGCCGTCGATATCCACCGTGGTGATCGTCGTGTCGCTTTCGCCCAGACCAAAGGCCGCGTAGAAATCCTGAGCGACGGGACCGAGGTGCCGGATGGAACAATTCTGTGATTTGTAATTCCAGCTCTGAATGGCCATCGTGGCGATCCGGGAGAGAATTTCCTCACCGCTAACGAATTTGAAGTTCTCTTTTTTGTTCCGGTCAGACACGCTGGTCCAACTGCCTCCGCCAGAGCTAAGATAAACTCCACTTGTGAGGTCCGAGCTACTGTATAAACGATACCCTCCATCAAAACGCATCGTCATTTGATTCATGGACCCCGATAAGGTATAGTCCGTAGTACTGTTATCGCCAATCACAAAAGATCCTGGCTTGCCGGATGTTGAAACATAACTGCCCATTGCTGTGGAATGGGAGCCGCTCGCCGATGTGTGGTCGCCCATCGCTGTCGAATACCAGCCGCTGGCCGTAGTATTGAATCCAAACGATGTCGAAGCCACGCCCAGAGCATTGGTATACCACCCCATGGCTGTCGCGTGTCGGCCGGCAATCGTGGAATCCCCCATGGCAACTGCCGAGCTGTCAAACGATAGAGTGTGCCTTCCCATCGCCGTGGAATTCTCCCCGCTCGCTACAGTTTCGCTGCC
>JBBIJR010000124.1:0-1036 GCA_037445875.1 Bacteroidota bacterium | reverse complement strand
ACAAAAGATCCTGGCTTGCCGGATGTTGAAACATAACTGCCCATTGCTGTGGAAGGGGAGCCGCTCGCCAACGTGTTGTTGCCCATCGCCGTGGATATTGAGCCGCTGGCCGTAGTGAGGCGGCCCATCGCCGTGGACTGGCTGGCGGTGGCGTCCGAATAGTATCCCATCGCTGTGGAAAAACTGGCGGTAGCATTCGAGTAATATCCGATCGCTGCAGAATAATCACCGCTGGCTTCTGTGCTGTAACCGATTGCCATGGAGTAATCACCGCTGGCCCTGGTGTTGCGGCCCATCGCCGTGGAGGCGTAGCCGCTCGCCGCGGTGCTGTTGCCCATCGCCGTGGAAGTAGTGCCGGTTGACTTAGAGTTGTATCCGGAAGCGAATGAGGAACTACCTATACTATCATTGTCCCAATGGTTTCCCGAAACTCTTCCAGCTCTGAAGGCCGCTTTGTTGGGATACCACATCATGCGGGTTCCCGCTCCAGAAGTGGGAATGGAACCAGATCCATACGTGCCGGTGAACAAAACGCCGTCGATGCTGTTCACCGTGAGAGAGCCACTCGTGAGTATGTTCTGCGACCCGAAATCCGGATTGATCTTTGAACCCGCGATACCGGCATACGCTCGTATGTCGTTGTTCGTTATGCTTCCATCCTTGATCTCCGTGGAATCCACAAAGTTACTCTGCCCTTCGTTGATGAATCGCCCATCGGCATAAATCGTGTCCAACCGCACCGTCACATCGCCGGTCAATCCACCTCCGGCAAGTCCCGTTCCAGCCGTCACACCCGTGATATCCCCAGATCCCACTCCCACGGCCGAGATCACTACCGAGTCTCCTGCCGTCGTTACCGATATGTTACTCCCCGCTTTGAGCCGAACGTTGTCCTTCAGATCGTTCACGCCCTTCACCACCTGGTTACTCTGGATCATGCCTGAGGTGATCGCGTTTGCCTCCCCCGCATTTACATAGCGTGTGTCCGTGTAGCCCACATCCAACAGCACCGAGTCTCCCACGCTCAGACCTGTTC
>JBBIJR010000123.1:3834-6616 GCA_037445875.1 Bacteroidota bacterium | reverse complement strand
CCTGAGCGCCTCCGGCACCGCCCGGCTCTCCTCCACCCTCCGGATCAGCAGGAATCCGTCTTTCTTCACGGTTCCGCGGTCTCCCCGGAGTTCGAACAGACCGTCGATACTCTTCGCAATCACTGGAACTCCTCCACTGAAGAAGGTGACCGAATACACAAGGGTGTCTGCCGATACGTTCCCTGCCGAATCGGCGGCAGAAATCAAGATCGTGAGCGTACCGTTTTCCGTGACGCTGTAGTCGGCTTGATACAGACCTCGGATATCGGAAACAGTACCGAAGCCGAGCGCAAGGCTGTCCCTGTTTCCGCTTCCGTCGACGAAAACGAATTCACCCGTGACCGTGTCCACGGGCTCATCGCTCAGGACGTAAACCTTCAGATAGTTCTCCAACACCGTACTGGCCAGAACGGCCGTGAAAAGGCCCGGACCGGACACATCGATACGGAAATAGCCCGTGTCGCTGATCGCTGATCCGCCGCGTCCGTCCTGTGCGGCCACCCGCCAGAAGTAGCTGCGATTGCTGTCCAGCTGAGGCGGAATGACAACCAAAGAGTCGCTGGCGAGCAGCGTCATATGTATGTCGGAGAAGGCCGCATTGCGGGAAATCTGAACGGTGTACGTCAGTGTGTCACCGTCCGGATCTCCCCGCCCTTCCCATCGAAGGGTGTCGCCGCTCAGCCGATTGAGGATGTTGTTGTTCCGGAGCGGCTTCAGCCGGAACGCGTTCGGACTCGAATTCAGGTATCCCAGGCCGGACAACCGGACCTCCATGGCCCCGGCGGGGGAATTGTTCGATATCATGAGCGTGTCCGGCTTCGAACCCGGCGTGAGCGGCCGGAACCGTACGTCGACCGTGAGCGTGTCCGTCGCCGTCAGCAGCATCGGCAGCGTCACAGACGTGGCGAGTTCGTAGCTTCCGCTGGAACCGAAGGACAGATTCGTAACCGTGACTTCACCCGTGAGTGTAAATACCTGCACGCTCTGCACGGCATTCAGGCCCACTTCCACGGCGCCAAAGTCCAGACTGTCGGCCGTGAGCGCGAGCAACCCGGCTTCGCCGGTTCCGTCGAGCGGTACGCGGATCGGCAGCGGCGCCGTCGTGATGAAGACGCTCATCGTGTCGGTCTCACTGCCGGTCGTTACCGGCTTGAAGCGGCTCAAGATGTTAAGCGTATCCCCCGCCGCCAGCGTATCGGGAAGCGTCAAACTGCCGAGCGTGAAAACGGTCCCGTTGTCCAGGGTCACGGCGGACACCACGACGGAACCGCTCGTGACGAACGCCCGCACCGCTTGATCCAGACTGTCGCTGACCAGAACGTTGCCGAAGTTGACCGCCGTCGGCTGAACGGCAAGGACGCCGCCCGCACCCGTACCGTTCAGGTCGATCTTGAACGGGTTGAGCAGGGAGTTGTTGCCCACGCTCAACCGGTCCGTGCGGGGCCCGAACGTCGTCGGACGGAAACTGATCGTGACGGACAGCGTATCGCCAGAGGCCAGCGTGTCGGGCAGGACCGGGACGCCCACCATTCGATAATCCGCTCCCGTGTCCACGGCGACCGTGTTCACGATAACGCTTCCCACGGTCGTGTATATCTTGACGATCGATTGGGCGCTGTCTCCCACCAGGACGCTGCCAAAGTCCACCGGTGACGGCGACAACGCCAGCGTGCCGGTATTCCCGATGCCGCTGAGGGCCACCTTGAAGAGGCTCTGCAGCGAGTTGTTGTAAAGCCGCAGTGTATCGGTCCGGGTAAGGAACTGCGTCGGACTGAACACGACGTCCACGAACAGCGTATCGCCCACTCTTAACGTATCGGGAAGAGACGCCAGGCCTCGTGCCAGCGGTTCCTCTGTCCGGTCGGAAACCGGTACGCCCTTGTGCGGTGGCTGGCCCTTTCCGAACGTTGCGCGGCCGTTCTTCGATTTGCCGGACACGAGAGCGGTCTGCGGCAGAACCGTAAGGGACTGGATGCGGAAGTCGGTTCCGTCCTGGACATTGATACTGTCAAGAGCCACGGCTCCAACAGATGTATAGTACTTGATGGTTCGAACCGAACTGTCGCCCAGCTGGACCACGCCCAGGTTGACCTGCGTGGAGGCTGTGGCCAACGTGCCGACCAGGCCAACACCGTCCAGCGTAATTCGAACGGGATTGTTCAAGGAGTTGTTCACCACGAGCACGGTATCGCTCAGCGCACCAAACGTCGTCGGTCGGAATGTCACACGTACGGTCAGCGTATCGTTCACGCCCAGCGTGTCGGGTAGAGGATCCAGCGATCGGGCCGAGAAATCGGCGCCTCCCAGTGTCGTCAGACTCGTAGTGATGATCCCGAATGTGGTTCCGTAGAGCTTGACATCTGCGGTGGCGGAATCGCCGATTTGCACGGATCCCAGATTCACCGTTGGAGTCAATGCAAACATCGATCCCACTGCGCCGGTACCCTGGATCGGGACCTCGAACGGAGAGACGCCCGTATTGTTCGTTATACGCAGCGTGTCCGCAAGCGGACCGAAAGTGAGAGGCTTGAATTTCAGCATAACCATCAGCGTGTCGCCCGGCAGCAGCGTATCGGGCAGGACGCCTTGCGGTGTTGCCGAGTAATGCACGCCGCTTGCGATGGCCGCACCGGACAGAGCGACCGCACCCACGCTTGCGAACAGGCGAACGACCGTTACGGAGCTGTCCCCGATCTGAACGCTCGCAAAGTTCACCGTCGGCGTCAACGTCGCCAGCGTGCCCACCGCACCCGTACCGGTGAAGTCGATCCGGAACGGATTG
>JBBIJR010000123.1:0-3734 GCA_037445875.1 Bacteroidota bacterium | reverse complement strand
GCCGAAATTGACCGACGGCGCCAGCGTCGCCAGCGTGCCCACCGCACCCGTACCGGTGAAGTCGATCCGGAACGGATTGACCGCGCTGTTGTTCGCAAAGTCCGCCGTATCGTTAAGCGCACCGAACGTCGTCGGACGGAACACCGCCACCACCTGCAATGTATCACCCGGCAGCAGCGTCACCGGCAATCCACCCACCGGCGTGAGCGTGTAGTTCGTACCCGCCGCCAGCGACGACGCGTTGAGCGTCACCGCGCCCACGCTCGTGAAGACCCGCAGCACCTGCACCGCGCTGTCGCCCACCTGCACGCTGCCGAAATTGACCGACGGCGCCAGCGTCGCCAGCGTGCCCACCGCACCCGTACCGTCTAATATGACACGGAGAGGTGTGATGGGTGAATTGTTCGTCACAAGAATTGTGTCCGAGACCGCACCGAATGCGACCGGCTTGAATTTCACGGCGATATTCAACGTGTCGCCCGGGTCCAGCGTATCGGGCAGGACGCCCAGCGGCTGAATGGTGAATGGTCCTCCGAACTGAAGCGAAGCGGTAGAAAGTTCCACGCTTCCTGCGGTAAAGACCTGGACGATGGTCTGAGCGCTGTCCCCTATCTGTACGCTGCCCATGTTGACGGCAGGCACACTGGACAGCAGGGTCCCTACTGCTGCGTTTCCTTGCAGCGTGATGACGAAAGGATCCACGCCGGTATCGTTCGTCAGCCGAAGGGTATCAGCGAAAGCGCCGAGCGTCGGGGGCCTGAACGTCACGTTAACCAGCAGCGTATCCCCCGGCGTAGCCGTCAGAACACGCGGCAATCCTCCGACCGGATTGACCGTAAAGTTGCCGCCAAAAGCGAGGGTCGCGTTGTTGACCGTGACGATTCCTGCCGTGGCGAAGACCTTCAGCGTAGTCTGGACGCTGTCGCCGACCTGTGAGGAGCCGAGGTTGGCCACGGGGGCCAGCGTCGCCAGCGTGGCCGGCAGATAATCGATGATTAGCTGGATGCGCTGGTTCGGGTCGGCCGTTCCTTCCTTTGAATAATAGAAGTGGTAGTACGCACCGGTCTCATTGGATATGGCCAGCGACAACGTTCCGTCGCCGGACCGCTCGGCGGCAACCTGGGCGCGCAACGGCTCGCTGGACATCGTGTAAACCCAGCTGCCGGCTCCATTGGCCCAGGCGAACCACTTGCCGAGTTCCTGGCCCTGCGGAGGCCGCGTGTTCCACGTGATCGTGTTTTCGGACCAGGAGTCGTTTGCTACAAAGAACGCATAGTGGAAGGGATCATAGTTGTAGGCAAAACCGTTCGGTGAGGAGACCTTCAGCCTGGCCGACGAAACGGTCGCGTTGAACGGCAGGGGGCTCAGATCGAACTTCACGTAACCCTTGGACTGGTCGTTGGGATACGGTCCGCCGCCACCGGCATTGTCTCCGTAAACGTATACGCTCGTGCTGGAACCAAAGTTGGTCGTGGGTTGCTGTTCTTTCACGTTCGCGTCTTCGACTACGTACAGCGTGTCGCGGACCGGCACAACCTGCGGAACGACGCTCGTTCCGTCGAATCGGATAGGCAGAGGATCGATCATGGAATTGTTCGAAACAAAGACCGAATCGAAGAGCGAAGCGACGATGGTCGGCCGGAAAGTCGCGTCGAATTTGAGCGTGTCTCCGGGGCCCAGGATCGTCGGGATCGCACCCAGCGGCACTAATTGGAAATAGGTACCTGTCTGCACTACGGCGGCTGTAACCTGGACATAGCCATTCGGCGCAAACACTTCCAGCGTGGCCTTTGCCGAATCGAGGACCGGAACGACGCCAAAATTCAGGTTCGGGAAATTGGTGGCGAGTACTCCACCGACGCCCGTTCCGCTCAGACCGATCTTGAACGGAGTAACGGGCGAGTTGTTATCGACCAGAATCGAATCGATGTCCGCCGTGAACCCATTCGGCAGATAGGTGACATAGATCCTCGCCGTGTCACCGGTGAAGAGCGTCGTCGGGCCTGTTGTAGAGTCGATGCGGAATTGCGCGCCCGTCTGCAGATTGATGGTCGTGAGATCGACGGCGCCTCCGGTCGAGAAGACCTGCACAGCTTGCTGTACGCTGTCACCCCAGACCACATTGCCAAGATTCACGGACGCAGGCAAGGCCGCCAGGGTGCCGCTCAGGCCGATTCCATCGAGGGTAACGGTAAACAACGGCGTCCCGGAATTGTTGTCGATCACCAGTGTATCGCTCAGCGGTCCGAACAAGGTCGGCGCAAACTGGACATCTA
Organism: Bacteroidota bacterium; assembly: GCA_037445875.1. Taxonomy (GTDB): domain Bacteria; phylum CLD3; class CLD3; order SB21; family SB21; genus JBBIJR01. The sequence goes on along the minus strand of JBBIJR010000123.1, from coordinate 1,458 downwards.
CCGAGAGCGTGTCGCCGGTGAAGAGCGTGTCCGGCAGCTGCGGAGGAGAGAGAATGGTAAACTGTGAACCAACCGCGAGACCGACGCCGTTGACCTCAACGGCGCCGCCGTTGGAAAAGACCTTGACGGTCTGGAGCGCGTTGCCGCCGACCGGGACACCGCCATAGTTCACCGGATCCACCAGTGTCGCGATCGACCCGGGGATGCCGTTCCCGTCCAGCGTGATCGAGAAGGGATTTACCGCCGTATTGTTCGCGAGCCTGAACGTGTCCGTCAGCGCGCCAAAGGCACCCGCCGCGAACTGGATGCCAATAAACAAGGTGTCGCCGGCGAACAGCGTATCCGGCAGAATCAACGGCCCTGCGAGACTGAAATAACTTCCGAGGTCGAAACTACCGCCGCTCACGATGGCATAACCGCCGTTGGCAAATACCTTGACCGTCAGCACGGACGAGCCCGAAACAGGGACGCTGCCGAAGTCCAGTGCCGGCGGGATGGCCGCCAGCGTGCCAACCGGGTAGCTGCCGCTTACGTCGGTCGAGTAAGCGCCGAGCTGGTTCGCGCTGTCAACACCGGCCACACGATAGAAATAGATCGTTTCGATCTGTGCAGTCACGTCGGCAAAGGAGGCCGCGGGCTTATTCACCCGTCCGATCGAGTCGGCGGGTGTAGGTATGAAGCCGGGTACGGTGCTGCGATACACGTAGTAGTGGCTCAGATCCGGTTCCGTATTCGGCGTCCACGATACGACGATGGAGTCGGGAACAAAGGCGGTTGTCAATAGCCCCGTCGGAGCAAAGGGTGCCATGGCACCGGAGGCCGTAAATCCGGCGCCACCCACTATATTGGCATCGTCGTTTGATCGCGTCCCTTCAAAAGCTGTTGTGCCGCTCGATTCGTCGAAATGCCACAAGGCGAGGAGACTCGGCTCGTCGCCGCGTGTCCGCTTTGCCGCCAACTGCGTGATTTGAGCCTGCGAAAGACTCGAATTCCAAATACTGACTTCGTCCATCTGACCGGCAAACTGATTAACCGCGCCAAATATACCCATTCTCCAGGTACGGTTTGTGGATGCCACGGCGCCGGCTGAATTCACGACGGGAAATGTGCCGTCCAATTGACCGTTAATATAAATTTCTTTCGTACCGCCCCGTACTACAAACGTCAGGTGGGTCCATTCATTGAGTGGAACAGTTGAGGCAGAAACATTCATATCCCATCCACCTAAAGTGAAGTTATCGGTGCCGAATAAAACCAAACCTGAGGGATCGATGAAGCACGCAACCTGAAGTGTCCCGTCTCCTGAATGATCACGATGAATGATCGTGGGACTGTTCGCAAAAGTAGTCGGTCGAATCCATGCCGACACAGACCAGTCAGCCAGCATAGATACGGCCAGCCCACCGTCTGCAGGACTTTCCGCATAGTCATCCGCACCATCCAAAACCAGCGCATTTC
>JBBIJR010000122.1:0-6704 GCA_037445875.1 Bacteroidota bacterium | reverse complement strand
GCTGGCCCGCAGCATCCTCGTCGAGCACAATCTGCTCAACACCAATGAAGAGAAGCCCGGCCACAAGTTCTTCGTGACGGACCGCCCGAAGAATTTCGAACGCGTGGGGGAGATGTTCCTCGGAGCGCCGATCGACCACCTGGACGTCGTCAACGTCGAAGTGCTGGGGTTCTGATGGCAGCCCGGGACGTTCTGTTCGCGGCGATTCCGATCTTCGTGGCCATGGACATCGTTGGGATGATTCCCGTCTATCTCAGCCTGACGGAGGGCATCGGCGATACGGTCAAGTCGCGCGTTCTCAGGCAGTCGGTGATCACGGCGTTCCTGGTCAGCTTTCTTTTCCTGGCGGTCGGTCATGCGGTGTTCGCTTTCCTCGGTATCACCATGAGCGACTTCAAGATCGCCGGCGGGATCATTCTGTTTGCTATCGCGATCAACGACCTGATCAGTTCCGCGCCCGACCGGAAGAGCAGCGAGGTCCGGTACGAGACCAGCGAGATCGCCGCCCGGCATCATCCGACCATCGGGATAGTGCCCATCGGCATTCCTCTGATCGTCGGGCCGGCGCTGCTGACCACCATTCTGATCTGCAACGATTCGTACGGTACGCTTCCCACCGCTGCGGCGGTTGTAATTAATCTCGTAATTCTCTATACTGCCTTGCGGTATTCGCACCACATTCTGCGCGTGATCGGCCAGAGCGGGTCGAAAGGTCTGGCGAAAGTGGTGACGCTGCTCCTGGCGGCCATCGGAGTGATGATGGTGCGCATGGGCGTTACGGAAATCATGAGAAACGTTTGACCGATGCATAAAGGACTCAAGCCACACGAAGAATATCCCGACGAGCGGCAGGAACAAAACGAACCGTCCGCCCTGTTCGATTCGGAGGAGATCCGCGAGGACCTTTTCCGCACGATGTCGCGGGACCTGTTGAGCGAAGACGACGAGAAACGCTACCGGGCGCTCAACCTCATCCAGTATTTCGAATGCGATCCGAGGCTGGGCGCGTTGATGAATGTCCTCCTCCAGGATCCGGACGCGCGACGCATGCGCGACGGTATCGAGGCCATCGGAGCCTGGGGCCATACGGACGGCTCGACCATACTGATCGATTTTATGACCAACGCGTCGAAACGGGACCGTCTGACCGATGAGGTCCAGCTGGATATCCTCGTGTCCCTCGGACGGATCGGCGGGCCGGAGTCGCTGGAATTCCTTCGACACTACACGCTCGATCGGTTCAACCTGCACGTGCCGGACGAAGACGCGCTCGGCATGGCCGGTGTGGAGGCCGTCGCCAGCCTGGCCGCTCGTGGAAACAGCGAGGCCGTCGAGTTCCTGCTGAAGGGTTGCGAGCACGCATCCTGGAATATGCGCGAAGCGTGCGCGGACAGTCTGAGCCTCGTGTTCGCGGGCCACGAGTCCATTCCCCGGCGCGTCTACGAAGTGCTGATCCGGCTTTCGCAGGATGCGGATAAGAACGTTCGTATCGCCGCCTATATGAGTCTTGACGACATCGTCGGCCTCGACGCCGAGAACAAGAAAGTCCTCGAAGAAGCACGCCACCGGCAGGTCTTCGGAGACCGCCGCACCTGATCCGCTTCCGGATCGGCCTGTCCTTTCATCCCATCAACCAAACAGAGGAATACGGTGGATATCAAAGCGAAGATCGCCAACGTACGCGGGGGTTTTCATCCCACGTTCTGGGTCGCCAACGGCATGGAGCTGTTCGAACGCCTCGCTTTTTACGGTCAGCAGATCGTCATGGGCATTTTCTTTCGCAATTCGCTCGGGTTCTCCGAGGAAGACGCGGGCCAGCTGGCGGGCATTTTCGGCGGCACCATCTATCTCCTTCCGATCCTCGGGGGCACACTGGCGGACAAGTTCGGTTTCCGTAAGGCGTTTTCCGTTGCGTTCGGTATGCTGGCCGTCGGATATTTTCTGATCGGTTCGACCGGCATGGCGGCGTTCGCCGGTTTCTACCAGGACCTGCCGTTATACACGGTGCTGGTGACGTACCTCCTCTTCACCGCGATCGGCGGCAGTTTCATCAAACCGTCCGTGCTGGGAACCGTCGCCGTCACGTCCACGCCCGAATCCAAATCGCTCGGCTACGCGATCTATTACTGGCTGGTCAATATCGGTGCGGCCATCGGGCCCACGATCGCGTACCTTGTTCGCGATCGGTTCGGTTTCGAGTTTGTCTACGTGGTTTCCGCGGCCAGCTGCGCGGCCATGTTCATCGTCAATGGGATGTTCTATAAGGAAGTAGAAGGCCCCGGTTCCGCGGTGACCGAAACGCTCGGCAAGAAAATACTCAATCTGTTTGTCGTTGTGGGCAACGTTCGCTTTATGATCTTCCTGCTGATCTTCTCGCTGTACTGGATCATGTTCTGGCAGGAATTTATCGTCGTGCCGTATTATCTCACGGACTTCATCGATAAGGACGCGCCGTTCGAGCTTATCCAGTCGTGGGCGGCGGGTGGTTCGATCATTGTGCTGCAATTGCTGATCAACCGGCTGACGAAACGGCTTTCGCCGCAGACGGCCATCGCGGGCGGTTTTGCCGTGTCGAGCCTGTGCTGGCTGATCATCGGGTTCTGGCCGTCCATTCCCACGATTGCCGCGGGCATCGTCGTTTTCGCGATCGGAGAGATGACGCAGGCGCCGCGGTATTATGAATACGTTTCCGAACTGGCGCCTCCCGGCCAGCAGGGGTTGTTCCAGGGCTACGCCTTTCTGCCCATCGCGATCGCGTGGTTTGTCGGCGGTCCGCTGGGCGGCTGGGTCTACGCAAAACTGGCCCGCGAGGCGGGAACGCCGGACGTGATCTGGTTCCTGTTGTTCGGCGTCGGTGTGCTGGCTACCGTCCTGATGGTGGTGTACAACTTCTGGACCGGACGGCGGGACCGCGCTGCGTCGTGATCGGAACGCCGACCTCTTAGCGTATGAAACGATCGGTATCGATCCTGATCGTACTAATGGCCGTAGTCCCTTTTCGTCTGGCCGCGGCACAGGACACAAAAGCCGACACCGCCGCGTCCACGGCGGACTCCCTCCGGCTTCCTACCCTGCATGATTTCATCCGCCACACGGACTCCCTGGCGCTCTTCACGATGAGCGATTCGCTCTTTGTGGACCGCGTGATCACGCACGACGAGCTCATGCAATGGTATCACGCGGATTTTGCCGATCTGTTGTGGAATGCCGCGGGTTTTTACGTGCACGACCTCGGCAGTTACGGCAAGCCGATCACCGCCTCGCTGAACGGCCTTTCCAACGAACGATGGCTCGTGCTGCTCGACGGCGTTCCGCTCAGCGAGCCGGACGTGCAGTGGCTGAACCTCAACGCCGTATCGCTGGAGAACATCGACCGGATCGAGATCGTGCGCGGACCGGCGTCCGCACTGTACGGACCGGAAGCCGCTGCCGGCGTCATCCATATACGAACGCGCCGTATCGGAGAACGACAGGCCGTATCGTCCATCAAGTTCCGCTCCATGTTCAGCTCGTTCCAGGACATCGGTGTGTACTTCGGACGGAATTTTGGAAGCCGGATACAGGCGTACGTCGGCGGATCGTCGCGGGAGACGCCTGGCGAACAGGAACTGCAGGGATTGACCGGAGGATTTGTGAGGAACCTCCAGCGGACGCGGTTTTCGGGGAGCAACCTGTTTGGCGGTTTCCGGTACCTGCTGGGTCCGCACTGGGCGGTCGGCATGCATACCCAGTCGAACAAGGACCGGTTCGACGCCTACGGACGCAACCGCTTCGGCGACGCCAATGCGTTCGATTTTACGACGGAAGGTGGTCTTCGCCGGGACGAACGCACGGACTACCACTTCAGCGTAACGCAGCACACGGAACGGTCGTTGATGACCTCAAAGCTGTATTTCACGGCCATCGACCGGATATCAAAGAACTTCGAAGACGCGATCGTTCCGGAGCGGTACACGGCGCGGCGCGTGGGCCTGGATGTGCGGTATGCGTTCCGCTGGCGGAATCATGCGCTGACCGCGGGAAGTTCGTACGACAAAGCGACGCTGGACCGTCTGGCCGCCCGCCATCCCGAATTCAGCCGCGTTGCATGGTTCCTCTCGGACAAGGCCAGCCTTGGTACGGTCGTCCTACAACCATCGTTCCGGTGGGAAATTCATTCCCGGTTCTCCTCCGCGAAATCGATGAACCTGATGGCGGCGTGGCCGGTGGGCAGCGGCCGTGCGATGCTCGCGGTGGGTTACACCGAAGCGTATCCGTCGCTCCTTTCGGACTTCCAGAATGAACTGGCCGGACCTGTGTCGGGCTCCGCCTTTGAAGTCCCCCGCGGTTTCCTGTTCGTGTCGGAGGTCGTGGGGGGCTTGAAAAAGGAGCGCATCCTTTCCGTCACAGGAACGTGGCAACAGCGCTCGTGGGCGGGCCTGGATGGGGTCCGGTGGACCGCATACGCGCATCGCGTTCAGAATCCGATCGTTGCATCGTCGCTGTACTTCAACAGCGATTCCATACAGGTCCGAGTGGACAATGAAAACGACGCGAGTCTGTTCGGCGCGGATCTTGAACTGGCCCGAAGGCTCTGGATCGTCCGGCTGACCGTCCTGCAGTCCGTGTTCACCGCTCCCGACCGTGTGCGGAAAGCGATCCCGGCTTATCGTGCCGGCCTGACCGCGTATGCCGAGCGTGCGTTTCTCCGCCGGAACCTGAATCTGACCGGCTTTCTGTCCGTCCAGTATTACGGCCGTCACTCCGGGTACACGTTCGACGACGCGCCTCAGCGCTATTATACGACGCCGCGGAACGCCGGCGGTGGGTGGATCTTCAAGACGCGGGTCACCGCGATCGTCGGTGAATTCATGTTCTTCTACGAAGCCGAAAACATCTTCCGTGCGCGATTTACGCAGCTGGACGGCTACGACGTGACGCGCCAGCAGTACCGCTTCGGGCTCGCGTGGAAGTTGTATGATTAGCCTCTGAATCCGCACGGACGCTCACGGATGCGCGGGGTCCCGGGATGAGACGATCCCTTCCCGGTGCCGCCGGCCGCCCGCCAGCTTCTCGACCTGTGGCTCCCGTTTTTCGGATTGGCAAGCGATAATTGACAATTGAAATTGATGCGACTCTTTGTTACCATCCATTCGGATTTAAAACACGTCGGTCCATTGAAGCAAATTTCTTGAACTATGAAGTCGCTTATTCATCTGAAAGTCAACGGGGACGTGCACGAAATCGCCGTGCAGCCGAACCGGACGCTGCTGGAGGCGCTGCGTTACGATTGCCATTTGACGGGCTCAAAACAGGGCTGCGATATGGGCGATTGCGGAGCGTGTACGGTGCTCATCGACGGCGTGGCCATCCAGTCGTGCATTACGCTGGCCATGGACTGCGTCGGCAAGAACATCCTGACCGTCGAAGGCATCGCCAAACCCAACGAACCCCATCCCATTCAGGTGGCATGGAACAAGTACGGCGCGTCCCAGTGCGGGTACTGCACGCCGGGTTTCATCGTGGTCGCGAAATGGTTTCTGGAGAGGAATCCTGATCCAACGGATGAAGAAATCAAGAGAGCCCTTTCGGGCAATATCTGCCGGTGCACGGGTTACACAAAGATCATGGACGCGGTGCGGGAGGCGGCGGTCAAAATGCGAGAAGGTGCGTGAATATGCGCTTGTCCACCGATGAAAGGGAGACCATCGACCGGATCGTTCATACGCATGTCCCGAATGGCAGAATATATCTTTTTGGATCGCGTGCTGATGATGCGCAGAAAGGGGGAGACATTGATCTGCTCATTTTGTCGACGGAGCCTGTAGGATTCCATACTCAATCCGCTGTGTATTGGGCCTTACAGGAAGCATTGGGTGAGCAGAAGATCGACATCGTCTATCAGCAGTACGGGCATTTGTCCACTTTCGGACAACTGGTCCTGGAGAAAGCCGTGGAGATATGAACGACGATCTGCTCAAGAAGGAGTTTAATGAGACGCTGGACGTGTACCGGCGAAGCCTTACGGTTCTGCGGGAATCTCTGCATTCCTGCAGCGCTCTCACGGAGAATATATCGGGCCATGACGTCATTCTTGTTGAGGCCCTGTGCAGCCGTTTCGCGCGATCAAGCGATATTCTAATACAGAAGCTACTTGGCGTGGTGGATAGTCTGGAATTCGACGAGCGCGGTTCCCCATTGGACCGGATTCATCGGGCTGAAAAGCGCGGGTTTGTGGATTCGGAAGAGCAGTTGAAGAGGATACGTCTGCTGCGCAATCGTATTGTGCACGAGTACGTTATCGATGAGCCGTCGACGTTCCTTGAGGAAATTCGCCGACTGGCTCCCATTTTGCAGGAAGCCTCCGAGCGTATTGCGACGTATGCATCCACAAAAGGATTTTCATGAATCGGAAAGACCATGACCCAACCTCTCGATAGAAAGTTCTCCATCATCGGCCAACGTCTGCCGAAAATCGAGGGCCTTGAAAAGGCCAACGGCAGCGCCTTGTATACCGATGATCTTGTATTGCCGAATATGCTCGTGGGCAAGATCCTGCGCAGCCCGCATCCGCACGCGATCGTCAAGCGGATCGATACGAGCAAGGCCGAAGCGCTGCCCGGCGTGAAGGCGGTGATGGTGGGCGCGGAATTGCCGGAACTGTACGGCGTGCTGCCGGCCTCCCAGGATGAAACCGTACTCGCGATCGATAAAGTACGGTACAT
>JBBIJR010000121.1:0-6952 GCA_037445875.1 Bacteroidota bacterium | reverse complement strand
CCTTCGCCGTCTTGAGGGATACACGCTTCACGAGGCCCTTCGAAATTGCAACGCTGACCTGGCTGTGCTTGTCGGCAAAACTGGGCACGCCTTTCTGGACGGACAAGAGCTGGTCGAACATCTGCCGGTGATATTCACTTCGATACTGCTCAAGAAGGCTATTCATGACTTCCAGTATCCAATCACGTATTCTTCGTGCATACGCTTCTCGATGCCTGACTGATTTCCGTTGTGACTGGAAGGCATCATTCTCCGGTCCCGATGAATCCTCCTTTGCCCTATACCTACCACGTCGAAGCCTTCGGCCCGACCAATCTCCGAGAGACATCGGTGAGTCTGCACGTCCACTCCCATCAGCACAGAACTCGCAACAACTAAAATGGCCGCGCGCCCGGGTTTCAAAACACGATGCATCTCCTTGAGGACGTCCTTCATTTCCAAGTAGTAGCGCGCCAGGGATTCCGCTTTGCGCTCACGCTTCTTGCCGAGCTCACCCACAATGCGAATTACGGATTCGGGTAGTGAGCCGACATGTACGTTGGTCGATCCTTCAGATCCAATGTAGGACTTCCGGATGCCTTTCAGATCGGTGATCCTGTGTCCAAACCACACCAGCGAGAACTTGTGCGCTCGCATATAATCAATAGCATTGTTTGCGTAAGGAGGCGATGTAACGATGAGGTCTACGCTATCGGCAGGCATACGAAGTTCTCTTGCGTCGCCTTGCTGCAGTACAACGGTTTCAGCAAGTTCCTCGCACGCATCCACTGCGATTCGGGTCAACTTGTTACTGAATTCCGTGAAAGCAGACCGCGGCTTCTTGTCGGTCACCCTGTGGGGCCGGGTATGAGCCAGATCTCTCGCAAGTGTGACTCCACCGGATTTCGTAATGATGATAGCGGAAAATAACATGAGCAGAACACGCCTGACCGGACTTTCCGGTAACTCCTCGATCTGTTCCAGGATGGCCAGCAGTTCAAGCTGGAGGGTCCTACCAAACCAGTAATCGAGGAATGCCTGGTCGTCTGCGTCGAACCGTTTGGTCAACTGCGTTTTCAGTTCCGAACGCCGGGACTTGAATCTCGCATAGGCAGATCGAAGAACCCTGTGGCCTGTGTTCTTCAAGTGGTCCACGCTGAAGCGGCTCCCCTTGGCAGCTCCTACCAGAAGCGACAGCGGGTCTATGTCAAAACCAACGGCCTTTCGCCCCGCAACAGCGGCTTCAATGAGTGTGGTGCATGAGCCTGCCATGGGGTCCAGTACGATCTCACCACGGTCCGTGAGGTTTTCAATGAAGAGTCTGGGCAACTCCGGCGGGAATTTGGCTGGAAACGCATGCCAGGAGTGGCGCGAGCCTTTTCCGTTGGCAGATTTTGCGAAGTCCAGATCAGAATCGAGCAATTGCCTCAAGCGCTGCAGCCGATTCGTGGGTTTGACTTCCGCAGTCGCGGATATGTTTGGAGCAACTGTCATTTGACGTCCGTTGATCACCGTCGTATGGTGAGGTTTGTTGGATGGCTAAATCAGGCCCGATCCAATCTACTCAAAAGATACTTCCTAACCAAGTCCAAAGCAATCTGCGAGGTTCGCTCTTTGAATTCGATACGCTGGACGGGGTACGGAAGGACGAGCGGCCGATATACTTCGGCATGATCGTTCGCATTCAACGCCATGTGGACCGTTCCCACCGGTTTTTCTGGCGTCCCGCCCGTCGGCCCTGCAATGCCGGTGACCGCCAGACCGATATCCACCTCCCGTACACGCGCCGCCATGGCTGCCGCCACTTCTTCGCTCACCGCCCCGTACCGCTCGATCAGCGATGAATCGATCCCGAGTTCTCGGATCTTGCTCTCATTGGAGTAGGTCGTGAATCCCTGCAGGAAGTACCGTGAGCTGCCGGATACGTTGGTGAGACGGTGGGCCACGAGCCCGCCCGTACACGATTCGGCCGTGGCGATGGTCTTGCCGCTGCGAAAGAACAGCTCCGCAACTACATCCTCCATCGTCTCGTCGTCGAAGCCGTAGACGGCATGTCGGAATCTCTCATCGATCCGGGCCACGAGCTTGCCCTCTATTTCGGGAATCAGGCGGTTGGCCACATCAGCATCCATATCGTGCACAGTGAGGCGAATATCCACGCCCCGCGACAGTTTGGGAAGGAAGGCAACCTCTACGCGGCCGCGGTACTCCTGGATGACGTCCCTGGTGCCTTCATACAGGGTAGACTCGGGAACGGCGGTCACGTGGATGGTTCGCCAGCGGAGCACGTGGCCGGACGCGCGCTGCCTCACATAAGGCAGGACGTGCGCTGCCATCATCCATTCCATCTCACGGGGAACACCCTGGATGCAGAAGAACGTCGTCGAGCCTCTGGCGAATTGCAGGCCAGGGGCCGTTCCCACTTCGTTCGCGAGCCATGCAGCTCCGTAGGGAATCAACGCCTGCACTTCGTTGGCTTTGTTCATCCGGCGGCCGGCCCGGACAAATCGTTCCGTGATGGCAGCCAGCGCTTCGACGTTTGTTCTCAGTTCGCTCCCAAGGAATCGGGCCACGGCAAATCGAGTCCGGTCGTCATGCGTGGGGCCAAGGCCGCCGCAGGCGATGACGATTTCGGCATGGCGCGTGGCATCATCAAGCGCGTCTACAATGGCGTTTTCGTCATCCCCCACCTTGGCTATGCGGTGGATCCGAATGCCGAACTCGGCCAGACGCAGGGCTATGAAGGCGGAATTGGTATCTACGATCTGGCCGAGCAGAATCTCATCGCCGATGACCAGAATTTCCGCTTTCATCCGGCGTTAGCTGTTGGCTATCAGTTCGTGCTGGGTAAAAAAGAAGGCTATTTCGGAGGCGGCATTTTCGTCAGAGTCGGAGCCATGGACGATGTTTTCGCCCTTGTTGTCGGCAAATTCTCTACGCACAGTGCCGGGATTGGCGTCTTTCGGGTCCGTCGCACCGATCACGTCCCGAAAGCGGGCGACGGCGTCCTCCCGCTCGAGAACCATAGGAACGCACGGGCCGGAACTCATGAACGTAGTGAGCTCGTCAAAGAAACCCCGGTCGCGATGGACGGCATAGAAGCCTTCCGCCTGGACCTTGGTCAGCCGAACTTGTTTCATGCCGATAACCCGGAAGCCCGCCTGTTGTATCATGGCCAGAACCTTACCCTGCAGGTTCTTTCTGACACAGTCCGGTTTTAGAATGGCCAATGTCCTGTTTCCCATACGTCCTTTGTTCTCCATCATGTAAGGTGATTGCAGATAGAATCTGCTTGAATCTGCCGGGCAATTTGTTTACGTTTGACTCGCTGAATATAGCGGATAAGTCCTTTTCTATCAATGACTTTTTGAACTTTCAGCCCGTTTCAGCCGTATTCAGCGTACCTTCTAAGGACCGTCGTGCGGGTGGAATTAAACCTTCCACGTGGAGTTTAGTCCAATACGTGCCGGACTTCGTGGTCAGCCCGCCGAAGTCGTCGTTAGAACAACAAAAGGAGTTTGGAATGCGCAGTCCGGTTAAGTGGTTACTGGCCATAGTGGCGGCCCTCCACTTGATCACCGACGGAGCGTCCGTTCGTGGTCAGGAAGAACAAAAGTTCTTTGGCCAAAACAAGGTGCAGTACAAGGACTTCCATTGGAGATTCGTGCAGTCCAAGCATTTTGATGTGTATTTCTACCAGGGAGGGGAGGGAATAGCCGAATTCACGGCCGATGCCGCAGAAAGCGCTCTGGTCTACATTCTCAAGGACTTTGGCGACTACGAACTCACCAACCGCATCTCGTTCGTCATCTACAACTCCCACAATCAATTCCAGCAGACCAACGTCCTGGACGAGTATCTGAGCGAGGGTATCGGGGGTGTCACGGAGATCTTCAAGAACCGAATCGTCCTTCCCTACGAAGGCTCCTACGAGAAATTCCGGCATGTCATTCATCACGAACTCGTTCATGGAGTCATGAACGACTACATGTACGGCGGGTCGCTCCAGTCGATGCTCACGGGCCGTTTCCGGGTGCAGATTCCGTTGTGGTTTGCCGAAGGTCTTGCGGAGTACTCGTCGCGGTATGAATTTTTCGACACGAATTCAGACATGTTCGTACGCGATGCCGTCGTGGAAGGCTATCTGCCTTCGATCGATCAAATGAGCGGTTACGCGGTCTACACGGCCGGACCCACAATTTTTCGGTATATCGAAGACCGGTACGGAAAAGAAAAGGTGGCGGAATTCGTGACCAAATTCCGCGTCGCAGGCACATCCAACGCGACCTCAGAGGCTGCTTTCGGGATGAAGATGGAAGAGTTTTCCGAGAAGTGGGCCATGTACCACCGTAAGACGTACTTTCCGGACATCGGCTCCATGGTTTCCGTCAAAGAGATCGGGAAGCAACTGACGCGTCACGATAAGGACGGCAACTTCTACAATATCACGCCATCTCTGTCACCCCAGGGAGACAAGATAGCCTTTCTGACGGACAAGTCCGGCTATGCGGACATCTTATTGATCTCCGCCATCGACGGACAGGTCATCAAGAAGATCGTATCCGGCGAAAAGACGCCCAGTCTCGAGGAACTGCACTGGCTCAGCCCGGGAATCGGTTGGAGCCCGGACGGCAGCCAGTTGGTGTTTTCCGCAAAGGCCAGCGACAACGACGCGCTGCTGATCGTGGACGTTGCGACCGGCAGGATCAGCTCCTTCAAGTGGAATGACCTGGAAGGCGTATTCGGCGGTTCCTGGAGTCCGGATGGCAGCAAGATCGCTTTTGCAGGTCTCCGGCACGGTCACAGCGACATTTATGTGCTGGACCTCGAAAAGCGGGAGAAGTACAAACTGACCGACGATATTTTCAGCGATTCGCGTCCCGTTTTCAGCCGCACGGGCAAGAAGATCGCCTTTGTCTCCGATCGACGGGACCACCTGGGCGCGCCTGCCGCGGACTTTGACATCGGCCGCTTCGATTACAATCAAACGGACGTATACGTGATCAATGCCGACGGGTCGGGCATGGTACGCGTCACGACGGATGAGATGAACGACGACTGGCCGGAATGGGGACCCGACGACACGAGGCTGCTGTTTACCTCCGACCGGAACGGCGTCAGCAATCTCTACGTTGCGGATCTCGCTGCCGGGGAGAACTACGCGATCACAAACAATCTGAGCGGCATTTTCCAGCCGTCCCTCAGCCCGGATGGGAAGCTCGCGGCCTTTACCGGATTCAACAAGGGCGGGTTCGACCTATTTACGTTGAAGAATCCGTTCGAAATCAAGCCTCTGGACCTGCCGCTGACCGTTTCGATGAAGAAGTTCCGCAAGCACAACGACCTCCCGGAGACCCTGAGCGAAGAGATTGGCAAGGGCAAGAAGAGCGAACCGGTGCTGCTGGAGGCAGGTCTGGCCGGTGATTCCACGACGGTCACGTTCAGCGGGGGGGATTCGGCACAGAACGACACAGCAGGCCGCAAGACCGATGAAACCCTGTCGTTCAGGAATTACGTGTTCTCCGGATACGAGCCCGACACCACGCGGGAGGAGGAACTTCCTATCGTGACGCTCCCGGAACGGGTTTACAAGACCGATTCGGGCGATTATCGCATCCGAAAATACAAGGTCAAGTTCACTCCCGACCTCGTTTACGGGACCGCCGGATTCAATACCTTCATCGGATTCCAGGGCACGACGATGTTCGCCTTCAGCGACATCCTGGGCAATCACCGGCTGTTGTTCGGCACGAACCTGTTTTTCGACTTGAAGAACAGCAGTTTCTACGGTTCCTATTACTACCTGTCCCGCCGAACAGACTATGGGCTATCGGCGTTTCATACGGCGTATTCGTTTGCGACCGACTACCTGACGGAGTATCCCGATACCACGTTTGGGGGACCGGATGGCTTCACGGACAGTTTTGTGCGTTATCGGTATTACGGAGTCGGCTTCATTGCCTCCCGCCCGTTCAATAAGTTCAATCGCATTGACTTCGGCGTAACGCAGTTCACCCTGGCCCGGGAGACCACGGTCGCGTCGTCGGTCGGCATTCCCAAGGATCAAATCCCCGGTCTCGGACCAACGCGGCGTTCGCAGAACACGCTGCTGTCACTTGCTCTTACAACCGACAATTCGCTATTTACGATCTTCGGTCCTTTTGACGGCCATCGCGCCCAGATCTCTGTTACGGGCAGCCCCGGATACGGAGAAAACGGGCTCCGCTTTGTCACGGTCGCGGGCGATTACCGCAAGTACTTCTGGTTTAACAGGTACTATGCGGTCGCCATGCGAGGCAGCGGTGGGACGACCTTTGGACGCAACCCCCAGCGCTTTTTCATCGGCGGTCTCGACAACTGGATCGCGCCCAGCTTCATCAACGGCGACATCCTGGTGGACTCGTTTGAGGACTTTCTGGCGACGTTCGTGACACCCGTTCGAGGAAGCTACTACTACGAACTTCAGGGCACACGGTACCTGGTCGGCAATTTCGAATTCAGATTTCCTTTCGTTCACCTCATGCAATTGGGGTTCCCTCTTCCTCTCTTTCTCCAGCAGATACGCGGCGTTACGTTCCTCGACATCGGCGCAGCGTGGGGCGGAAGGGAACTCGAGCTTCCCATCTTCGATCAAGGTGGACAGCTGGTCGGCTATCGGAGTGGCACATACCGGTACGTCGACCGCCTGGGCAACATCCAGTACAACCGCAGTAGTTTTCGATGGACCAGAAAGCTGGCGGACGGCTCGACCGTATTCGAGGATGTACGAATGGGCTACGGATTCGGGATCCGGGCGTTCATCGGCTTCTTCGTGTTGCGCTACGACCTTGCCTGGAACATCATGAGCCCCCGCTTCAACGGAGGGGATGCCAAGCACTACTTTTCCATCGGCTACGATTTCTAGACTGACGCCGGGGCCTCAATTAACATAGGTAGGCGGTCGCCCGCTTTCCCTGTCACACCACCGTGCGTA
>JBBIJR010000120.1:0-6990 GCA_037445875.1 Bacteroidota bacterium | reverse complement strand
GTTTAGCTCAGCTGGTAGAGCAGCGGAATCATAATCCGCGTGTCGGCGGTTCGAGCCCGTCACCCGCTACGGTAACAGCGTCCTGTAGAGAAGTCTCCGCAGGACGCTGTTTCTTTTACAGCCTCTTTTCCAAACCGAGCGCCAGCACGCTCCGCGAGTAGTACTGTCGCTTAAGCAGAGCCTGATTGCGGTACCAATGGTATCGCAACCGGATTTCGAGACTCTCTCCGACCATTCGTCCGATCTCCATTACCAGTGCCTTGTTGTCCATGCCCAGTTGGTACGCCGTAATGTCTTCGGCGATGAATCCCTTCTCGGAATAGTCGCGGAATTCGGTGGCGCCGTACAGTTTGAGGAACAAGCCGGTGCGAATCTTCCCCAGCAGCAAGACATCCACTTTATGGAGATTGAGAGACGACCCGTAGCTGTTGGACGAAACGATCATGTAGAGGTAGTTGGCCTGAACCATAATCGAACGAACGAAGAAGGCCCCGCTGGCGCCGTATCCGAATGTATTGTCCCGCTGACGAATACCGTGCAGTTCTGTCTGACTGGAGAGAGCCGATTTGGAGTACTGGTGGTTCCCGGCAATGGCCTTCAGGGACAGGTATTCCAGATTATCGATGTTCCTGCCAACGGAGACGGACACGACATCTGAAAGGTTGTTAAAGTCGTGAAAGGACGTAAACAGGACTTTGGAGCGAACGTACTCGACGGAAGCGAAGTAGCGCTTCCGTGTCGTCAGAATCCCATGGAAGCCCCCACCGAGAACATAGTAATTGCGATTGCCCTCAATATAATTCTTCGACTCTGCCTTTACCAGCGGCTGGATGCGGAACCCCTGCTGTATGGGGACATTGTAGCGCGCAGTCAAATGATTCAGGGACCGGCTCGAGGACGAGTGGCGCGCGTAGAGATTAGTATTGGACTGCAGCTGCCATTGAAGGTACTCGGTACCGGAGGCACGGCGGCGGGTGTCCTGACGGAAGGCCAGCGTCGCCAGCAGATCGAGACCAAACGCCGAACTACCATCCGGAAGCTCGTTGATGTTCGAATCGTATTGAATATTGGCCACCGTGCGCCCGGACAAACCCGACTGTCCGCAAACCTGCGCCGAAGGCTGCATGAGACAGATAACGGCTGCGAGGAAAGAACCTGCGACGCTGTAGGGGTGCCGATTGACTTCAATCACCCAGGTGCCACGAAGAAAGAAGGAGGATTAGCGGTCGTTCCTGGTCCGACGTTTGGCGAGCTCGTAGAGGTCCCGTGCCATTCGGCTGTACCGGCTTGCCTGGTTTCTGGCCAGTTGACGTTCGAGTTTCAGTTTATACAGAATGGAGCGGAGGTCGTCGTTCGGCGTCACCTTTAGGTCCGAGAGTACCAGAGCATTGTTGTTGACGAGCAGGGTGTTGTCGGCCAGCGTTTCGGAGTACGTTCTCGGGGAGAAGCCAATCGCGCCAGTAAGCGGCCCGACCGTTGAGGTACCTTCATCGGTTTCCGTGGAGGGCCTGTCCGTCGATTGCCTGGACGAGAACTTGAACTCACGGTTCTTGTCGAAGATATAGATATCGTCCAGGAACTTCGATGCTTCATCTCGCAACTCCATCTCGCTCTGGAGGCGGGTTATCTTGGCATCGAGATCGTGTGTGTAGCGCACCAGTTTGTCCTCCTGATCCTTCAGGAAATCAGCTTTCAGGAGTATCAGCTCAGGATCGTCGGTGAGGTTCACTTTCACGGAGGCAAGCTGCAGACTGAGAGGTTCGGCAAAGAGGGATTGGTATTCGATCTTCTCGAACAGCATGGCCTGCAGTCGCTCCTCTTCGGGTTGTTTCGAGGAGCGATCCAGCTGCCGCGACTTGCCCACCATCGAGAGGTAGCGTCGGATTTGTTCCTCCATCATCGTCAGGAGCCGCTCGACCACCGGAGTGCTTGTTTCACGCTGCAGCGCGATACGTTGGTCGATCTTGACCAGACGTTGAGACAGCTCTTCCGATTCTTTCAGGAGATTCTTGAGCTTGATCTTGTCGAGAAAACCGGGGTCGTTTTGGGTTTTGAGAGCCTGGATGGCCGAGGTCATGCTGTCGTATTGAGCATCCAGCTGGTGCCTTGACCGAATAAGGACAGCCAGTTGTTCCTTGGAACGTCGCAGCGCAGTCTCCAGGAAGGCGATCGAATCGGAATCGAAAGCGGAAGCGTAGTCGACTTGCGCGTACAGTCGACACACCGGAAACACCGTGCAAAACACAATGATCCAGCATAACTTCATAGGAACGCCTTTCCTGCTCGGGGTGTTGAGGCCCACCTTCAAAGAATATACCGAGGGAGGAGGGCAAATCCAAGTAAAAAGACCGGTGTAGTTCCCTATACCAGGCGGTATTTTTCGAGTTTGTAGTGAAGTGCGCTGGGCTTGAGCCCCAACATGCGGGCAGCGTCGCTTCGGCCTCCACCGGCCTTGGCCAGCGCCTGTTCGATCAATGCCTTTTCAATACTCTCAAGGGCCTCCGTTAAGCCCTTTCGCTCGATCTCTTCCAGCCGAATGGGCAGCGTGGCAGGAGGAGAAGGTGAGAGCATGGAGAAGTCTGTTTCTGTGAGACGATTGTCGTTTGAAAGAACCACTGCCCGCTCGATCACGTTTTCAAGCTCCCGGACGTTGCCGGGCCAATCGTAGTCAACCAGGAGGGGATAGACTCCATCGGTAATGTGGATCCCTGGTTTTCCAAAATCGCGCTCCATCCGCTTCACAAAGTAGTCCACCAGGCGGGGAATGTCCTCCTTGCGTTCGCGAAGCGGGGGGACGAAAACCGGAATGACGTTGAGGCGGTAGTACAGATCTTCCCGGAAAGTCCCGCGTTTCATCGACTCCTGCAGGTTACGGTTCGTGGCTGCGATAATGCGGGTGTCGACGCTGAGCGTTGTTTCACCACCCACGCGCTCGAACTCCTGTTCCTGAATGGCCCGCAATAATTTGACCTGCATGTTGAGCGAAATGTCGCCGATTTCGTCCAGGAACAGGGTGCCGGTATCGGCCAGCTCGAATCGGCCCTTCTTTGTTCGAATGGCTCCGGTAAAAGCGCCGCGTTCGTGTCCGAAGAGTTCGCTCTCGAGGAGCGTCTCCGTCAGGGCGGCGCAGTTGACCTTGATGAACGGTTTGTCGCGGCGGGCGCTGTGGTAGTGGATGGCGCGGGCAACAAGCTCTTTTCCGGTACCGCTCTCACCGTAGATGACGACGCTGCTGTCCGACTCAGCACTTTTGCGTACCAGTTCGAAGATCTCGCGCATGCGGGGCGACTGACCGACGATCTCGCCGAAGTTGTAGCGATCCTCGATCTCGAGACGCAGGTACTCGTTTTCTTCGCTCTTGAGCCTCATCTGGCGACGCTCGTCCGACATGCGTATGATCTTCTCGACACGAACATGCAGTTCATCAGGGGAGAAGGGTTTTGTGATGAAATCGGCCGCTCCGAGTTTCATGGCCTCCACGGCCACCTCGACCGTGCCAAACGCCGTTATCAGAATCACATCCGTTTCCGGTGAGTGATCGCGGACGTGTCGAAGGACCTCCAGTCCGTCGATCGGGCTCATTTTGTAGTCGCTGATGATCAGGTCGAAGGGTTGATGGCGGGTAATCTCGAAGGCCTCCGTTCCGGAGCCCACGCAAGTGACATCCAATCGGCCTCTCTTCAAAACTTCCTCGATGCCTTCGCGCATCGTGGCGTTGTCCTCCACGACGAGAATGCGGTATGTTCGAGGAACGTTCACGGGTCAGAGGTTTCCGTCGCGGTATTTGCGGTAGGTATCCGCGTTGCGTGGGTCGAGCTGGATGAGTCTGTCGAAAAGACTCTTGTCCGCGGAGGCCTCGAAGACTCTGCAGATCTCAAGGTAGTGTACTTGAAGAAAGCGTTCGGTGTGATTCTTTGTGATCACATCGTTGAGCAGCGTCTCCATCGTCGACACAACGGTGCGAAGGGTCTTCCGCGCGGTTTGCACCTCGCCGTTTTCGAACCGGAAGAGCGCCTCATAGTACTGGTCCTTCATGATGCGGTAGTCCTGATAGCGCGGATCGAGAAAGAGATCCGCCCTGGACAAACGGTCATCCCAGCCCTTGGCGTTGTAGGCTACCAGGCTCTTGGCCTGCGAGGCAATGCTCTTGGCCTTCTGAAAAAACGGAGTACCCAGGTACTTACCGAGGGCATCCATTTCATCACCCAGCATGACATTGACATAAAAATCGAATATGCTCAACAAGGGCTCAATGCGCGTTTCGTCATGATAGAACAGGGTCCCTTTCGAAAGTACAAATGTGCATCCGTTGTCCAGGAATTGCAGTTCTTTTCCGTTTGTCACGTACAGGGTTGCTACAACCCTTTTGCTTCCCGCGTCCTCGACGACCCGATCGAGGAACATCTGAAAGTCGAGATTCAAGGGCGTAGGGTCTTCCGAGCGGGACCAATCGTAGTTGTTGATGTAATCAAGCACTTTCCCCTCCAGGCCGTCGAACAGATCAAGATTGCGGCCTTGGAGCTTGTCTCGAATGACCTTGAACGAGGCAACGACTTTTTGTGCGCGGAGCGTTTCAGCCGCACAGGTCACAACCAGAAACAGCGCAAGAAACAGGATGAAGCGTCTCATGGCAGCCTATGGGTTTGCTACGTCGATCATTTCGTAGGTGCCTTTTCCAAGCCATCCGCCTCCGTCGACGGTAATGACCTCGCCCGTTATGTAGGATGCATAGTCGGAAATGAGGAAAAGCAAGGTATAGGCGACGTCCTCCGGACGGCCAAAGCGGCCAAGGGGGATACGGTGGATCATTCGCTCGCGCTGGTGTTCGTCCGTCCACAGGTTCCGGTCCGTGCCCTCGGTTCGAATGGCCCCCGGCGCAATGGCATTTACCCGAATGGCGTACCGCCCCCACTCGGCGGCAAGGGTTCGGGTCATGGCCAGTACGCCCGCTTTGGCGGAGGCCGAATGAACGACGCCGGGTTCGGAGGCCCAGGCATAGGTAGCCACGATGTTGACGATAGAGCCGCCGCCTTTTTCGATCATGTGACGTCCCACCAGACTCGCGTAGTGGAACGTCCCGTTAAGCACGATGTTCACGACGGCGTTCCACCCGTTGATCGTGAGCTCCTCCGCCGGCACAATGAAATTGCCCGCCGCATTGTTGACCAGCACATCGACTCGGCCGAACCGCTCGATGGCTTTCCGCACGGCCTGTTCCACGTCGGCGTAGATGCGCACGTCGTGGGGAAGGACAAGCACATCGTTCCCGAAGGACAGGAGTTCGGAGGCCGCTTGGTCCAGCACGTCGGAACGGCGCCCCGTGAGGATCAGGTTGGCGCCATGACGGGCACAAGCTTCGGCCATGGCCCTTCCCAGTCCCGAACCGCCGCCGGTAATCCATACGCACTTGCCGGAGAGGAACTTTTCCGAAAACATCGTCGATCTCGCCGGGGTCAGGTTGTAAGCCGGGCGGACTCTCTGGTTGTCGTATCGGCGTTTTGCGATTCGTCCTCGGAGTAGAGGATGCGGCCGCAGAATTCGCACGTGCGGATCATATCGCGTTTGCGCAATTCGATGACAATCTGAGGTGGGATCATATTGAAACATCCGCCGCAAGAGTCTTTGACAACCATGGCAACCGCCATGCCGTTCTTGGCCTTGCGGATGCGCTCGTACTTGTTCAACACGTCTTTCCGTACAAGCGTGGCGATGGTAGCGCGTTGGGCCTTCAGATCGCTTTCCTCCTTGGCGGTCTCATTGATCTTTTCATTCAGTTCTTTTTCGCGTTCGCCGAAATCAAGCTCAAGGGCCTTGAGTCGCTCTTCCTTTGGTTTCAGGCCTTCATCCAGTTCCATCATTTTCAACTCCACTTCCGTAAACCGCGTCTTCAGGCGGCTGATCTCCTGTTCGCAGAAGTCGATCTGCGAAGACGTGGCCTCATATTCCTTGTTGGAAGTGGCCTTGTAGAGCTGTTCCTGGTACTTCTTCATCTTCTCGTTGTGGAGGGCGATGTCGTTGTCGAGGCTGACACGTTCGGCGAGAAAGTTCTGGATCGACTGCTTGTCCGATTCGATCTCCTCCCGGAGGCTGGTGACCTCGGATTTTAGACTTTCGACGAGCTTGGGCAGATCGCCGCGCAGCATTTCGATCGCATCGAGTTTCGTATCGACGTGCTGGAGGGCGACCAGGTTCTTCAACAGCTGTTTCAAGGTATGGCCTCCTTCTCAAAAAAAATGCACCAACGCGGGATTGGTGCATGCTGGATCGTTGGGATATCCGTACCGAGTCCACGCCCGGGCATGGATCGACGGCGGGGCAGGGGATCGGAGTGTGGCGATCTGTTTCGGATCATGGCTTTACTTGCCCTGGAATTTGGCGATTCGCTTTTCGACAAAGGCGTGGAGGCCTTCTTTCGCGTCCTGGCTTTTGAAGAGCAGCGATTGCAACTCGCGCTCCAGAGCGAGGCCCTGTTCAAGGCCCACTTCCAGACCGGTCTGAACGGAACGCTTGATGTGGCCCACGGCCATCGATGCCTTGTTGGGGGTGGTGAACTGCTTCGCATAAGCCATAACCTGGCTCATGAATTCAGTCGTATTGCCCTCATAGAGATAGTTGACCAATCCGAGTTCCAGGGCCTCGTCGTAGGCGAATTTTCTGCCCGTGGCCATGAGTTCGATGGAGCGGGAGCGCCCGACGGCACGCGCAAAACGCTGGGTACCGCCGGTGCCGGGCAGCACACCGAGGGCAACTTCCGGCAGTCCGACCTGCCCGCTGTCCTTGCGTGCGATGCGGATGTCGGCGGCGAGAGCGATTTCCAAGCCTCCCCCGACGCAATGCCCGTTCAGGGCGGCGATCACGAGCTTGGGTGTGTGTTCCAGCCTCAGCAGCGTTTCGTTCGCGTGGAGGCAGAAGTAGTATTTCCATACGGGGTCCGCTTTGCTGAGCATATCGATGTTGGCGCCGGCGCAGAAGAACTTCTCTCCCAACCCG
>JBBIJR010000119.1:0-7167 GCA_037445875.1 Bacteroidota bacterium | reverse complement strand
GCCATGCAGAAGTACGACGCCAACGGAAATCCGCAATGGGGGGCTGTCCCGGTGAGATTGTCGAGCAATACCGGAGAGAACTACGACTGGCCGTCTCTCGTCGCCTCGGATTCCGGATCGGTGATCGTCTTCTGGTGCGGCTATACAGGGAGCTTCATCAACCCGTCCGGCTACAAACTGTATACGCAGAAGTTCTCCTCGCAGGGCGTTCGCGTGTGGAACGCCACGCAGGACACGGTTTATCACCTGGGGCGTGTGAGCGGATTCTACACGCCGCGCCTATTCTCGGATGGGGAGAACGGCGCCCTCTATTGCTGGCGGGACGACCGAAATAGCGATAACCTTCAGAGCGCTTACGTTCAACGATACACATCGGACGGTGCAAGGAAGTTCTCCCTCAACGGGGCCGAATGCTCCACGCTTGGGGGCAACCATCATTTTGATCCTATCGCAGCCTTTGATTCGGCCACGGGCACCACGTATGCATTCTGGATGGAAGCCAACTCCGGCCAGACAATGTCCGGAGGTCTCTACGGGCAGCGGTTCTCGGGCAGCGGCCAGCGACTCTGGGGGGAAACCGGAATCGAATACAAGCCGCTCGACAATAATGTTTTCTCGGGGCTTTCCGTTCATGTGCGGAACGGCCGGGTCATCGTTCACTTCAACGAGTCGCAGCTGGGTTCCATCAATAACCTCATCCGCGCCTTTTCAACGGACTCGACCTCTTTGTTCGGTTGGAGCGGCTACATCCAGCGGCCTTCGTCGTTTCTTTCGGAAAGACTGCATCTCAGCAGCAAGGTCACCCTGTCGGGCATGTCCGTTCTAGCCTGGGGAGACCGCCGTTCCGACGACGGCGACATCTACTCGCAGAATATTACCTTCGACGGCCAATACGGCAATGTGGTATCGGTGGAGAATGGGAACGCCGCTCAACGATGTGCGCTGCTCGGGAATTATCCCAATCCGTTCAACCCCTTTACGGTTATCAGCTATCGGCTATCGGCAAACAGCGCGATCACTCTGAAAATATTCAATGTGTTGGGTCAGGAGGTTCGGACGCTTGTGAGTGGGCACGAGAAGGCAGGAAGTCATCGAACGGTCTGGGACGGAAAGGACAATTTCGGGAAGAGCGTCGCCTCGGGGGTGTATGTGTACAGGCTGGAGTCGGGCGGTTACATCGGCACGCACAAGTTGTTGTTGATCAAATGATCACCGATAGAGAAACCCACAGCTCAAATCCGGAGGAGGTTCATGCGCATTTATCTGATCGCAGGCGGTTCAAGCGGCGTTGCCGGAACGATATGCTATCTGTTGGCCGCTTTTCTTTCCCTGCCGGATGCGGCCGGCTATTTCGTCGTCATGCTGTGGCCGATCTTGAGTATGGTATTCGGCTACGGCCTCTACCGTTGGATTGCGAGTGAACGACAGACTCTGTTCAACGAGATCGGGTTTCTATTCCTGGTCGTCGCCTTTGCGTTGGTGGCGGCCATGATCTCGGTACAGCTGGCCATACACATGGGCGCTCAGGAGTATCTGGCTTCTGTCACGGCAGGGAACACCGATCTGGCCGTCGCCATCCGACGAACCGTTCGCCTCGTCGATTTCGGCCTGGACGTGGCGTGGGACATGTTCATCGGTGCTTCTCTCGTCTGCATCGGCTTGGCCATGCGGCTGCATACAAAACTGGGCTGGAAATGGGGCCTGCCCGCGGTCCTGTTGGGCGCCGCGCTGATCGTGCTCAACGTCATCACGTTTCCCTGGCCGCCCGATACGCGCGGTTTGTTTGATATCGGTCCGTTCATCGGATTTTATATCCTGGCTCTTGCGGGCTTCACGGTATGGTGTGGCTTTAGAATGACCGGGGAATAAATAACCCCGCGGTAGGCGCACAGCCCCGTCCCCACCCCTCCAGACCGGGAATCCGTGAGATTTTCATTGACGGGCGCTTTCCTGCGGAGTACATTGTCGGTGTAGCTGCATGGCTCTTCACATAGATCGGAACTACTCGGTCGTA
The DNA here is from genome assembly GCA_037445875.1 of Bacteroidota bacterium. Lineage (GTDB taxonomy): Bacteria > CLD3 > CLD3 > SB21 > SB21 > JBBIJR01. Next base: position 5,153 of record JBBIJR010000119.1, on the reverse strand, counting down.
CGCTTTTGTTTAGGTGAGGGGACATCCTCATGAAACCACTATTTGTTCTGTTTGCCGCCGGCTTGCAGGCCCTGTTTTCCTCGTTATCTGCTCAGGAATTCTACCCCCTCGAAGTCGGAAATCGATGGGTGTATGCCTATTGGTCCGAGCCGTCAACCTATGACACCGTCGCCGTCGAAGCCTTTCAAGATTCTCTTTTCCCGAACGGCCATCGCTATTTTGTCTTGGATCATCCGGACGTTTGCGGAGGAACGTTTGTTAGCGCCGATTCGGAATTTGTCTATTACTTTGACGTCTGGGACACGACGGACGTCGCCTTCCTGAAGTTGGACGATACGATCGGTTCCCAGCGGTCTGCTCATCTGGCATGGTACTATTTTGTGACCCTTCAGTCGGTCGATACGATAAGCCTCTTTGGCGTCCAGACGCGGGTTTTGACGTACTATCTGGACGGACTCATGACGGGTGTGGTCAGGCTATCAGACCGTTTCGGGCCGATGACGGAATGGTTTTATGGTGATCCGGCGCCCCCGTATCCCATTGTGACCAGGAACCTCGTGGGGTGTGCACTTTCGGATAGCGTGTACGGGTACATCCTCGACGTGAGGAATCCTGCCAAACGGCCGGTCGCTTTTGATCTATATCAAAACCGCCCGAATCCGTTTAATCCGACGACCGTTATCGACTATGAACAGACAAACAGCGGCACCGCGACGCTTCGAATCCACAACGCGCTCGGCCACGAAGTACGGACCCTGGTAAAGGGATACGCGACGGCCGGTCGCCATCAGGTGACCTGGGATGGAACGGACAACAGGGGCCGAAGGGTCGGCTCAGGCGTCTATTTCTACACGCTGCGCGCAAGCGGGACTTCACTGACTCGCAAGATGACCTTCTTGAAGTAACGGCGGCATGAACAGGAGAAAACCGTCCGCATCGCCAATCGGATCGCTCCTCGACGTTTGGCAAATCAACAACAAGATCAATCTGTTGTTATTAGAACATCTCGATCGGAAGGCGCTGTCCGCCGTTCCCTATGGATCGCGCGGGCGGTCGGTCTCCGCGCAGTTCGCTCACCTTCACAAGGTCCGCGTGGGCTGGATCGATTACAACAGTCCCGAATTCGCCAGGGGTATACCCAGATTCGGTAAAGCGGCGGCTCCAACCCGGCGGCAGCTCGCGTCCGCCCTCAGAGCGTCCGGCAGAGCGGTGGAGGCTTATCTTAAGCGCAAGTTGGAAACCGAAGGGACAGTGAAGTTCTTCAAACGCTCGCCCATTCGGTGGCTCGCTTACATGATCGCCCACGAGTCCCATCATCGCGGCCAGATCGCACTGGCCCTGAAACAGAACGGCCGTCGCCTGCCGGAAAAAGTGGCACTCGGTGTCGTCTGGTACACGTGGTATTCGGGAAAAACGGTTTACCTGCAAGGGCGTTGGCGATGAGACCGATGATTGCCGCACTGGTTCCGGCCGTGATTCTGCTCGCCTGCGAATCCGCTGGGGATGCCCGGCGGGGGTTAATGCCAATACCGCAACCTCGCTCTCGGCGACCATCTATTTCTAGGTGCCTAATCCGCCGGTCATCGATCGACCCCGGCTGAGCAAAGACCGTTCAGGCAGCCACCACGACGAAACCGCATGAGGTAGATATGAAGACAATTGAACGTTGCTTGCTACTGTTTCTCATTACGAGCGCCGCCACCGCCCAGCAAGACCTTTCCGACATCAAGAAGTCGGTCGAGGGACTCAAAGAGTACAACGAGTCCCTCGAGCACCGGCTCGACATCCTTGAAAAGAAGATCGACGACGTACTGTGGTATCATAAGGTCGGCGACGCGGCCCTGATCGACAAAGTGTACCTCTACGGACCGCCCCGAGACAAGCGTACCATCAAGAACCCGACCGCCATGGGCGTGAACAATCCCGTAAAGTTCTGGGCCTACATATTCATCCCGAAGGACCTTGACCAGAACAAGAAATATCCGCTTATCGTGTTTCCGCACGGAGGCATCCACTCGGACTTTACCACGTACTACACGCACATAATTCGCGAACTCATATACCAACAGTACGTTGTAGTCGCGGCGGACTATCGTGGAAGTACCGGATACGGCAAGAGTTATTACGAGCGCATCGACTATGGCGGGCTCGAGATCGAGGACGTGGAAGCGAGCCGCAAGCACATGGTGGACAACTATCCGTTCGTGGACGGCTCTCGGACGGGGATCATCGGCTGGAGTCATGGGGGTCTCATCGCCCTGATGAACGTGTTCGAGCACGCGGACCATTACAAGGCATGTTTTGCCGGCGTACCGGTCAGCGATCTGATCGCGCGCATGGGCTACTACGACGACGAGTATCGCGCCCTGTATTCCGCCGCCTACCATATCGGCAAGACGGCCGGGGAAGACGTCCTGGAATACAAGAAACGCTCGCCGGCCTGGAACGCACACAAACTGCAGACGCCGCTCCTGATTCACACTACGACCAACGACGATGACGTGAACGTACTCGAAGTGGAGCACCTGATTCAAGCGCTGAAGGCCGAGAACAAGAAGTTCGACTACGAGGTTTTCGAGGACGCACCGGGCGGCCATTCTTTCGACCGAATCGACACGCGGGAAGCCAGGGAAATCCGCGTGAAGATCTACCGGTTCCTCGACCGTCATCTCGGTCCAGCCCGGAAGATCACATCGGTCCAGGACATCAATCGAGCGGCCTATTTCGTTAAGTAGGATGGATTTTCGCGTCTCTGAGGCGGAGGGGATGCTGCGGGTCGCTCGCTACTTCTTCGGCCGGTATTTGAAGATCTCGACCTTCTCCACCGTCATCAGTACGCCGCAACCGGATCCGTCGATCAGCTTCTCGAGTTCGGGAAGCGCCTCCTGAAGCCGTTCCTCGGTATCCGCGATCTCGATCAGGATAGGCAGATCTTCGGACAGGCGGAGGATCTTTGTGGTGTGCATGCGTGCGCTGGCCCCGAAACCCTCGATACCCCGCAGAACCGTCGTCCCGGCGAGACCCAATTCACGGGCCCGGGCGACGATCGCTTCGAACAACGGGCGCGAACCGCATTTGTCCGATTCGCCGACGTATATTCGCAACAGCTTTCCCCTTCCTTCGATCTTCATACTGCACCTCTTACAACAGTCTTCCCATCGCCATTCCGAGAAACGCAGCGGCCAAACCCAGGACCACACTTCCCGCCGCATTGGCCAGCGCCCAGATCCATTCCCCGTCCCGCATAAGGGCCAGCGTTTCATACGCAAAACTCGAGAAGGTCGTGAATCCCCCGAGAATGCCTATCGTCAAAAAAACGCGGACGAGCGGAGAAAGAACAAAACGATCTTCTGTAACCGCCATGATCCATCCGATAAGGAAACAGCCCGTCAGATTGACCACGAGCGTGCCGTACGGAAAGGCGGTACCGGTGAAACGATACACCAATCCTTGCAGGCCGTACCGGCTCACCGCCCCTATGGCGCCCCCCAACGCTATCCAGAAATACAGCACGATGCCCTCAAAACGAAAGCCACACGTCGACCGTCGTGACGGCGAGGTAGAGCATGCTGATGAATCCGTTCATATTGAAGAAGGCCAGGTTCACTTTCGAAAGATCGTTCGCTCTGACCAGCGACTGTTCGTACACCAGCACCGTCCCCACGACGAAAACTCCCGCGTAATAAATCGTGCCGAGACCGAATACGAGTCCGATGCCCATCAGGATCAGAAAACTCGCGGCGTGCAGCGATCGGGAAATCCAAAGGGCCGCCCCTATGCCCAGCGCGGCCGGAACCGAAAAGAGACCTTCCCGGCGATCGAATTCGATGTCCTGGCACGCGTAGATGATGTCGAAACCCGCCACCCACGCCAACACCGCCACACCGAGCCCAAACGCCGGCCAACTCCACTCACCCGCGACGGCGATCCACGCACCGAGAGGCGCCACGCTAAGGGCAAGTCCCAGAAAAAGGTGGGAGAGAGAGGTGAACCGTTTTGTGAAGCTGTAGAAGAAAACGATCGCCAGCGCAAGAGGCGACAGGACGAAACATAAGCCGTTCAATCGGTACGCAGCAAACACCAGCAGAGCCGACGACGCCGCGACAAACACGGCCGCCTGACGCCTCGTCACTGCGCCCCGTGGTATCTCTCTCGAAGCCGTGCGCGGATTGCGACGGTCGTATTCCGCATCGACGATCCGGTTGAAACCCATCGCCGCACTCCGGGCTCCCGCCATGGCGAGCAAAATCCACAGGACCGCTTCCCATGTGATGATATGTTCCCGCGACGCCAGCACAACCGCCGTCAGGGCAAAGGGCAGGGCGAATACGGTGTGCGAGAACTTGATCATTCTCGCAAATACCGCCGTCCGGTGGATCAACGAACGCGAAATCGAAGTCGGTCGGGAGTTTTCGTCGGCGGCACGGGAACTCACTTGAATTCCTCATGCACAAGTTCGAGAAATTCCTGAAACGTGACTTTCGGATAACCGTTCTGCAGCGCCTTTGTGAAGTGTTGTTCGGCGCCCGCTACGTTGGGCTTGAGGGCTTCGAGCACGGCCAGGTAGTAGAAGGCGACGGCGTATCGCGAATCATACTCGAGCGCAATATGGAGCTGGCTGCCCGCCTCGTCCAGGTCTCCCATATGAAGATGGGCGGCGGCGATTTCGGTGTGGACCGTTGCTTCGATCCGGAAGGTGTAAACGCCGTACGTGAAGAATACCAGCCACTTGAGCCACGGATGTCCCTTGATGCGCGACAGAAAGTCCCGGTAGAGGTCTATCGCTTCGGTGAAGCGGGCCTGGGCCATGCGGCGCCGCCCGCGGATGTACTCGTCGTAGGCGGCCAGGTTCTCGGTCGGCGTCCGCGAGCAGAAGCAATTGGTAGAACTCCCACCGGTGGCCCAATACGAGGTAAGCGAACAAACCCACGATACCGAGAATGACGGTCAGATACAGGGTGCGGTTTCGCGCAACGCGATGTCGGAACATGACCACTGCGTGACCCTATGCACGCGTTGGAAAAGATTTTTGCGATTGTAGGTAATTTATCCTACTTTTGCAACAGAATAGCCGTTCCGCTCCACTGTCAAGCAACATGTCTTTCCGACATCTGAACACTCAAGCGGCGTGGCTCCGGATCACCGGCGTCGGT
>JBBIJR010000118.1:0-7227 GCA_037445875.1 Bacteroidota bacterium | reverse complement strand
CCCTGGGCACGGTGATCGTCGAGGCGGGCGAAAAGAGCGGGGCCCTGCTCACGGCCGAATACGCCCTCGAGCAGAACCGGGAGCTGTTCGCCGTTCCCGGAACCGTCACCACACCGCAGGCCATCGGCCCCAACCGGCTCATCAAGCAGGGCGCCAAGCTCGTCGAGTCCGTGGAGGACATTCTGGTGGAACTCGAATCCAAGCTGGAGTATGCTCTGAAACCCGCGCCTGCCCGGGCGGCCTGGAACTTGAACGGGGTCGAACAGGTCCTGTACGATACGCTCGGATCCGAACCGCTCCACGTGGACGTCATCTCGCGGTCCGCCAGCATGACCGTGCCCGAGACCCTCACCCACCTCCTCCGCCTCGAACTGATGGGTGCCGTCCGGCAGGTGGCCGGCAAACATTTCATCCGTGCCTAATTCGCCTCAACGTAATCCGGAAGGAACCGCTCTTGGGAAAAAAGGTCCTGGTCGTCGACGATGAAAACACCGTACGCAGCCTGCTGAAAATCTATCTGGGGAAGGCGGGCTTTGATCTCGATTTTGCCGAAGACGGCACACAGGTCGCCGACAAGGTCCGGTCCTTCGATCCGGACGTGATCATCCTCGACACCAACATGCCCGGCAAGAACGGCATCGAAGTGTGCGAAGAGGTCAAGGCATCGAACCCGGATCGCCCGAAAATCATCTTCCATACGGGTTCGCTCGAGGAATACCGCGTGCGGGCCGAGGCGGCCGGCGCCGACGCCATGTTCGCCAAGTCGGGCATGGGCGGACTGGGAAAGCTGGTGGAACTCATCCACTCCCTGACCTAACCCGAACGGACGATCAACAAAAAACCCGGCCGCTCTGGACCGGGTTTCTTTATGGTCGAGGAAGACGCGCGATCAGTCTTTGGCAAAGTAGCGGCTGTACACCTTGTCAGTGAAATCGATCGCCTCTTTCTGATACGGGTTGACCTCCAGGCGGTAGAACGTCTCCTCGATGAGATCGTTCGCCTCTTTCCAGGTCTTGAACGCATTGAGGGCGTTCAGCAGGTCGAAGAATTCCTTGTCCTTCTTCTTGAAGAGCTTTTTGATGTAGTGTTTCTTGTCCTTGTCTTCGATCAGCTGATACAGATCCTCGAGGACCGATGCCTGTTTGAGTCCGCCTGCGATCGCGTCGGCCATCTGGTCCGCCACGGAGACCTCGCCCGCGGCCGGTTTGGCCTTCACGGCCGGCTTGGCCTCTGCCTTGGGCTTCTCTTCCACTTTCGGCGGCGGAGGTGGAGGCGGCAGGACAATGTCCTCCTCCTCTTCCTCCTCCAGGAAATCCACCGACGTGAGCTCCGTTTCTTCCTCCTCGAACTCTTCGATCTGGGATACGAGCGTCGAGAGATTGTCCGTCGAGACAACTTCTTTCTTTTCTTCGTAGATCACCGAATCGATGCCCGCACCCACTTTCTTTGTGAGATCGGTCGTCTTGAGGAACTCCGCCTCGGCCGGTCTTGCGGCTGCGGCCGCACCTTCCAGATAAGCCTTGAACAGCCCGTCGAGCTTCGACACGCTGATCTGGGCCGCCCCTTTGGCCGCCGCCTGCTTGACCGCCCCGACAAACTCGGTCAGGTTGCGGTCCTGATACGCCTGTACGAGAATCTCAGATTCCAGCGTGTCGCTCTGCGTGTCGCGACCCAGATTGAGGAAACCCACGATTACCTTGGCAACGTTCGAAGCCGCCGCGGCCGTGTTCTGCGACAGGGCCTTCTCATCCAGCTGTTGGACGAAATTCTTGAACTTGGCCCGGGAAATGGTATCCATCTGGTTGGTCTGGAAGTAGTGCTCCAGGGCTTTGTAATAGTACTCGTAATCCAGGAAGTACTTCATCGAGTCCATCACTTCCGCCGGTGTGATGACGTCGTCGTCGCGGTACACGAATTGCACCATCGTGCGCTCCGGCTGGATCAGGAAGTTCGTCTGAAGCTTGACGGCCTGTTCCATGACCCGCATCAGCTTGGGCCGGTTGAAAATGGCCGTGTTCTTCAGCAGTTCGTACAACTCGTCGAACTTCTTGCGCACGTCCGGCAGATCGTAATTGAACCGGCCGGAGGAGAGGAACATCGAGGCCTCTTCGCGGATCCATTTCTCCGCCTCGCGGTCGAAGTAGTTCTTGATGAAATTGGGGATCTCCTTGCCTTTGATGTCCTTGAGAGATATCGTGGCCTCTTTTTCGATGGTCTTCTTCGTGAGATTGGATATGATGCCATCGATTTCCGAAATGACCATAAGCAGCTCCTAGCCTTGGATGTTAAACGCTATGGAATTAATGTGAACATTCACAGTTCTATGCTGAGTCCTTCGCGTGCGCCGAAGCACTCCACGTTGGCCCCTTTCTCCTTCAGCAGCTTGCGGACGGACTCCACGATGGAGTCGACGAACCGGTCGTCGTGGCCGGGATCGTGGTGATAGACCGCCAGACGTTTGACGCCCGCCTTCCACGCGATCTCCGCCACGTAATCGTACGGTGAGTGGCCCCATCCGACCTTCGACTTGTATTCGTCCGGGGTATACTGGCAGTCGTGCACCAGCAGATCGGCCCCTTTGGAGAATTCGATGATGCGGTAGTTGTTCTTGCCTTTGTACTTCATCTGCGCGTACAGCGGCTCGTCCGTGGCCTCGACCGGATAGGGCTCATTGTCGCTGACGTAGACCACGGACTTTCCTTCGTACTCCACCCGGTAGCCCAGCGCGAACCCGGGATGGTTCAGATAGATCGTGTCGACGCGGGCGCCGCTGATCTTGAACTTCCCCTCGTAGAGCCGCTTGAACCCGATTGACGCGGGCATGTCGCTCAATTCGATCGGAAAATACGCACTCTTCATCTGGTCCTTGATGATCTCGTCCAGCTTGACGTCCGCCTCCTCGTGCCCGCAGATGACGAACTTGTTGCCGGGAATGAAGGCGGGGACGAAGAACGGGAATCCCTGGATATGGTCCCAGTGCGTGTGGCTGAGCAGAATGATCGCCTCCACGGGTTTGATGCCGCGCTGGAGGAGGCTGTTGCCTAGCGGCCGGATTCCGGAACCCGCGTCGAACACGATCAGATTGCTGTCGTCCAGCCACAGTTCGCCGCAGGAGGTGTTGCCTCCGTAACCGACCGTTTCCGGCCCGGGCGTGGGGATGGAGCCGCGAACGCCCCAGAAGGTGTATTTCATCGGATCGGTCCTACGACTTGGTCAGTTCGTTGATCGTGTCGATCAGTTTGTTGGATTCGATGATCTTGGAAACGTAGGCGTCGGCGCCGAGCCGCAGCGCTTTCTTCTTGTCCACGTCGAAGATCTTGGCGGAGTATACGACAATGCGGATGTGTTTCAGATCGTCGGACTCTTTGATGCTCTTGCAGATCGTAAACCCGTCCACCTTGGGCATCATGATGTCCAGCAGCAGCACGTCGGGCTTTTCTTTTCTTACGACGTCGAGCGCGTCGGTGCTCTGGGAACTGGTGACTACGTTGAACTGGCCCATGTCGCTCAGGATTTTTGCGGTCACGCGCAAATGGTCCACATCGTCATCGATGATCAGAATCTTCGTTGACATGGCTTATCCGTGGTTGGTGGGTGGGTCGAAGAGACGCAGTCGTCGGTAGTCCTCCACGTAGTGAATGTAATTCTGGGCCGAAACCTCGATCTTTTTCATCTCCTCGTCATTCACTTCCCGTACCGGCCGGGCCGGCACGCCCGCCATCAGCGTCCGTTCCGGCACCTCGAATCCCTCGCGCACGACCGCCCCCGCAGCGATGATCGAATACCGTCCGACCACCGCCCGGTCCAGCACCTTCGCCCCCATGCCAATCAGCACGCGGTCTTTGATCGTACATCCGTGAAGAATGGCCCCGTGACCGATCGTCACTTCGTCCCCGATCACGGTCGGATTTCGGTTGAGCGTCACGTGGATAATGGCCCCGTCCTGTATGTTCGTCCTCCGCCCGATCCGTACATAGTTTACGTCGCCCCGCACGACGGCATTGAACCACACGCTGCACTCTTCCCCCATTTCCACATCGCCGATAACGCGAGCACCAGGCGCCACGAACACCGATTCGGGTAGCAGGGGAAGTTTCTCGAGGAACTGGGTGATCATGAGCCTGAGAAGAAAGAAAAACGGTGGCCGCAATATACCCTGCGTCACCGGTAATATCAAGCACAAAATAAACAGCCACCTTGACTAAGGCAAGCTGTTTTTCCGCAACACCGCCCACCCAAGAACCACAGGTGCCGCTTCGCCTATTTCACACTCCAAAACTTCCACAGCGTCAGACTTTCACGCAATTCGCCCGTACCGCGTGCGCACACTTTGCAGAATTTGAGCGGTATTAAAGGAGTATGAAAACCGCATGCATGCCGACAATGGTCCATCATCAGGATTTCGGATGATTGATTTTTAATTACTTATCTATTGGCATGGAGGTTGAGATAATCTCCAAGCGAATCGAGAACAAACCATCAGGAGGAGTTATGAAAACGACAATGAGTGCTTCAGGTGCGGCGGCGACTGCGGCCATTTCCAAGCCTTATCGCATCGTCGCATTTCCGTCCGAATTCAAGAAGAGCCTGTGGCAGACACTGGACAGGCGGTACGCGGCGATATTCTTCGTCACGCTGCTGCTAACCTACGGACTTCTGCTCCATCAGGCGCTGCAGGAACGGCGATTTGCGCCGGAGTTCGACATAAGCCAATTCGTCAAGAAGTACCCGCGTGTGCTCGGGCTTTCGGCCGACGACCTCAATCTGGTTGACCCGGCGCCCGAACCCGCCCCCGTCGACGCCCGCACCGACGTCAAAACCAACGGACGCACGGACCGCACGGGCAATATCAAAGTTCAACGCGACGCCTTCCAGAGTATGATCAAACAGAAGATGATGCAGAAGATGCAGCAGCTCTCACAACTCGGCGGTACGTTGAAGAAGGTCGAGTCCGGAGTCACCGACCGCTTCGGCGGCCTGAATTCCGGTTCCTCCCTGCCGGGTTTCGAGAACCTGATGCTGGCCACGGCCGTGGACAACGGCCGTCCGGGCACGTACGTAGTCTCCTCGCAACTCGTCGGCAGTCAGGAGACCGTGACCGGTAGTCAGGTTACGCTTAACGCCAATGAGATCGGCAGTTCGCTGCGCGTCGACCGTCCGACGGGACAGTTGGTGACGTTCGAAAAGGCGCGCATCGATGCGCCGGCATCCTCCGGCGTGTCCGCCGCGGAAATCGCATCGACGATTCAGCAGTACGAGCCCGCGATCCAGGCGACGTACCAACGTTTTCTCAAGGACGACGCCGCGCTGAAGGGCAAGATCAGTGTGCGTATCCGGGTCGACCATACAGGCCGCGTGGTCTCCGTGACCGTGATGGAAAATACCACCCGCAGCGACGCCTTCGCCTCCGCAGTCGCTGGCAAGATCAAAGCGTGGCGCTTCCCGAGAATGAAAAAGAATAATAGCGTCACCGCTTCGCAGTCGTTCGTATTCAGTCGCTAATCAACGGCCCCCGGTGAAAGAGGCGCCGGTGGCTGAAGAGGTCAAGTCAATCCCGATCGTTCCGGTCGGGATTTTTTTTGCACACCGTGAATCCGCAGACGTGGACCGGCGTAAGGAGGTGGAGGTCGTGGAAAGCACACCCCATTGCCACGAGCTTTAGCTCGTAGATAATGAAGGGAACCAATCTTAGATTACAAAGGATCTTCTTGGGCTTCAGCCCAATAGCAGCCTGTCCATCCCGCTCCTGCAAGATACAACACAAACACCTGTTGCGGTATGACCACAGCGGCCTTTCTATCGCGGAAAGCAGGACCGGTTTTTTCGTTGCCACTCTACAAGGGAATGCGTAGATTCATGCGGTTCCCCGCCCACTCAAACGACCGGTTCACGGAGTACGCGATGATACCGCTCTCGTCGCAGTTGTTTCGAAAAACGCTCACGATCATCCTCGCCGGTGGACAGGGCGAGCGCCTTTACCCGCTCACCAAGGACCGCAGCAAGCCGGCCGTGCCGTTCGGAGGGAAATACCGCATCATCGACTTCACGCTCTCCAATGCGATCAACTCGGGCTTCCGGAAGGTCTACCTGATCACCCAGTACAAATCGCAGTCGCTCGACACGCACATCCGCGAAGGCTGGAGCTTCCTCAACGGCGAGTTGGGGGAATTCATCTACTCCATTCCGCCGCAGTTCCGCACCGCCAATCACTGGTACCAGGGAACGGCCGACGCGGTGTTCCAGAACCTGCACATCCTGCAGGACGAACGGCCCGACTACGTGATCATCCTGTCCGGCGACCACATCTACAAGATGGACTACCTCAAGATGCTCCAGTACCACATCGCGCAGAACGCCGACCTCACGGTTTCGGGCATCGAGGTCCCTCTCGACCAGGCCCATCAGTTCGGCGTGATGGTCGTCAACGACGACAATCAGGTCGTGGGGTTCCAGGAGAAGCCGCAGGAACCAAAGCCGCTGCCGCACAAGGAGGACGCCTGCTACATCAACATGGGCGTATACGTGTTCAGCGCCAACGCGCTCGCCAAGGTCCTCATCGACGACGCCAAGCGCAAGGAATCGCACCACGACTTCGGGAAGAATGTCATTCCTTCGATGCTCGAGGGTTACCGGGTGTTCGCCTACAATTTTCAGGATGAGAACAAGACGGAAAGACCGTACTGGAGGGACATCGGAACGCTGGACAGCTACTACGAGTGCAGCATGGACCTCGTCTCGGTCTCGCCGGTTTTCAATTTGTACGACATTGAGTGGCCCATTCGCACGTATCAGGGCCAGTATCCGCCGGCCAAGACCGTTTTTTCCGAAACGCACGACGGGGGCCGGATCGGTGTGGCCACCGACTCCATCGTCTCCGGAGGGGTCATCATCAGCGGCGGCAAGGTCGTGGGCTCGCTCCTATCGGCCAACGTGCGTGTTCACAGCTACGCGCTGGTCGAACAGTCGATCCTCTTCAACAACGTCGACGTCGGCCGGCGCGCGAAGATCCGCCGCGCTATCATCGATAAGAACGTGCGCATTCCCGAAGGCTACGAGATCGGTCACAACCTCGAAGAGGACCGCAAGAAATTCTTCGTCACTCCCTCCGGTATCGTCGTCATCGCCAAGAACACTCACCTGATGTAAAGGGGGCGGTGTGGCCGTGTGTCATTTCGAGCGCAGCGAGAAATCCGGGGGGCCGTGTGTCATTTCGAGCGCAGCGAGAAA
>JBBIJR010000117.1:0-7275 GCA_037445875.1 Bacteroidota bacterium | reverse complement strand
CACAAAATCGGCGAAAACACACTCTACATCAGCAAGGGCAGATTCACCACTTGCGAAAACAGGGAACCGCATTTTTATTTTCAGACGGACGAGATGAAGTTGGTCTACAAGGACAAAGTGATAGCCAAGCCCGTCATTCTGTACATTCACGACGTCCCCATTTTCGCCATACCGTACGGCATCTTTCCTAATCGAACGGGCAGAGCATCCGGCATCACTCCCCCGTCCTACAACGAGACCCCCAGAGAGGGTAAGCAGGTCCGGAACTTCGGATACTTCTGGGCGCCCAACGACTACTTCGATGCGTTGTTCCAGGCCGATTTCCTGGACAAGGCGGGGTTCTTGTTCCACGGCGGCGCGAGGTATGCCAGGCGGTATTCGTACACTGGAAATATCAACTTCTCGTATTCCACGCTCAGCTACATCACCGGAGAAAAGACCCGGCTCTGGAATATCGACGCGTCTCACAGTCAAACGCTGTCCGAAAGCTCGAATCTGAATGCGGACATTCACTTCGTAAGCAGCAAGAGTTTCTACCAGTTCACCAGCATCAACGAGCAGCAGATTCTGAACCGTCAGATTCGTACCAACATCGGGTACAACAGTAACTACACGTGGGGCAGTGTATCGGCGAGTCTGAGCCAGTCGCGCAATCTCGACAACGGCCAGCGTGAATTCACGTTCCCCAACGTTACCTTGACAAAATCGTCGCGGCCGCTGTTCCCGAAGCCGGCCGCATCAAGAAATCAGCCGGACCGATGGTACCAGAACATCCAGTACGGTTACAATTCCAATCTCTTGCGCAGGGAATCGCAGGCCAGCGATACGGCGGTTGTTCTGAGTGCGCTGGGCATGAACCACAACGCCAGCCTGAGCGCGCCGTTCAAGGTGCTGTCGTATGTCAACGTCAATCCCAGCTTCTCCCTGCAGGAGACCTGGTTCGACCGCCGCGAGGAGCGTTTCGGCTTTGATGTCCAGAACCATGACACCAGCGTCACGCAAAAAGGTTTCTTCGCCAGGCATACCTTTTCAACCGGTGTCGCCGTATCGACCAAGGTGTATGGGGTCACCAATCCAGGCTTGCTGGGAGTGGAGACGTTTCGCCACGTCATGACGCCCTCTCTCAGTCTGACCTACCGGCCGGATTTCTCCTCTCGAGCGTGGGGCTACTACGAGACCGCTCGGGACACATCCGGTCAAACGAGGAAACTCGACCGCTACCGCAACAGCATCCTGTTCGGGGGCACGCCGTCGGGCCGAACGCTGGCCCTGGGGGCCAGTCTCAGCAACGTCTTTCAGGCCAAAGTTCTTACCGCCGAGAAGGACACAGCCGGCAAGGATGGAGCGCATGCCGCCAGGCCCATCGACCTCCTGAACTGGAGCAGCAGCATCAGTTACAACTTCGAAGCGGATGCGTTCAAGCTGTCCACCCTTGCCACGTCGTTCTCCCTCAGCAACGACCTCGCCCGTAACATCAGTCTGTCGACGTCTCTCACGCACGATTTTTATCGATTCGACCGCACACTCAATCGTCGAGTGGAGAAGCTCAACAAACTTCCGCGCCTGATAAACGCTTCCGTCACCGCCGGTTTTTCCCTGAGTGGAGGAGGAGGCCAGCCGTCGAAACCGTCAACCGAAACGGAAACTTCTGCTCAGAACTATTCGAGTCAACCGTTTCAGCAGCCCTACAATCAGCAGTTCCTGCCGCAGTACAGCGCCTTGCCTGCCGACGTCCCGTGGAACGCGCGCTTCGATTTCAACTACGATGTGAGCAAGGCCAATCCCTCGGCCGTCACTCGAACTTTTGGCGTCAACGTGTCCGGCAATCTGCGTGTTTCGCGCAACTGGAATGCAGGTTATCGGGCCCGATACGACATTCTAGAAAGGAACATGGTAAGCCAGAGTTTTTCTTTTACGCGGGATCTGCACTGCTGGGAAATGCGGTTCGAATGGACTCCGGACGGCCCGGCGGCGGGCTACTTTTTCATCATTCAGGTCAAGTCGGCAGCTTTGCGGGATATCAAGGTGCAGCGAACGGACTACGGGAGCAGGATTTTCAATTAGATCCGGGACTCGAGAAAGCGGCGCAGGTACCGGCCGGTGTGCGAGCGGTCATGATGCATGACCTCTTCCGGTGTTCCGCAGCAAACGACCTCTCCACCGCGCGCTCCGCCCTCCGGGCCAAGGTCGATGAGATGGTCGGCACACTTGATCACATCCAGATTATGCTCGATGATCAAGACCGAATGGCCGGCCTCGATGAGCCGATCAAAGGCCAGGAGCAGCTTGTGGATGTCGTCGAAATGCAGACCTGTGGTCGGTTCATCGAGGATATACAACGCCGGTCCGGCATCATGCTCTCCCAGGTGGACCGCCAGCTTGATTCGCTGGGCTTCGCCCCCGGATAGGGTGGTTGCCGCTTGGCCGATTTTGAGATAGCCCAGCCCGACCTCGTCCAGAATCTCAAACTTCTTCACGATCCGCGGCACGCCCTTGAAGAATTCCATTCCTTCGGCAATCGTCAGGTTCAACACCTCGTGGATGTTCTTGTCGTGGTATCGGATATCCAGAATTTCCTTCTTGTACCGACTTCCTTTACACTCCTCGCATTCGAGGAAGACGTCGGCGAGGAATTGCATCTCCACAAGAATCTGACCCGCACCTTCACACACATCGCAGCGTCCGCCCGGTACGTTGAAGGAAAAGGTTCCGGACTGGTATCCCCTCAATCGGCTGGCCGGGAGTGACGCAAACAGATCGCGAATGAGGTCGAACACTTTTACATACGTGGCGGGATTGCTCCGCGGCGTGCGTCCGATGGGTTGCTGATCGACCAGTTCCACCGCACCCACGTACTGGTCACCCTGAAGGGACCGGTGTTTGCCCACCTTCCCGGCCCAGGATCCCTTCTTCCTCATCAGACCCGCGTAGAGGACATCATGGACCAGTGTGCTCTTGCCGGAGCCGCTCACGCCGGTTATGCACACCAGCCGGTTGAGCGGTATCTCCACATCGATGGATTTCAGGTTGTGCTCGGACGCTCCCGCCACCCGGATGTACCTGCCGTTTCCGGAACGCCGCGACGCCGGCAGCGGAATACTCTTCCGGCCTCCCAGATACTGACCGGTCAACGATATGCTGTCCGCAACGATTGCGCCGTATCCGCCCTGAAAGATCAGCCGGCCGCCCTGGACTCCCGCGCGCGGACCGAGGTCAATGATCTCATCGCTCTGCTGCATGATCTCCCGGTCGTGCTCGACGACCACCACGGTGTTGCCGATGTTCCGCAAGTTCTTCAGGATATTGATCAGACGCTCGTTGTCCCTGGCATGCAGGCCGATGCTCGGTTCGTCGAGGATGTAGAGCGATCCGACGAGAGAAGAACCGAGCGACGTCGCAAGACTGATGCGCTGGGCCTCCCCGCCGGACAAGGTCCCCGCCAAACGGTCACCCGTCAGATACTCCAGCCCGACATTCATCAGGTACGTGAGACGCTTGAGGATTTCGGAGAGGATTTGCCGACCGATTCCGGCCTCGTATTCGGTGAGCTTGAGCTCCGTGAAGAAGGCATGCGCTTCTGCAATGGTCATCCGATGAACATCATGAATGCTTCGGCCGGCAATACGGACGGACGCGGCTTCCGGCCTCAGGCGGCTTCCCCCACAATCCGAGCACGTCACATATCCCCGGTATTTGCTGAGCAGCACCCGCACGTGCATTTTGTATGTCTTGCGCTCCAACCACTCGAAGAACTCACGGATGCCCTCGAAACCGTCGCCTCCCTCCATAAGCGTTTCATACTGGCCGGCGGTCAATGACTGTACCGGGACGTCCACGGGAATGCCGTTGCGTTTGGCATTTTTTATCAGCCTGGTCTGAAAGTCGGCATAACCGTCGGTCGTCCACGGCCGGACAGCGCCCTCTTTGAGCGTCCGGGCCTTGTCCGGGATTACGAGGTCCATGTCGATCTCGATCTTGTTGCCGAATCCCTGGCAGTGCGGACACGCTCCAAATGGATTGTTGAACGAGAACAATCTTGGTTCAGGCTCGAGGTACGGCGTTCCGCACGTATTGCACTCGAAGCGGCTGGAAAAGGACCGCTCTTCTCCGTCGACCGCACGGACCGCCATTCGTCCATCACCGTGCGTGAACGCCTGTTCGACCGAATCAGCCAACCGAGAACGGTTTTCCTCCGACACGGCCAACCGGTCCACGAGGACTTCCATGAGTTTCGATTTTAGAACCTTCTTAAGAACACTTCGGTCCGACAGGTCTGCCACTTCGTTGCTGATCAGAATGCGATTAAGGCCGGCTTCCTGAAGGCGTAAAACCCTCGCTTCGTCCGCTGGGACGGAGAATACGACGTATAAACGCGTCCCGGCCGGATACTGCATGACGGTTTGCACCACACTGGAGGTCGTGTCCTTCCGGACCGGCTCATGGCATCGCGTACAATACGTCGTCCCGATCCTCGCAAACAGTAGCCTCAGGTAATCGTAGATTTCCGTGACGGTCGCTACGGTGGACCGGGGATTTTTCGCGAGCGTTCGCTGCTCGATGGCAAGGGCGGGACTGATGCCCTGGATATGATCGACGTCCGGCTTGTCCATGCGCTCGAGGAACTGACGGGCGTACGCCGACAGCGACTCAACGTACCGGCGTTGCCCCTCGGCGTACAACGTATCGAAGGCCAGCGACGACTTGCCCGAGCCGCTCACTCCGGTGATCACGACAAGCTTGTTGCGCGGAATGCGCACATCCACATTCTTCAGGTTATGTACCCGTGCTCCTCGGATCTCGATGAAGTCTTCCATGGTGTCCGGTGTGAAAGGGGTCCGTGAAAACGGCCAGAATATACTAAGATATTTCAGTTTGTCAACGGCGGGAAGGCTACGCGGGTAAGGACGATTACCAGGCGGCCGGGCCGTGCGGACTGCTTTCGATCACCGAAATCACTTGATCGACCGTGACGTTGTTCACGTCTGTCCCATTCCGAATGACCGTATGCGCGGAGCCGTACGGTCCGATATGGCGTTCATCTTTGGGGCCGAAGATCGCGAACGTGGGTACCCCGACGGCGGTGGCCAGGTGCATGATGCCGGAATCGTTCGTTACAAAACAACGGCACCGTTTGATCACCGCGGCGGTTTCCAGCAGCGTACAACGGCCGACGAGATCGATGCACGCCGCACGCATCAGTAACTTCAGCTTCTCGACATCCTCTCGTTCGTCCGGCCCGCCGACGATCAGGATCCGCGCACCGTACCGATCGGAGAGGAAATCAGCGAGTTTTGCATAGTTGTCGGGCGCCCACCGCTTGAAGGCTGCGGCCGGGTTGCAGCCGGGATGGAAACCGATAAACGAGCCTCCTGTTCCTGCTTCCAGGATCCAGCCATCGGCTCTGTTCTCTTCTTCCGGCCCGACGTATATCCTGGGCGACCGATCGGCGTCATCGACAGAAATGCCGATCGCCCTCAATAGATCGAGGTTGCAGTCGATCCGGTGGCGAGCCGGCGGGATCTCCACCAAGCGATTCACAACCCAGTCCACGTTCCGGAAACCACGATGAGGAGAACGATGCTTGACTCGTGTCTGGACGCGAGCGACGACCGAGAGGAGAATCTGCCTGAGAGTGTTCGACGGTAGGCAGCCCAGGTAGTAGTCGTAAGATCGACTCCGCAGTTGCTTTGCCATGGAGACTAGAACGGCTGGCGTCGGCTTTGGTGGAACCATAAACATAGCCCTTACACCGGGATTGCCCTCAAATACACCCCTGGACGCCGGACTGACCAACAAGTCGATCCGGGCGGTTGGAATGCCCTTGGCCAATGCCTCCACCAGCGGGGTCGCCATCAGAGCGTCACCTATGCCGGCAGATACCGAGATCAGAACTTCTATACCTCTCACGGTCACTGCTGTACCGCTCTCAAAGCAATTGCTGCGGCGGAACGAAGCTCATACAAGGAAAGAGCGACAACCGGGATCAGCAAAGCCGTCGTCTCATTCCAACCCTTACGCAGGCGGATAAACGTAAAACGAAGACACTCACGACTGCCCACCACGAATGCCATGGCCCATATCCAATGATGAATAGCGAGGGTTCTGTAGAGCACGAAGAACCCAATGTAGGTGAGCGCCGTGACAAGAATCAGGAGGATGAACGTCCGTTGTGCAGACGGCAGGGCAACAAATCCCCACACGGCTATCATAAGGCCCATCACAGTGAGATTGTTCAGCAGGAATGTCGTCAGTTGAGCCGCGTTGTGCGGCACCCGTCTCAGCAAGCACTCCGGAGAAGTCTGGAGGTAATGCCATATGCCTCTTGAATAGCTCGGGTCCTCGTGTGTCTTGCGCACGATCGCGTAGCGATCCGTCGCCTTGCCCTTTTGGTACGGACTACCCAGCTCACCCATAACAAGATTGGCGTATGTCTTTCCCGATAGTTGCCATTGCCCCGTGTGTTCGCGCAAGAAGAGTACGTACGGCAATAGCAGGACCACCGCAAGCAGCGATACCTTAATCGTTGACCGAATCGACATGGAAATATCCCGTGTCCAGCCGAATAGCAATAATGCCGTTCCGCACAAGAGCCCTTCAGGCCGTACGCAATACAGAAATACCCAGGCGAAACCAAAGATCACACATTGGATGGTCGTCCTTAGCGGAAAATGCCGCCAGAAGAAGAGGGCCATAAGAAGCAATCCAAGGCAGTACAAGCTCTCGCTGTACCCGCTGCTTGCGTTTAGAATAGCATTCGAAGAAGAAGAGAATAAGACAACGGATAGCCGGGCCACCCATGCGTCTCCCGTCAGCGATTTCACCAGCACAAACGCAACCCACAGGCTGGCGAAGAAAGCAAGCAGACTCACGGTCTTCCCGGCCCAATCTGTTCGTCTCATTGCAAGGTCGACCAGGCCTGCGACCAGGGGAAACCCGGGAGGTTGAATGACGTCGACACGACCTTGATATATCAAGCCCTCGCCGTTCCAGAGCGCCTTGCCCAGCAAGGTATACTCGTGCGCGTCCTTGCCCTTGTCAAAATGACGGTCATGGTACCAAAGAAAAACTGACAGCGTCACAATCCCGACCATCCACGCCAGAACCACATAATGGACGATTCTGTCCGACGCGACAGAGCGCGAGGAGAGGGCAGCGGATCCAGAACCGTCCCTAGTCATCGGTACGCAAGCCCATTTTGCGTTTGAGAAGATCAATGACGATCCGGTCATCTGCATCCAGGCCGACCAGATAGCTGAACAAGATGTACAACGCGAT
>JBBIJR010000116.1:0-7382 GCA_037445875.1 Bacteroidota bacterium | reverse complement strand
TGGCCGAGAATATTATCCAGACCGGACGACGAACCGCTAAAGTCCACCGCCGCATACTTACCGCCGGATCCGCCGGTGGCTCCGGCTACCGCCAGCACACCTCGCCCGGCTGCCGCCTTGGCGGCTCGTCCGGCCCTTGCAGCCGCAGCTGCCTTGGCAGCGGCCGCCTTGCTGGCCTTACCCACATTGCCGGTGGGCGCCTTGATCGTCGCCGTGGTCGTCGACGCGGTGGTTTCCTTGTCGGGTTCTGCCGGTTTGTCCAGTTCCTCAAGCAGTTTCGGATCCACCTTCATCACATTGGCAATCTTCTTCAACAGTCGAGTATCCAGCACGGCATCCTGCGCCGGCTTCGGACGAGTGGCAAGGTAGAACAGGAAACCGTAAATGATGAAGAAATTGATGAAGAAGATCGTGATGATCCGCTTATCGAGGTGTTTCCAATAGTCCTTCTGGAATTCCTTGGGAAACGCGACAATGCGGATCTCCCTCGCTCCAGCAGCGGAGGCCCTTCCGCCCGGAGATGCATGCAGCTTCCCCTGGCTATCGGAATTGTGCAACACGTTCATTTCAGACCTCCTTTACAACGGAAAAGAGTCTTGGTTGACTTGTGTATGCTCATTGAAGTATATCCTGCTTGGCGGCCAGGTTGCCCATCAGGCGGAGATTGGAGAACTGGTTCCGTCCGCACGTGACCACTACTTTCAGAAGTACATTAAAGGGAACTTCCTTGTCTCCAAACACAAGCAACTCGCGGTTCCACGCTATACCGAAACGATCTTCCAGGTCCTGTGCCTTGGTCGCTTCGGCTTCAAGGCGTTCGGCCAGTTCGGCGATCAAGAACGTGTTCTTCTGGGCGAGAACTTTCTCCACTTCCACGATCGGTTCTTTGTTGAAGAAAACATGGTATTTGGAAATACCCACAACCACCGCTTTCTTGGGCTTGTTCTTCGTCACGATACGCGGCGGCTGCAGACCTTCCGACGCCGTAGCCAACGCACCCGAAGTCGAGAACGAAGTCAAAAGAAACAGCAACATGATCGTCAACATGTCCATCAACGAGTTCATGTTTAGCGCTGCTTCCGTGGAGGTCGCGTGTTTCTTGGCCGCAGAGGGTTTGAATGCCATGATGAACTTCCTTACCGATTAGATAATGAGTTTACCGACACCGATATTGGTGAACCACGGCTCTTTTACGATCTGGTTCGTGCTCGGATCCTTCAGTTCTTTGACTGCGGCACCGGATATAATGTCTATGATACTCACTATGGCCTGATATTCTATGATATCCTCCGCGGTGATGATCACAGTCCGTTCATCTTCAAACCCCTTCCCCGACACCATCTTGGTAATGTCCTGCATCTTCTTCTCTAGCCCCTCGTAGTCATACCGGCCGTCCGCCAACTTCGGAAGCGTGGGTCCGGCCCCACCCTGTCCGGTCAATACCGCCGTATTTCCTGCGATCGTGATGCCCTTCTCGGTAACAACGAGTTTCAAGCCAAGCCGGGCCTTTTCTTGCTCCGGCTTGTCGGGCTTTTCCGTCGATGGACCGGGCCCGCTGCTCAATTGGGGCAGGTTGAGTTCGATGACCGTGTTCTTGACGAACTGGGAACAACTCAGAAGCAGCGGAATCAAGATGCACATAAGGTTCATGATCGGACGAAGGTCCAAATCGGTGCTCTCGACCTTTATGCTTCGTCGTGCTGATGGTTTGAATGCCATGAACTTGCCCTTACAGGTTGTTGGCTCTCAACAAACGACCGTTTGTTGAGAGCAAATCAAAAATCGCCTGATAAACTCTTGTGTTTACTTGTTTCCGGTCATCAGGTTGATCAGTTTGACCATGTGCTCGTCCATCTCATCGATGATCTTGGTCGTCTTGGTCGTGATGATCGTGTAGATCACAATGGAAGGAATGGCGACGGTCAGACCGAAAATGGTCGTCTGCATGGCGGCCGAAATACCGTCAGCGAGCAGCAGCGATTTCTTGTCTTCCGGGATGGCCGGGTTACCAACGGCGGCGAACGCGATGATCAGACCGTACACGGTGCCCATAAGTCCAAGCAGGGTCGCTACGTTGCTGAGCATGGCCAGGTAGCCGGAACGCTCCGTAAGTTTTGGAATGATCTCCAGGGTCCCTTCATCCACGGCATTCTGAATGGCGCGGAAATCCAAGGGTCCGCCTTCTTTTTCCAGGGCTCGTTTGAGACCGGCCAATACGACAGCCGGAAGGGCCTTGTCTTTGGCTGTTTCGCAAAGGGCCACAGCTTTCTTCAGGTTGCCGCCGGCGACCAGTTTTCGGATTTCGGCCATGAACTTGGGCGCATCCACGTTCGACCGTACGAAAATGAAGTAGGTTCTCTCAATCATGATAGAAATGGCGAAAACGCCCATCAAGGCGATCAACCACATGTAGGAGGCGCCGTCCTGGCTCCAGCGGAAGCTTCCGAAGAACTTGTCGAAGAAGATCGCGCTGCCGGATTGCACGGTGGCCGCTGCGTCCCCACCGGCACCGCCCTCCTCCTGCCAGATCATCGTGGCAGCCTTCACTTCCGTCGTCGACACGGCACTCAACGCAAAAACCGTAACCGCCGCAACGAGTGCGATGCTGAAGATCATACTTCGTTTCATGAATCGAGACCTCCTATTAGGGTTTTAGGTTACTTCAAAAAAAAATTCGACGATTCTTCAGTAGAAATGTGAAAAACAGTCTGAACCAGAGTAAGTGGGTGACCTTTGAATGAGCAGGGATGCAAGATGAGTAAAACCGATGCCGTTAATATATGTACAATTAGTTCAAATGCAAGTCCTTTTTGGACACGTAAAGGGACTAGTTTCTCCGTTTCTTGAGCATTTGATTGACTTCTTTCACGTTCACCGGGCCGGCGTCCACGAGATCACCCTTGTCGATCCAGATGAGGTCCAGATACCGCCTCTTGATGTCTTTCTCATAGCTCTTCTGGCCGATGACCTTTTCGATTTCAGGCTGGTAGCGGTCAAAGAACAGCGTCAAACCCGGACCTTCCACCTTGCCTTTGATCACCGTGCGGCTGAAGAAGACCACCAACTCATCCGTCGGCCGGTAATAGACGGCCAGGATGGGTTGTCCTTTGGCGCCCTCCTCCTCCCGGACTTCGTACAGATTCGGGTTCGGTGGCCGCTGCGTGGCAACCTCCACTACGATCTCTTCTCCCTGATCGTCTGTGATAAGTTCCATGTCCGGATGGCGGACTTCCTGCGCATGGACAGGCCGCACCGAAATGGCCACGAAGATGATCAGCGAAAAAGCCAAGAACCATGTATTCATTTTACCGTCCTCCCACGCGTCCGCGCCGGTACAGGGCTTCCTTGAGAATGTCCCCCTTCGGCATCGGTGGTTCCGCAAACTCGGCCGTGGCATCCTCGACCTCGTTGACGACGAGCAGTGCACGAATTCCGTGGCGCTGCTGCGGTGATCCGTCCCGCAGCACGACCGCCAGGACGTTCCGGCCCTGGACAAAGTTCTCGGCGAACAAGTCGGTCACTTCCAGCGAATCCCCGCGTTCGTCCTCCTCCTCCGCCAGCGCCGAACCGATGTAGGCGCCGTTGAGATAGAATTCGAAGAAACCATCGCCGGCAAAGTAGACCCTGCCCGGCTGAGGACTGCCCGTTATGTCGAACTTGAACCGGAAGTGCACCGTCTTGAGCGTGTCGAGGATCTTTTGCATTTCGATCTGAGAATACACGGGCCGCACGGAGGTATCCTGAACGACCGGGTTTTCGAACCAAGCCGCCAGAAGCCGGTGGCTCTCCACCCTCTCCTCGCTCGCCGTGTCCAGCGGTGCCGTGGAAGTCGTATCCACCGGTGTTTCGATGACCGTGCTGGTATCGGTCCCCACGCCACCCGGCGCCGTACTGGTCGTGTCGATCTTCTCCTCCTCGATCCTGGGCACCTCCGGAACGTACTCCGGCAGTTTCGGCAGCGAGAAGCTCTGCCCGAGTCCCAGCCACAACGGATACGCTTCGCTCGTGTCCAACACGGCATGGGGCACCATTTCGATATTGGGGGGCGGAGCGGCGGGGTACCATGCCCCATCTTTAAAGGACGCCGTTTGCCACCCTTCCCCGGCGCGGTGGCTGGACAGCCAGGACGAATAGTTGGAGGCGTACTGGTGACTGTAGGTCTTCAACTTGAGCAGCTTGGCATAGTACTGATCGTACTTTCCGAGGAGCGCAAGAATTCGGCGCGCGTTGGCATTGGTCGCTATGGCAATCTGATCCCCTTCTGCACCCTGAGGGTCCGGCTCGAGTCGTATGTATCCCAGGTCCACGGCGTTGTTGTACGCTTCCTCAAGGACCCCGCGGGCGTTCTCCCGCGCAAACGTCAACACCTGGTTGTAGGTGGAACTTGCTTCGGAGTAGTAGGCCAATTCGTCGCGGCTCTGGTTGGCGAAATAGATGGCTTCGTACGATTTATAGTAATAGTCCGCTGTGTCGGCCTCGCGATAGTTCTGGCGCGCAAACTCGTAAGCGAAGTTCAACATTTCTTTCTCGATCTGTTGCGCATCTTCATTAAAAAGTTTCTTTTCCTTTATCTGGTTAACCGCGGTAGAGTATGCCTTGATGGCCTGCGTGCCGATTGGCTGAGCATACTGGGACATGTATACGTTCATCTGGATCGGCACGTCGTAGAAGACATCGTAGAATCCCTTGCGCGTGTTCTTGTCCACCCAGTTCTCACCGCCGGCCACGATCACGCGATAGTAGTCGGATTCCTGACGGTACAGGTCCATGACCGCAAACGAGAGTCTGGAGAGCTCCGAAGGCACGATACCGGACAATTTCACGACGTTACGCTTGGATTCGCTTGAGTACTTGTCGTTGATGCCCAGCGAATCCGCTTCGCGCGCGGCCGATTCGAACGCAAGGATGGCGTCGTCCGCGGCCCGTTTGATCACAGGCGTGCCCTGGAGTTTTTCCGCCACGTATTCGATCGTCCCGTACTTGAAGGTCGTGGGGGCATTGACATAGGCGTCGAGGATCAGCTTCTTCGCGTTGGCAACCTGGTACAGAATCCGGGAAATCTTCGACCGCGAGAGGTCGCGATAGTACGCGGACATTTCCTTGAAGCGGCGGAGGGAGAATTCCTTGTCCTTGGCCGTGCGCCCTTCGATGGCCCAGCGAGTGACGATCAGGGCCGAATCCGGCTTATTGGGATACAATTTGGCGACGGAATCCGCCAGAGCCCGCTCCTCCTCCTGGAATTTTTTATACGCTTTGTCGAGGAAGTTGTAGGAATTGATGTATTCCTCGACGGCGCCGCGGTAGGCTTTGGCCGCACCGGCATAGACCTCGCTCTGCGCGATGATCTGTTTGGCGATATCCTTTTCTTGTTTGAACTGCCGGGTCGCGAGAGCGTCGCCGAACTCCTCGCGCACGAGGCCGCGATAGTACGAGGCTTCGTACGTCCGGATGTGCGCATACTCCGTCACGGCCTGGTACAGATCGATCAGTTCCTTGACGAGTTCGAATTTCTTCGCTTCCTTGTGGTCCACGTTGGGGACCTTGAGGAAGACCTTGGAGAACTCCTCGTATTTCATACGGGCAAGTTCGTACACCGCCTCGGATGAGTAGTAGCGGTTGTAGTCCAGCCTTAGCTTCTTCAGTTCCTCGCTCTTCTTGCGCGTGTCCTGAAAGGCGAGGATAGCCTCATCCCGGCGTCCTTTGCGCAGGTGGTTCATACCGACCTCGTAGAGGGCCTGCACGTTGCGCTTGTCGTTGGGATAGCGGCCGGCAAATTCGCGGTATTTCTGAAAACCCTTTTCCTCGTCATTGACCAGGAAGTACAGCTTGGCCACGCCAAAATCTACCTCGGTGGCATACTGGGACTTCGGGTACCGCTGCACGAATTTCTCGCTGACCCGGATGGCCTCGTAGTTCATCGCTTTCGCGTCGACCGTATCTCCCTGTGCGGCGGCCTGTTTTGCCGCTTGCTCAAAATAGTACTCGGCGTTGTACAGCACGATTTCCGCATTGATGGCGCCGTTGTTCTCGCTGTAATTCGGGTACTTGTCGGCCAGGCGTTCCGAGGTCCGGGCGGCCGCTTTCACATCCTTCATTTCAAAATACAGCGCCTGGGCGTTGTACAGGGCGTTGGGGGCGTCCTTGGTTGCCGGGAAGGAGTCGGCATAGGATTCGTAAATGCGGATGGCCCGCTTCAACTCACGGGAAGAGGTGTACTCGATGCCCGAATTGAAGAGGGCGACGGAGAGGTCTTCCCGTTTCTGATGGCCGAGGCGTGATCCTTCCTGGAAGGCACGTTCGAACTCTCTCCCCGCTTTGGCGTTATGCTTCTCCGATTGGAAGATCTCCGCGTGCCGGAAAATGGAATAGAAGATTGTACGGACGGCCTCGTCCTTTTGTTCCGCGCTCGAAGCCGGATTCTCCAAAATGCGCCGGGCAACAATCTCCGAACTACGAAAGTCCTTGCGGTCCAGATACGACTTCATGAGGTATTTCTCGGAGATGATGACCTTGTCGCTGTTGGGGTAGCGCGTCAGCACCGTGTTGAAATACTGCGAGGCGCGGTTGAAATCGTTATGGTTGAAAAATATCTCACCCGCGTACGCGAGGAAGTCGGCGGTCTTGCGGCCGGGTACCCCCATCACGGGTTTCTCGTTCGTCAGCGAATCTACCGGATACTCGCTGATGGTATCGGGAAAGAGGCGCGAGTAGTTGTTGATGGCATCCACCAGCCTGTCTTCACCGCGCGTCAGCGGAATGATGCTGTCGGGGGGAGCATTGGCTGGTTTCTTGTACGGACTTTGTTTGTACAGGGAATCGGCGATAAAGTACGCATCGATGGACGCCTTGTAACGGTACGTATCGTACGTGTACTTGTTCGCAACCTTGATGTACTCTTCGTATGCGGAATCCAGTTCACCAAATTTGTAATGCTGAATGAAGGCGAGGTTGTAATGAACGAAATAGGCAAACGTGTCGGTCGGAAAATAGGAGATGAACTGTTTGCTGATCGACATGGCCGTTCGCCACTGTTCCAGATCGTCGCTGAGAGCGGCTTCCTGATAGTAATAGTTGATGTTTTCGAGGAGCACGTCGCGGGCCATCTGGTTGCCCCGCCGAACGATCTCCTTGTCCTCCACGGCCTGGGACCAGTCGCCGCCGGGCTTGAACATCTGGTACAGTTTATACCGGTTATTCAGCACGCTGTCCATCAGCGACAGCTGCATCGCCCGGTCCGTTGACGCGTTGGACATGCGCTCGAAGGTCTGGATGACCTTGGCCTGGGCATCCGGAGCCTTGGGGTACAAGGGGTAGGCGTCCAGCAAAGCCTGGTACGCATGCAGGGCCAACGTGTCTTTTTGTTCCACGTTGTAAGATTCACC
>JBBIJR010000115.1:0-7647 GCA_037445875.1 Bacteroidota bacterium | reverse complement strand
ACGCACGGTGGTGTGACAGGTAAAGCGGGCGACCGCCTACCTATGTTAATTGTACCGTTGGAGATATCGATTGATTTTGCATGGCCCGTTTGATATATTCGCGCCGCAATTTTGAAACGATGCACCGGCACAGATGGCTGCAGAGCACTTTAGAAATTTTTGTATTGTCGCCCACATCGACCACGGGAAATCCACACTGGCCGATCGACTGTTGGAGTACACCCACACACTGGCCACCCGCCAGATGGAAGACCAGGTGCTGGACAGCATGGATCTGGAACGCGAGCGCGGGATTACGATCAAGGCGCACGCCATTCGGATGGAGTATCGGGCCCGCGACGGCCGGTCGTACGTTCTGAACCTCATCGACACGCCCGGCCATGTGGATTTCACGTATGAAGTATCGCGCAGTCTGGCGGCCTGCGAAGGGGCCATTCTGGTGGTGGATGCGTCCCAGGGCATCGAGGCTCAGACGATCAGCAATCTGTATCTCGCGATCGATGCGGGCCTGAAGATCGTCCCGGTCATCAACAAGATCGACCTGCCGAGCGCGCAACCCGAAGAAACGTGCAAGGAGATCATGGATCTGGTCGGTTGCGGGCGGAGTGACATCGTACTGGCAAGCGCCAAAGCCGGGATCGGCATCGAAGAAATTCTGGAGAGAATCGTTACGCAGATTCCTCCTCCCGCCGGAGACCCCGGCCAGCCGCTCCAGGCGCTCGTCTTTGATTCCGTATTTGATTCGTTCCGGGGAGCCATCGCGTACGTCCGTGTTTTCCAGGGTGATCTGATCAAGGGATCGCGGATGCGCTTCTTTTCGAGCGGGATGATCTATGACGTGGATGAAGTGGGCGTTCTCCGACTGGACCGGATCCGTACAGACGGCTTGACGGCCGGTGAGGTGGGCTACGTCATAGGCAATATACGGGAGATTCAGGTCGTGCGCGTGGGGGACACGATCACCAACGCGGACCGGCCCGCCGACGCGCCGCTGCCGGGTTACAAAGACATCAAGCCGATGGTGTTCAGCGGAATTTATCCGACGGTCAGCGATGATTTTGAGGAACCGAGATCCTCCCTCGAGAAGCTGAGATTGAACGATTCGTCACTCGTGTATGAGCCCGAGACGTCCACTGCCCTCGGTTTTGGATTTCGATGCGGCTTCCTCGGTCTGCTCCACATGGAAATCGTGCAGGAACGGCTCGAGCGCGAGTTCAATATCAGTATGGTGACGACCGTTCCCAACGTCCGGTACCGTGTCCTGCGCACCAACGGTGAAGCGGTTGAGGTGAGCAATCCGTCCATGATGCCCAATGCCGGCGTCATCGACCGCGTGGAAGAGCCCTACATCAGGGCCCAGATCATCACACCCGCCGAATACATCGGCAACATCATGACCCTGGCGATGGACCGGCGCGGGGTCTATCTGAATACACACTACATCTCTCCCACCCGTGCCGATCTCAGTTATGAGTTCCCGCTGTCGGAGATCATATTTGATTTCTACGACAAGCTGAAGTCCTGTACGCGAGGCTACGCGTCCTTCGATTACGAATACATCGACTACAAAGAGGGCGATCTGGTCAAGCTTGACATCCTCATCAACGGGGACCCGGTCGATGCCTTTTCATCCATCATCCACAGGGACAAGGCCTACGAATGGGGCCGAAAATTGTGCGAGAAACTGAAGAGCCTCATCCCGCGACAGATGTTCGAGGTCGTGATTCAGGCTGCCATCGGGAGCAAGATCATTGCGCGAGATTCGATTCGTGCCATGCGCAAGGACGTCACGGCAAAATGTTACGGAGGCGATATAACCCGCAAGCGCAAGCTTCTGGAAAAGCAGAAAGAAGGCAAGAAGCGGATGAAGCAGGTAGGACGGGTCGAGATTCCGCAGGAAGCCTTCCTCGCCGTTCTCAAAATCAACACCTAACCTGTACGTGAGAGGATTGCAATGGCCGTTCGTATCGTCGTAGGCGCGCAATGGGGCGACGAAGGCAAGGGAAAGATCGTGGACCTCCTCGCGTCGGAAGCCGACGTGGTCGCACGCTACCAGGGTGGAGCCAATGCCGGTCATACGATCTGCCACGGAGATCGCAGGTTCATTCTCCGTCTGATCCCGTCCGGTATCCTGCACGACGGCGTCATGTGTATTCTGGGCAACGGTGTGGTTGTCGACCCTGTTGCCCTGTTCGAGGAGCTTCAGGGCCTTCGAGATCAGGGCGTACAGACGGAGGGGCGACTGATGATCAGTCCGCATGCGCATATCATCTTTCCCTACCACAAGCTGATCGACCAGGCGAAAGAGCGGTATCTAGGAGAAAACCAGGTCGGCACGACGCAGCGCGGTATCGGTCCTGCGTATCTGGATAAGATCGATCGCTGCGGAATCCGTGCCGTCGACCTCCTTGACCGGGCCAACCTCACGGCCAAATTGGAGAAGAACCTGGAAGAGAAGAACAAGATCCTTCGGGCATTCGGCGCCGCGGAACAGCCGGTGCACCCGATGATCCAGCAGTTCTGCGACGTGGGTGAACGATTGCGTCCGTTGGTCGTCGACACTGTCGCTTACCTGCACCGTGCCATCCTGGACGGTAAGGAAGTCCTGCTTGAGGGGGCCCAGGGCACCATGCTCGACATAGACCACGGTACGTACCCCTTTGTCACTTCGAGCAATGCGACAGCGGGCGGCGCCTGTACGGGCCTCGGCATAGGCCCCACCCTCGTGGATCGTGTGATGGGAGTGGTCAAAGCGTACACAACCCGGGTGGGCAACGGACCCCTGCCGACGGAATTTGAACCCGCCTTTGCCGATCGAGTACGAAATCTCGGGGGAGAATTCGGATCCGTGACGGGGAGGCCGCGCCGCGTCGGCTGGCTGGACCTCGTTCAGATCCGTTATGCAGTGATGGTCAACGGAATCAATGAATTGGCGGTCACCAAACTGGATGTACTGGACACGCTCGAGGAATTGCACGTCTGCACGGAATACCGGGCTAACGGAAAGCCCGTGGATCTGTCCGTAGCCGATGCGCGGACTATTTCGGAGGTCCAGCCGATGTACCGCACCCTCCCGGGATGGCAAGCGCCCACCGGTCGCGTCCGAACCTTAAGGGAACTGCCGAAACCGGCCCGGGACTATCTGCAGTTCATCGAAACGTCGCTTGGCGGTGTGCCGATCCGTCTTGTGTCCGTCGGACAGGAGCGCCAGGAAACCATACGAGTTTAAACCTTCGATACATGAATACGATGAACTTTGAGCCGGTCATCGGCCTTGAAGTGCACGCACAACTCCTCACCCGTACCAAAGCGTTTTGTTCGTGCAGCACAGCGTACGGCAGCATGCCGAACACGCAAACCTGTCCGGTCTGTCTCGGTCTGCCCGGAGCCCTGCCGGTGCTGAATCGAACGGCTGTGGAGTTCACGATTCGAATGGGTCTGGCCGCGCACTGTACGATCGCCTCCGAATCGATCTTTTCCCGCAAGAACTATTTCTACCCCGATTTGCCGAAGGGCTATCAGATCTCCCAATTCGACCGGCCGCTGTGTGAAAACGGGTGGGTCGAGATCGAAGCGGGCGAGCAGGTCAGGCGCATAGGCATCACGAGAATCCATCTCGAAGAGGATGCGGGCAAGTCCATACACGATCCGGCGGTGACGCAGGGGGACGTGACGTTCATCGATCTCAACCGATGCGGGACGCCGCTGATCGAGATCGTCTCCGGCCCGGATTTCCGCTCCACGGCAGAGGTCACCGCCTACCTTGTCAAGATCCGCCAGATGGTGCAGTACCTGGACATCTGCGACGGTAACATGGAAGAGGGCAGCCTGCGCTGTGACGCGAACGTGTCCATTCGGCCCGTGGGGGGGTCAGCCTTCGGCACGAAGACCGAGATAAAGAATATGAATTCCTTCAAGGCGGTCGAACGCGCCCTCCAGTATGAGATCGAGAGACAGACGGAGGTTTTGCGGAGCGGCGGGACCGTTGTTCAGGAAACGCGGCTCTGGGACGACAATCAGGGAGTCTCTCGCGCGATGCGGACCAAGGAGGAGTCGCACGATTATCGGTATTTTCCCGAGCCGGACCTCGTGCCGTTGCGGGTATCCCGGTCCTGGGTGGAAGATATCGCTGCGCATCTGAGCGAATTGCCCCAGGCACGGCGCGACCGGTTCGTACGGCAATACAGCATTCCTAAGTACGATGCGGATGTTCTCACGATGTCGAAGTCCATGGCGGACTATTACGAAGAACTCATGCACCACTGTACGGACGCGAAGCTAGCCAGTAACTGGATCATGAGTGAGATGATGGCCGTGCTGAAAGAACGAAAACAAGAGGCAGGTGAATTTGTCGTGCGCCCGTCGGCGTTTGCGAAACTCCTCAACATGGTACGGGAAGAAAAAATCAGCGGCAAGATTGCGAAAACAGTCTTTGCCGAAATGACGGAACGTGGCCGGGACCCCGAAGAAATTGTTGCATCCAAAGGACTGATCCAAATCACGGACCGCGGAGCGATCGAGCGGTTCGTTGAGGAGGTGTTTGGGAGTAATCCCGGGCAGGTCCAGGAGTATCTGGCCGGCAAGGAGCCCCTCTTTGCTCATTTCGTAGGACAGGTGATGAAGCTCTCGAATGGGAAGGCCAACCCCGCTTTGACGAACGAAGTTCTCAGATCGAGGCTGGAAAGGATGAAACAGGAATCGAAAGACCTTGAAGAGCATTGAGGCTTAGACTTATATTGCAGGCGATCGTGAGGCAAGAGAGATTATGGATGAGCGGAGCTGGTCGGTATGGGGTGGACCAGCAGTTTCCGCGTTATCGGAGAGATGCAGGAGTGGTTTAACTGGCACGCCTGGAGAGCGTGTGTACGGGAAACCGTACCGTGAGTTCGAATCTCACTCTCTCCGCCATTCGACAGTCCGGGTGATGTGGTGGACTGCCGTGAGTTCCGCGCCAAAGGGCGCGTCTCATCCTGGAGGCTGATCTTCGTCGCTTCCGGCGGACAAGCTCACTCGTTCCTCAGTTGCCTCAGCATCTTCCTTCCATTTTCGTTCCGGGGGTCCAATTCGAGCGATCTCCCATAGTTCTTGATGGCGTTCTCTTTGTCGCCACCGGCCAAGTATGCTTCTCCAAGGGAATCGTACGCATTGGAGGAGTTGGGGTACAGTTCCACGACAAGGGAGAAGACCGCGATCGCCTCGCGCAGTTGCTTTTCCTTGAGCAACTCGTAACCAAAGGAGTTCAACTGCCTCTCGCTTTTGATGAACGAGGGTTTGACCATGTTGGAACGGTAATTCAAAATCGCCTGCTCCACGCCCACTTTCCGGATATCTTCGCGAAGCACTTTCGCAAGCGATTCCACGGAGGTGTTGTAAGGTTTGTCGTACAGAATTCCGAGAATGCTCCGGGTTAACTCGCGGAGATAAGAACCGGACACATTGGAAAGCAGTATGATCGTCTGTTTCCTTGCGGGAACACGAAACAGCAGCGAGCTGAAGCCGTGAATTCCACCGCCGTGCTCTACCGCCATGACGCTATCCTGTGTGGTTCCGATCTGTTCCTTCGAAATAAACCAACCGTAGCCGTAGTAGCTCGGAACGCTGCGACCCCTGGCAAAAACATAGGGGGTGAATACCTTCTCCAACGTGGATTGCTTGACCAGTTGTTCCGTGTACAGGGTGCTATCCCACAAATAGAGGTCTTCGACTGTCGAATATAGCGAGCCGGCCGCGTAGGGAATCGACATGTCTATATACGGTGCATTCTCAATTCGTTCGTTGCTCGATTGATAGCCGGCGGCGCGTTTAGTCAAGAGCGCTGCGCTGACATCGTAACCGGAGTTTTTCAGGCCGAGCGGCGTGAAGATCTCGTCCTGCAGGGCCTTCGCGTACGATTTGCCTGTGACGTTTTCTATGATCACGCCCAGGAGACAATACCCGGAATTGCTGTATGCGAAATCGGATCCCGGAGTGAATTGCAGAGAAGAATCCTGGAAGAACTTAACGAGTTCCCGCGGCGCGTAGGGGTCCCGCACCCGATGCTGCCTGAATCCCGGTATGTCCGTGTAACTCGGTATTCCGGATGTATGCGTAAGAAGATGATGGATGGTGACTTGCGAGCCGGTGGGTTGGGGATAATCCGGCAGGTAATCGGCCAGAGATCCGTCCAACCTCAGCTTGCCCCGTTCAACCAGTCTCATGATCGCCATAGAAGTGAACTGCTTCGTGATCGAGGCGATGCGGTATTTCGTGTCGATCTCCACCGGCACCTGCAGTTCGAAATTGGCAAAGCCGTACGCCTTCTTGTGGATCACCCGGCCGTCTTCTGCAACCAGGACGGTTCCGTTGAATTGCCGGTTTCTTGCAAAATCCGTTACGAGTTCGTCGATGGCGGCCGCCTTGTCCTGAGAAAACGAATCGCTGGCTGTCCATAGCGAAACGAGCGCGAGAGCGGACAGGATCGTTGAATAACACAACGACATGATCTCCCTCCCATGGGGTGATGTGAAACCTGGAGCAGTTGTCGGTATAAGACAAGTAAATCGCATGAAATGTTTCAGCATGCGATGTGGCCGTTTACGTTAAGGCCATATTTACGATTAACTTACCAGTGAATTACCTTGACAAACGACGGCCTTTGAGATATATTGGTTTGAGTCACTTCCCCTGGTCTTATTCAGAAACATTCTGTTCCCTTCTTTAGGCCTTCGAAAGCTTGCATCATAAAGTCTTGGAAATCGTCTTTGATTCAACAATCCAGGAGGTTACGCGTATGGGATTTTTACGCCGTGCTGCTTATGCCGTGAAATGCCGGTCCTTCATTCTTTTCGCGGCAATCTCGGTTGCAGCCATGCTGTCCGAAGCCCGGGCGGCAGAAGGCAATGAGGTTCTCCATCATCCGGTTTCGTTGATCCCGGAAGATGAGCCGATTGTCATCGAGACGGAGTTCACCACGATGGTGGACAAGGTGTATCTGAATTATCGACTACCCGGTGATCCTGCCTTCCGATCGCTGGAGATGTTTCTCCAGTCGAACGGAAAGTACGCCGTGCGATTGAACACCGTTCGTCTGACCAAGGGACAATCGTTCGAATACTACATTGCTGCCTCCACGATGGAAGGCGCGGTGATCACGTACCCTGCGTCCGACGCGGAGTTGATGCCGGTGCAGGTCGTTATTGCTGAGAAGAAGGTTGTGCAGGAGGCAGGTATCGAGGCCGTTGTGCTTTCGCCGGAACCCAACCAGGCCATCGGCAAAGATGACTTTATGATCGCGGTGTCCCTGTTCTCTGACAATCCGATCGATGTGACGAAGTTGAGACTGATGCTTGACGGGGATGACATTACCAAGAAGTCCGACGTGACCGAGGAACTGATCACGTACTCCGTCAAGAATCTGGCGGCCGGACCTCACACGGCCCGCGTGTGGTATGCGGTGAGCAAGGAAGAAATCTACAAGCTCGTCGAGTGGGCATTTGAGATCACGCCGGAGCCCACCGAGGACATTTTTGCGGGCAAGGGTTTCTCCGCTTTGGCAACGGCGGGAAAAGTCGGCGAGGAAGCCATGTTCCAGGACGGCAAGTTCCGTGCTAACTTCCGGTCGGAGTACAAATCACAGAACAACATTGGCCTCACCACGAATTACGGTCG
>JBBIJR010000114.1:0-7746 GCA_037445875.1 Bacteroidota bacterium | reverse complement strand
GGACAGCGACGAGGGTTCCGTAACGCAGAACACGTATTTCTACCGGCTGGATAACGGTAAGTTCGTTCTCGACTCGACCACGCGCGTTGGGACGGACAAACCGCCGGAATAAGGAGGCACTATGAAGATACTGTGGCTGGTTAAGTTGTACTGGGTGTGGATCATTCTTGGGCTCCTGGTGGTCGTTCCAAGCGTCATCCCGCCCGGAATCAGTGTGACGGGTGTCGTGTTGGGCGCCGTTCTTCTACTGTTTGGCCTTGTGGCCCGAAAAGCCATGCAGAGCGAAAGTCTGCGCGGCCGGATCGACCGGAACCTCTGAATCCTCTCGCCGCGGCGGCGATCGGGACTTATGGATATGGAGCGGAACTAAAACGGGTGTAGACGCTACTCAGGAGAGACAATCCATGATGCAAAAGTTTCAGAATTTCATCAACGGTGAGTGGCAGGACGCGGCCACCGGACAGGTTTTTGAGAACCGAAACCCTGCCCGCTGGGACGAAGTGATCGGAACGTTTCCCAAATCCGGTCCGGAAGACGTGGACAAAGCCGTGCAGGCGGCCCTGGCGGCCTTTGACGGATGGCGCCTCACGCCGGCCCCCAAACGCGGCGACATACTTCGAAAAGTCGGAGACCTTCTGGTCGCGCGGAAGGAAGAGATCGCACGTGAAATGACCCGGGAAATGGGCAAAGTACTTGCCGAGACGCGCGGTGACGTTCAGGAAGGCATCGACACGGCCTACTACGCGGCCGGAGAAGGACGGCGCTTGTTCAGCCATACGGTTCCGTCGGAGTTGGCCAACAAATTTGCTATGGCTGTCCGCATGCCTATCGGCGTGGCCGGCATTGTAACACCGTGGAATTTTCCGATGGCGATTCCCACGTGGAAGATTTTTCCGGCCCTGTTGTGCGGTAATTGTGTGGTATTCAAGCCCGCTTCGGACACGCCGAAGACAGCCACAACCCTGGTACAGGTGCTCGCGGAAGCGGGCGTGCCGCCAGGAGTCGTGAACATTGTGCACGGCGGAGGGGGCAGCGTGGGCATGCGCATTGTCGAACATCCCTCTGTCGATCTGATCAGTTTCACCGGCTCGTCCGGCGTCGGCAAGACCATCGCGTCCGCCTGCGGCAAGACGCTCAAACGCGTTTCCCTCGAATTAGGGGGCAAGAACGCTCAGATCGTGATGGACGACGCCAACCTCGAACTGGCTCTGGACGGCGTCCTCTGGGGAGCTTTCGGTACGACCGGCCAACGGTGTACCGCGACCAGCCGGCTGATTCTGCATGAAGCCATCCACGATAGGTTTGTCGACATGCTCGTCAAACGGGCCGAAAAGCTGCGTTTGGGCGACGGGCTCGACCCTGCCGTCGAGGTGGGTCCCTGCGTGAACGAGGGCCAGTTGAAGACCGACCAGGAATACGTCGATATCGGAAAGTCTGAGGGCGCGAAGCTGCTCTGCGGGGGAGAACGTGCCACGGATGGAGACCTGAAAAAGGGCTGGTTCTACAAACCCACGATCTTCGTGGACGTACAACCCGGCATGCGGATCGAGCAGGAAGAGATCTTCGGCCCGGTCCTTTCGGTGATCAAGGTGAAGACCCTGGACGAGGCGATTCGTGTGTTGAACGGAACCGTCTACGGACTGTCTTCCTCGCTGTACACCCGCAACGTCAATCATGCGTTCCGTGCCGTGCGGGATATCAAAGCCGGAATCACGTACATCAACGCCCCGACAATCGGCGCCGAAGCGCACCTGCCGTTCGGCGGCGTCAAGGAGACGGGCAACGGCCACCGAGAAGGCGGATGGACCGTGTATGAATTCTTCAGCGAGTTGAAGTCCGTGTATTTCGACTACAGCGACCGACTCCAACGCGCCCAGATCGACAACTACTGATAAGGAACCATCATCCGCCTGTTGCGCATCCCGATGACAGGCGACTCGAACACCAACCGCCATGGCCATCTCGACAATCATCGGAACTTCTTACTGGCACTCCCAGCAGGTGGCAGTGGAATCCGTACGCCGCGGCCTGTTGAAACCTGAATTGAGCGTCTTTGCTCCCGTTATTCACACGTGTCATTCACGCAGTTACCAGGAGAAAAGATGCTCACGATCCATCTCACCCCCGAACAAGTTCACGACTCGCTGCGCAGGCACATGCTTGTGGACGGCTTCGACTTCGTATTCGACACTCGCAAAAGCAAGGGTTGCCGCCTGGTGGATGCCCGCACCGGACGGACGTACCTCGATTTCTTTTCCTTTTTTGCCTCTTCTCCGGTTGGCATCAACCATCCCCGCATGTCGACGCCGGAGTTTCGTGAAGGCCTGATCGACGCCGGAACCAACAATCCGTCGAACTCGGACGTGTACACCGTGATCATGGCGGAATTCGTCGAGACGTTCGGACGGATCGGTATCCCAGAGTACCTGCCCTATCTGTTCATGATCTCCGGCGGTGCGCTCGCCGTCGAAAACGCTCTCAAAACGGCTTTTGACTGGAAGGTCCGGAAGCGCTTCCCAAACGGGTTTGCTTCTGCAGAGGATGAGGAACACTACGTGAATTCGATGAAGGTCATCTACTTCCAGGAAGCTTTCCACGGACGGTCAGGCTACACGATGACCATGACGAACACATTTTACCGCCACAAAATCCAGTATTTTCCGAAATTCAACTGGATCAAGGCGCCTAACCCCAAACTCGAATTTCCGCTGACCGATTCCGGTCTCGCGGAGACCAGGAAGCGCGAAGAGGAGTCGTTGAACCTTATCCGCGATCGCTTCGCCAGAGAGGGAGACCGCATCGCGGCGGTCGTCATCGAGCCGATCCAGGCCGAGGGTGGGGACAACCATTTTCGCCCGGAATTCTTCAAGGCCCTGAGAGAAATCTGCGACCGCAACGAGGCGCTGCTGATCTTTGACGAAGTTCAGTGCGGCGTGGGTCTGACAGGATCCTTCTGGGCCCATCAGGGGATGGGGGTCAAACCGGACGTGATGGCGTTCGGCAAGAAGATGCAGGTGTGCGGCATCCTGGCGGGAAAACGGCTCGACGAGGTGCAGGACCATGTGTTCAGGAAAGCGGGCCGGATCAATTCCACGTGGGGCGGCAACCTGACCGATATGTACCGGGCTACGTGGTACCTGCGGATCATTGAAGAAGAACGGCTGTTGGACAACGCTCGTGCGCAGGGTGAACATCTGCGGACGCGGCTGCACGAGTTGGAAAGAAAGCACGCAGTTGTGACGTGTGTGCGGGGAGCAGGACTCATGTGCGCGTTCGATCTCCCGAGCACGGAGAAACGCGACCTCATGATTGACCGGGCCAAAGAAGCCGGATTGCTCGTTCTCAAGTGCGGCGAACGCTCCGTGCGCCTCCGTCCCTATCTCAACGTGTCCGCATCAGAAATCGATGAGGCCGTGGAAATCATGAATAAAGCCATGAAAAAGATATAGGGCTGTGATCACATAGCCCGGCATCCCAAGACCGTCTCGAAGGACGGTCTTGGGATTTCTTGGCCGGGGTACCCATTCCAGACGGTAGTCACCGTACGAATAGCATCTTCCTGGACTTCACAAACCGCCCCGCCGAGAGCCGGCAAATGTACACGCCGCTGGCCACGGAACGTCCGGCGTTGTCCTTGCTATCCCACACCACAGACTTATATCCGGCCGGTTCCACCCGATCAACCAGCGTCCGGATCTCCTGTCCCAACGCATTGTATATCCTCAAGAGGACCTTCGACTCCTGCACCAGGTCGTATCGAATCGTCGTAGCCGGATTGAATGGATTGGGATAATTCTGATGCAGGGCAAAGCGCGCAGGAAGTCTCGAATTTTCGTCTTCAATCCCGACGATGATCTCTCTGACGACGCGGGTCTGGAGTGCGGTGGAACTCGAAACTGAATCCAAACCTGAAATCGACAGTACCCGCCAGTAGAGTTCGATCGAATCCCCCTGGACCACTCCCAGTTCCATCAGCAGCGTGTCAAGCTGCCTGATCTCCATCTCGAACGTCGTGTCCGTTCCCTCATATTGGACGAGATGCAGGCCGAAGGATTGGCTCGTGTCTGTCCACACCACGTACCGCACCGTCTGGCCATCCGGATCGGTGGATCGATTCCATGAGAATTCTATGGGCGTTGTTGACGTCGGGCTGGTAACAAATCGAGATTGATCCGGGGGTGATGTGAAATTCGATACACCGGGCGCTCCAATCCGGCTTTTCTCGCGGACACACGCGGAATCCGGCCTCTTCGTACTCAAACCGGAGATTCTGACATCGATTGGGCGATGACCAGGTGGAGGTCTTTTCATGCCAGCGTATTTCGTATTCGGATCCCGCGATCGAGCGTCTGACCGTGTTGAGCCAATCGCCTGAAGAAGCCGGTTGGACCTGCTGCGACAGTACATTCGGATCAGGCCCCAACGCACCGGTACGTGAGAAAACGGCTCGCGGTTTAGAAGGTCCGTCATGCAAGACTGAAAAGGGAATCAACAGAAAAAAAAGAATGCGAGAGAAAGAAAGAGGCGAGAGGCAAGGGGAACTTTCATGGCAAATCCTCCCCGATGAAGCACCCGGCCCTGCATTGCGCAAAGCCTCAACGATAGACTCGCTTCTGGGAGAGCCGCCCCGGGTCAGGAACAGTTCACAAAAAACACGACTGAGATCGCCCTGATCTACAAAGTTCGTTGACTGCGGAACAGGTCTGACAGACTATGTGAAACGCCCTGTCGTTCTGCGCCAGTGTACGTTCAGCGATGCAGTACAGGACAACGTGGTCTATGCTCGAGGATCGTGGCGAGGAAAGAGTCTGGATGGCTTCTAACGTGCCGTTCATGGCATTTCCCCCGTAACAGCCGGATGTACTGCGATAGCCGTCCAAAGTCAAATCAGGATCATCCCACCGGCGGGTTGGGCCAGGGCAACGGTCCCAGACACACGGACAGTAAGAAACGGTCGCGACCTTCCTGACGGGATGGTTCCTCCCTTGCGGCTGACGACCCAGAGTTGAGCCCGCGTTGCTTCGCTCCGCCGTGAAGGCCTGTATCGCGGTGCCACGTCCATGGGAGGCGGGCGCATTAAGCTATGGCTTGCGCGGGGGTACGTTCGTTGTCAGGGGCCGACTGCCGAGGTCGTCGAGACGGATACTCACCGGTCGCTAGGATTTCAGCGCATCCCGGTGCCGGAGGATCTCGTCGATGCTGTCCCCTCCGAATTTTTCCAGGAACGGATTGACGAGAGCCAGGGCAGTCATCGCTTCGGCGACAATGCTGGCAGCAGGCACGGAGCAGGTATCGGTTCGCTCCTTGTGGGCGCTCGCAGGTTCCCCGGTGACGATGTCTACGGACGCGAGCGGTCTGGCCAGTGTCGGAATCGGTTTCATGGCTGCGCGAATGACGAGACGTTGTCCCGTCGTCACTCCGCCTTCGAGTCCTCCGCTGCGGTTGGTCTTTCGATAGAATCCCTTCTTCGGATCGTGAAATATTTCATCGTGCACTTCCGATCCGCGAAGTGCTGCGTTTTCGAAGGCGTCCCCGATTTCGACGCCCTTGATGGCCTGGATACTGCCGATGTGCTGCAGGAGGACGCCGTCCAGGCGCCTGTCCCAGTGCGTGTAACTCCCGAGGCCCGCAGGGAGACCGTCGACCAGGACTTCGAACACGCCCCCCAGCGAGTCGCCGTCCTGCTGTGCGGACTGGATGGCGCGGACCATCGCCTCGGTCGTTGCTGCGTCCAGGCAACGGACCGGCGATGCATCGGCCTCGGCGTTCAGGGTTTCGAGTGAGTTCGTACCCGGCGCGAGACGAGAACGGATATCCGACGCCAGCCGGACGGAGCCGATCCCGACCACGTGGGAAGCGATGCTGATGCCAAACCGCGCCAGGAACTTCCGGGCAACGCTGCCGAGGGCGACGCGCATGGCGGTTTCCCGGGCGCTGGACCGTTCGATGACAGGACGGATATCGTCAAATCCGTATTTCAAAACACCCGCGAGATCGGCGTGTCCGGGCCGTGGTAACGTGACTTTCTCAGAAACGGTTCCAGGCTCCACGGCCATCCGGTCGCGCCAGTTTTCCCAGTCCCTGTTGCGCACGACGAGTGCGATGGGTGATCCAATCGTTTCGCCCAGGCGCACACCGGCCAGGATTTCGACACGATCGGCCTCGATCTTCATGCGCCCGCTTCGCCCGAAACCCATCTGGCGTCGTGCCACCTGACGGTCGATATCGCTGGCGGAAAGCTCCAGACCGGCAGGCAGACCTTCCAGTATCCCGACCAAAGCCTGTCCATGGGACTCACCGGCGGTGAAGTA
The DNA here is from genome assembly GCA_037445875.1 of Bacteroidota bacterium. Taxonomy (GTDB): domain Bacteria; phylum CLD3; class CLD3; order SB21; family SB21; genus JBBIJR01. The sequence goes on along the minus strand of JBBIJR010000114.1, from coordinate 1,435 downwards.
ACGTATCATACGCTCCCGTTCGTATTGATTGACCGCGGCAATATAGAGAAAAATCTCATAGAGAAAAATCGTTTTGTTAAGAAACAATTTGTTTCTATATTTGCCGTCAAACGGGAGTCGGTATTGCGCATCGGGTATGTTCTTCGCGAGGGATTCAGCAATTTGCGGCGCGCCACCCTTGCCAGTTTTGTCGCCATCACGATCATCTGCATTGCTCTTTCCCTGTTGAGCCTCTTCCTGCTCGTTACGGCCAACATCTCCTACCTCATAGAGGATATTCGCAGCCGGGTGGAACTCGAGGCGTTTCTGGACAAGGCGTTGGATACGGAAAGCGCGCCTCGCATCCAGTCGGCCATCCGCCAGGTCGAAGGCGTGGACTCGCTCTCGTTCATCTCCAAAGCCCAGGCAGCACGGATTCTCAAGTCGATCATGGGTGAAGAGGATATCTTTGATCTCGTGGAAAGCAACCCGCTGCCCGCCTCATTTCGAATTCGTCTGCTTCCAGAATACCGTAACGCTTCGAGCGTGGCACGTATCGCCCGGGAACTCGAAACCGTCCAGGGAGTGGAAGAAGTGAATTACCAGAAGGAGCTATTGGAGGTTCTGGACGAGCGAGTTACGTTGTATAACCGCATCAGTCTCGGTGTAGGGGGGCTGGCCGCTCTGGCGTCGATTTTCCTCATTTCCAATACGATCAAACTCAGTATCTATGCCAAGCGAGACCTGATCAAGAGCATGAAGCTCGTGGGTGCCACCCATGCGTTCATTGCCACTCCTTTCATCGTGGAAGGTGTTCTGCAGGGCTTGGTCGGTGGCGGGTTGGCGGTAGGGTTGTCGTACGGCGGGGTCTATCTTGCGCAGCAGTATGTCTTCGATGCACTTACAGGGCCGTGGGAAGTCTACGCCATCCTTGCAGGCTCCGGGCTCGTCCTCGGTTTTGCGGGCAGCCTCTTTGCGGTGAGGTTCTTTCTGAAAGAAAGCATCAGCGACATGTAGCTTGACAAGCTTTTCACAAATAAGTAACTTGAGGCATTACGGAATTATCGGTCTTTATTGGAGTCTATGATGGGAAAAGTCTTTGATCGCGTTAACTTTCCCTGCGATTTGAAACAATTGTCCACGGAACAATTGGTCCAACTGTCCGGCGAGCTGCGTCAGCATGTGATTGACGAGATTACACGGATCGGCGGGCATCTGGCGCCGAGCCTGGGCGTGGTCGAGATCACGGTGGCGCTGCATCACGTTTTTGACGCACCGCACGACAAGATTGTCTGGGACGTCGGCCATCAAGCGTACGTGCACAAGCTGCTGACCGGCCGCAAGGACCGCTTCCATACTATCCGGCAGACGGACGGCCTGAGCGGGTTTTGCAAACTCACCGAGAGCGAGTACGATGCTTTCGGTGCGGGCCACGCCAGTACATCGATTTCGGCGG
>JBBIJR010000113.1:0-7856 GCA_037445875.1 Bacteroidota bacterium | reverse complement strand
ACGACGTGTTGGCCCATCAGCTAAAAGAGATCCAGAGCGTCTCGCCGAGGCCCAAGGAAGACGAGGAACTCCTTCAGGCGGAACGAATAGCCGGCAGTTCCGAAAAGCTGTTTGAGCTGAGCGAGAAGGTGTACGCCGGCCTGTACGAGCAGGAATCGTCCGTTCTCGAGGCACTTGCAGGGCTGAAAAGCAGCCTGGATCAGCTCCGTGAGATCGACGGCCGGTTTGCGGAAACTCTGGAACAATTTCAGACAGCCACCATCATGCTGGAAGAAATTGCTCGTCAGATCGGGGAATATCGTGATCGTATTCACTTTGATCCGGGGGCATTGGAAGAAATCCGCGAACGGTTGGTTCAGATACAGAGGCTCAAGAAGAAATACGGAACGCTGGACGATACCCTGGCCAAACAGCAGGAACTCAGCGAGCAGATTCGGTTCCATGACAACTTCGACAACGAGCTCCAACAACTGCGCAATCGACTGACGGAAGAGAGTAGGAAGTATGCCGAAGCAGCTCAAAGGGTCCGCAACAGGAGAAGGAAAGCCGCTCTGGCGCTGGATAAGCGCATTGTCGAAGAGATGAAACAGCTCGGCATGTCTCATGCGCGGTTCTCCACGGCGATGGTTCCTCTTCCGTCAGGCAGGGTTTCCATCGAGATGGACGGGCACGAGGCGTGGATCGGCCCCAAAGGGGTGGACGACGTGGCTTTTCTCCTATCCACCAACGTCGGCGAAGAAGTGAAGCCGCTGATCAAGGTTGCGTCGGGCGGGGAAATCTCGCGCATCATGCTGTCTCTCAAGGCGGTGATGGCGGCGTCCGACAACATCCCGACCCTGGTCTTTGACGAAATCGACGTCGGTATCTCCGGCCGTATCGCACAGACCGTGGGCCGTGTCCTGCACACTCTGGGCCGGTCTCACCAGGTCATTTGCATCACGCACCTGCCGCAAATCGCCAGCATGTCGGAGCGTCATTTCTCCGTAGCCAAGACGGAAACCGGACGCCGCACCGTGACACAGATTCGTGTTCTGTCCGGTGAAGAAAAAATACACGAGATCGCCAAATTGCTCGGTGGGGAAACCGTGACCGAAACCGCTCTGAAGAACGCCCGTGAACTCGTGGCTTCCGCGCGCTGAGGGTGAAAAGGGGCCATGCACTCGTTTTCAGGGCAATCACGAAGCGCGTGCCGATCCGGTTCCGCTAGAGTAGTTCGCGCTGTCCTCGTCCTTGTCGCGATCTTGCCGGGATGCACCGGCAAACGTTCCGGCGATGCCGGGGTGGCGGCGCCCTATCGCGTGGACGAAATCCGTAGGAACAAGGACCTTTATTTTCGTTCGGGCGACTCCCCGCTGAATGATTCTTTGAAAGCAGCCTTTGCGGGCCTGAGTTATTTCGAAGAAGATTCGACGTTCCGTTATCTCGTTCGGGTCACTCCCTACGAGAGCCCGCGCCGCGTCGACATGCTTACCTCGAGGGGTACGTGGAAGCATTACATCGAATACGGTTATGTCGAATTTGACCGGGAGCGGACGCAACGATTGAATGTCTTCAAGCCCGATCCGCCCATCGAGGGTCATGAAGACTATCTCTTTGTGCCGTTCAAGGACGCGACCAGCGGCGGCGAGACGTATGAGTCCGGGCGATACCTGGAATTGGAGCCGGTTCCGGACACGCGGGACGTGTTCCTGCTCGACTTTAATCTGGCGTACAACCCGTGGTGCGCCTACAGCGACCGTTACAATTGTCCTTATCCGCCCCCGGAAAACCACCTATCCGTCGCAATCAGAGCGGGGGAAAAGAAGTTCACGCGAGAGCACTCACGCTAAGGCAGGGGCGCTTTTTCCATGCAGCGAACCGTGTCCCTTGCGATGAGCAGTTCCTCGTTGGTCGGGATGACCCACGTAGCCAGACGGGAACCCGGTTCTGAGAAGGCGCCCTCTCCGCCCCCGACCAGACGTTGGTTCTTCTCGTTGTTGGTCTGCACGCCGAAGAAACCCAGTCCTGCACAGATCTTCTCGCGAATCCTCGGCGCATTTTCTCCGATGCCGCCTGTGAAAACGATGGCACCCGGCTGTTCAAGCGCCGTCGTGTACGCGCCGATATACTTGGTGATGCGATAACAAAAAATGTCGATCGCCAGCTTCGCGCGGCGGTCGTCGTGTTCGTCCGCCTCCGCCATCAATTCTCTCATGTCATTGGTCAGACCGGAAATGCCCAGCAGGCCGGACTGCTTGTTGAGCATGGACTCGACCTCGGCGAGAGAATAGCCTTCTTTGAGGGTTAGGAACTGTATCACGGCCGGATCGACGTCTCCGGAGCGCGTTCCCATGACCAGGCCCTCCAGGGGCGTCATGCCCATCGAAGTGTCTACGGAGTATCCCTTGCGGATTGCGCAGACGGACGAACCGTTTCCGAGGTGAAGCGTGATGATGTTTACGCTCTCCCGCGGGAGGCCGTTGAGTACGCGATAGCGGTAGGCCACGTATCGGTGTGATGTTCCGTGGAACCCGTAACGCCGCACCTTGTAGCGACGGTAGAACTGGTAGGGGATGGCGTACAGGTAAGCTTGTTCGGGCATCGTATGATGGAAGGCCGTGTCGAAGACGGCCACCTGGGGTATCCCGCTTCCGAAGATCTCGTCGATGGCATAGATACCCTTGAGATTGGCCGGATTGTGCAGCGGCGCGAGTTCGATGCAGTCTTCGATCTCGCGGATGACTCGGTCGGTGAGCAGGATGGACTGGGTGAACTTCTCCCCTCCGTGCACGACCCGGTGTCCGACGGCGTGGATGTCCTTGAGCGACTTGATGTTGGCGATGTTGGAGTCTTTCGAAATGATCCACTTGATGATGCGGTCCACGGCGGCTCTGTGGTCCCGCATCGGAGCGGTTTGCTTGATGGCGGGGCTTCCCTCCGCCTTGAAGGTTATGATGGCTTCGCTGCCGATCCGTTCGATGATGCCGGATGCGAGCCGCTTGTCGGCGTCCTTTGCGATCAGATCCAGGTCGGTTTCGACAACCTGGAACTTGACTGACGAACTGCCGGAGTTGAGTACGAGTACGTTCATAGACTACCTGTCATGGAATGATTTCGTACAGAAGATAGAAAAACCTCCTTTATTCTACTATGATTATCATCATGAGGCAATGTTTTTTCTATCCGACCCTTGAATCTTTCCCGGTTCCACCGGTCTTGAGCCTCTCCTCAGGCTACCATAAAAATTTATGGTAAATTTCTATTGACACCCATAAGTATTTATGGTATATTATACCATGCCGTCCAAACTCACAGAAAAACAAGAAAAAATCCTCCGGTTCATCGAGGAATTTACCGGTGAGCACAGTTGCCCCCCCACGATCACGGAAATAGCCGAACGGTTCGAGATCAGCATCGGGACGGTGCAAGACCATCTCGAAGCGCTGAAGCGGAAGAATTTCCTCCGACAGAAGCCGAACAAAGCGCGGGGGTTCGAACTGGTGCACCGTTCGTCGGGCATTCCCATCTACGGGCGTGTGGCGGCCGGCCAGCCGATCTTTGCGGCCGAGAATATTGAGGGCGATTGGAACGAGCGGGACAAGGGTACATCCGGTTATTTTGCCCTCCGGGTGGTGGGGGACAGCATGATCGAGGCGGGGATCTTCGAAGGGGACGTCATCAAAGTCAAAAAACAGAAAACCGCGGACGATCGGGACATCGTGGTGGCGTTGATCGGGGAGGAGGCCACGGTCAAACGGTTCCGCAAAAAACACGGTAAAACCTATCTCGAGCCCGCCAATGCCCACTATCCCGCCATTCGGGACGTGGCGTTTGAGATTCTGGGCAAAGTCGTCGAACTCAGAAGAAAAATCTAACGGTCGCCATGAACTTGTCCCGTCACGGGTCTATCCCGGCGGCGGGACGAGTTCCGTGCGACGAAAGTAAATGCCGACGTCCAATTACACCGTGCTCGAAGAAGAGATCATCAGCGATAATTTTCAGAAAGTGCTGCACACGCTGAAAGTGTACCATTTGATATCGGAGCGGGTGGGACTGGAGATGTTCCTCCAGAACGGCCGGGTGTGCGGCTCGAACCTGAATTTTTACAAAATGCGTCCCGATGCGCTGGGGAACATCAACTGCGTGGTGCACGCGCTGTCCGATGAGGAACGGGACCGCATCAAATCGCACATGTTCGAGATCCTGCAGACCTTGAGCGTGCGTGTGCCGTACGACATGTTCGGCAGCCTGGAACTGATTGCGGAATTCGATCCGATGAACCGGATGCGGATCCGGCACCTGTTGCTGAATTTGCGAAGCACATTCAAGCTGGCGGTGGCGTGATGGGGATCAAATTCAATCCGATCATTCCGGTTAACGATGATGGGTTACCATGTCCCGAGGTGGGTGCATGGGCACAACAGAAATACAAACTCATTGGCACCTACTGCGATGTGTTTACCACCAGTATGCGCTCTCGATGGGACAGTCTCGTATATCTTGATTTATTCGCCGGCAGTGGATATGCTAAGATAAGAAACAGCAGCAAAATCTTGCTAGTTCTCCCCTGATTGCGTTATCCGTTCGCTTTCCGTTTTCGACATATATTTTCTGGGAGAGCAATCCGAATTTATTTGAGGCACTGAAGAACAGGATCGAGAGAGATTTCGGACTGGGACTTGTTTCATCGTTAACGGAGATTGCAACGAAAAATTCGACGAGCTTATTGAAAAAATACCAGAACCTTCTAGGTCGAACAGAGTTCTGAGTCTCTGTTTTGCCGATCCCTTTTCCCTGGATCTTCATTTTTCTACGATTGAACGATTGGCTCGGTTTCGAATGGATTTTCTGATACTGCTGGCTTTGCACATGGATGCCAATCGAAATTACCAACGTTACTGTCAAAACGACAACCAGAAAATTGATCTGTTCCTGAATGACCTCTCATGGCGCGACGAATGGAGCAAGGTCGATTCTGACGAAAACTTCGTAAGGTTTTTGGCGCAGAAATATTCGGAGCAGATGCAAAATCTCGGATACCAAAAACCCGAACAACCCCACGAAGTGAGGTCGTCCGATAGGAATCTGCCGTTATATCACTTGGCCTTTTATTCCAAGCACGATCTTGGAAACCGGTTCTGGAAGGAAATTCAAAGATACGCAGACGATCAAACAAGTTTGGACCTATAAGCCATGGCCCAATCCCACATTGAATGGACCCAGATGACGTGGAACCCAACGACCGGTTGTGATAAAATCTCTACGGGCTGTAAATTTTGTTATGCCGAGATCATGGCCAGACGTCTAAAGGCGATGGGATTACCTAAGTACAAGAAAGGCTTTCGTTTGTCCCTTCATGAGGATGTGGTGGACTTGCCGTACTCATGGAAAAGGCCCAAGCTCGTATTCGTCAACTCCATGAGTGATCTTTTTCACAAAGATATTCCGATCGAATTTATTCAAAGAGTCTTCAAGGTCATGAACGATTGTCGGCACCATACGTTTCAGGTACTTACTAAGCGGGCGGACGTTCTGTTGCACTACAATTCTCGTGTGACATGGACTCATAACATCTGGATGGGAGTATCCGTTGAGAGCGAGCAGGCCACGTATCGAATCCCTTATCTTAGGAGGACCGGGGCCCATGTGAAATTTCTTTCGTTGGAACCGCTTATCGGAGCGCTGCCCGATTTGGATTTGGAAGGGATTGACTGGGTGATAGTAGGAGGCGAGTCGGGTCCCGGCGCGCGTCCGGTCAAGAAAGAATGGGTGCTTGATATACGACATCAATGTAGAAAAGCCGGTGTGGCCTTTTTTTTCAAACAATGGGGCGGTATTCGGAAGAATAGAAGAGGCAGGAGTTTGAACGGTCGTACGTATGATGAGATGCCGAAAGCCCTGCCCCTCATGGTACTTGACATTGATGTTCCACCTTGAAGAACCGGCTGTAGGCGGGACAGGAAACCATACGGCAGGCCGGGAAACGTGACACGCTAAAATCACGATTCGGTATTATTGTAATGACCGATTATGAATGTGTCATCCATCTACGTTCCTTACTGAGGAAATCAGGGGCGCACGGCGTATAAACAGGTAGCACACGTTCGTTCCAGTGCACGCTGCTTCCCACATGGTTTCCGCACGTCCCTCGGGCTGGCGTATGAATACCCGTATTGTCCACTTCGATCTCACAGCATTCTTCGTTTCGGTTGAACAGGTGCTGAATCCCGATCTGATCGGGCGGCCGGTGATCGTGGCGGGATCGCCGGAGGGAAGGGGTGTCGTGACCTGTGCGTCGTATGAAGTGCGGCCCTACGGCGTCCACGCAGGCATGCCGACCGCACTGGCCCTGCGAAAGTGCCCATTCGCCATCCGCATCGGCATGCATCCCGAAGCTTATCTGGACTATTCGAGAAAGGTCCAAGAACTCCTGAAAGCCCACTCACCGGTGTTCGAAGCCGCCGGTTTGGACGAATTTTACCTCGATTGGACGGGATGTGAACGGTTATTCGGCGGCAACCTCGCGCGGTTTGCCCGGCAGCTTCAGGAGGCTATTGCCATGCGCTTCGGACTGCCCTGTGCGGTGGGCATCGCGTCCAATAAGATAACCGCCAAGATCGCCTGCGATCAGGCCAAGCCGGTGGGGATGGTGGAAGTGTCGCCGGGAAGTGAGCGCTCCTTTCTGGAACTTCTGCCGGTCAAGGTACTACCCGGTGTAGGGGAAGTCATGCTGGACAAACTTCGGCTGAGGGGTATACGAACCTGCGGACAACTGGCCTCCCTGGATTCCGAATACGTCGGCCGCACGTTCGGCAAGTGGGGACTGGGTATTCAGGAATCGGCCCGGGGGCGCGGCCCCCAGTACCTGACGCCGGCCAGAGACCAAAAACAGATTTCAACCGAAGAAACGTTTGCCACGGACACACGGGACCGGAAGTTTCTGCGGCAAGAACTGCACGGGATGGCGTTGAGTGTGTCGGAAGAGTTGCGGTCCATGGAGCGAAGAGCCCGTTGCATTCATCTGAAACTTCGCTATTCGGACTGGGTCGACCATACCCGGCAGACCACCGTCCATCCTACCAACGACCCCGCCTTCATTTATTCCACCGCATTGTCCCTGCTGGATGCTACGGACACCCGTCGAGTCACCATCCGGCTGATCGGAATCGGCGTTTCCCGGTTGACCGAAGATAATTTTACCATCAACCTGTTTCGCCAGGACGAGGAAAGAAAGGAATGGCTTCTAAAGGCGGTCGACCGCATCAATCATAGATATGAGGATACACTGGTTCGTGTCGGTTGTGGAGTCTGAGCATCCAAATCTCCGCTTATAACCTCAAAAAAATCTTGCCTTGCCGAAGCCTTTTGGTTAGATTCGTTACACCACGTTCCCACACGTTCCATTACTCAACTGTTATTCAACAACTTATAGGGGAAATGCGTCACACTTCGATCAGCCTCCTCTTGGCCCTTCTCCTCTTGGTGTCCTGCGAGTCTCCCAAGGCCCCCACGTTTATCTCCAAACTCAAGCTGCCCCTCAACGTCCAGACTTATGACATTTTCGACCTGCAGGAGGATTTGCGCGACAGCAAGGATTCGGTCGAGCTCATCATTCTAAGCGATTCCGTGTTGATCGAGATCGGCCGCACCGTCGACCCCATCAAGGTGGAGGACAATCTGAAGGCGGACCCGACGACCGATTCGACAGACGGCAGCATCGAAAACGACCTGGATATCGATGAGACGGTCGACACGTCGGTCACGCTGGGCTATCTGGCGCCGGACGGCATCGATGCCTTGCACGGACAGACGACGCCGGTACCCGCGTTCGGCTTTCCGGGCGCTGCGGTCGAGATCGGATTTGACTCCGTGGAGAC
>JBBIJR010000112.1:0-8893 GCA_037445875.1 Bacteroidota bacterium | reverse complement strand
AAACTTCTCTTTGCGCAGTTTCTGTCTGCTTTCTTCAGCCATGGCTGTCTCCCGCATAGTTCAATCGTTCCAGGCGGTGATCGGATCTCAACTGAAGGACCGCATAGACGGTCCCGCAACACAAGATGAGGCTCGATGTCCAGAACGGTGACCAAATCGATATCGTCTCAAACAAGTACCCTCCAAAAATCATCCCGGTCATGCGCGCCAGGTTGGCCACGGACTGCATCAGGCCGAGCACCTGTCCCTGTTGTTCCTCCGCGGTGTTCAGCGATACAAGTCCCGACAGGGCCGGCGTCAACAATCCGCTGCCGGCGGCCATCAGCGTGACGGCCGCCGCGAGCAGAGTGAGGTGATCCGTACATCCAAGAAAGAACATGCCTGCCGCCGTCATCGCCAGGCCGCCCTTGATCATGTTCATCTCCCCCACCCGTCTGGACAGCCGGCCGATGAGTCCGCCCTGAATCACGGCGCCGATCACGCCTATGTACGCGAAGACATAGCCGGTCTCCTCCGTGTGAAATCCGAACTCTCGCTCGGTGAACAGTGCAAACGTCGAATACAACATGGAAAAAGCGAAATTGAACACCGCCCCGACGAGGAGGGAGGCCATCACGACCGGGCGCCCGAGCACTTCACGTGTGGCGCGAAAGCCAAGCCGGGTCCAGACCTGGCACGCCGTCTGCCCGCGGGTCTCCTCGTTCAGCGACTCGGGGAGCATGAACAGCGCCACTGCGCCGTTGAGTCCTGCCAGCGCGGCCGCGAAGAACAGCGGAGCATCGTATCCATACCGGCCCAGCAGGCCTCCGATGGCGGGCCCCACGATAAAGCCAAGCCCGAACGCCGCACCGAACAACCCCATGCCCCGCGAACGGTTCTCCCGGGTTGTCACATCGGCAATGTAGGCCTGGATGGTGGAGAACTTTCCCGCAAACAGACCCCCTATCATGCGCGCCACGAAGATCCACAGGAGCGACTTCGCAAGCCCAAACAGGATGTACGATCCGGCAGAAGCGAAGATACACACGAGGATCACCGGACGGCGTCCCCACCGGTCCGACAGTACGCCCCACACGGGCGCGGACAGGAACTGCATCACGAGGAACACGGCGGTCAGTACACCGACCATCAGCCCGTCCGCACCGTAGTGTTCTGCAAAGTACGGCAGCACGGGAATGATGATGCCGAACCCCACCATATCCACGAACGCGGTGAGAAAAATAATCAAGAGGCTGGGAGTCGTATGTCGGCCGGGTGCGCTCATATGCGTCGATTCCGTACCGGAGGATCAACGCGCATTGCGCTTCTTCCGAAGCTTCTTCCGGCGGTGAAAATCGCGGATGAACGCGACGGCCTCCTTCGGGTCGTCTGTGAGAAAGAACAAGCGCAGATCCTCCGGGCTGATGAGGCCGTTCTTCAACATGGGGGCGCGCATCCATTCGATCAGGCCCTGCCAGTAATCGCGGCCCATGAGGACGATCGGAAAAGGCTTGATCTTCTGTGTCTGGATCAACGTGATGGCCTCATAGAATTCATCGAGCGTACCCAGTCCGCCGGGCAGCACGATGAATCCCGCCGCGTATTTGACAAACATGACCTTCCGGACAAAAAAGTAGTTGAACCACAGTTCATGCGTCAAGTAGGCATTGGCTTCGAGTTCGAATGGAAGGTCGATGCTCAGCCCCACAGACTTGCCTCCCGCGTCCTTGGCGCCTTTATTGGCGGCTTCCATGGTACCCGGTCCGCCGCCCGTGATCACCGCATAACCGGCCCGCACGAGCTGCCGACCAATCTCCTCGCCCAACTGATAGTTGGCCGAGCCTTTGCGTGTGCGCGCCGATCCGAACACGGAAACGGCGGGCCCCACCTGCTCCATTTCTTCGAAACCCTCCACGAATTCTGAGAGTATGCGGAAAATGCGCCACGGTTCCTCATGGCGGTAGGATCGATCGAAGATCTCGTTGCTTGCCGCCGATCGCTGCGGCCGGGGAGTGCGCGATTTGGCCATGAATCCTCAGATGGTCAGGGTTCGATGTTGCTGGTTTTCAGCAGTGAAATGAATTCTTCCATCAGGTGCGGGTCCCACATACCCTGCACGGTCTCCCGGCGCATGATCTCAAAAGCTTCCTCCGGCGGGAGCGGACCCCGGTACGGACGTTTGGTGGTCAAGGCATCGTACAGGTCCACCGTCATGATGATACGGGCCGTGATCGGGATATTCTCCCCGTCGAGTCCGTCCGGATAGCCGCTGCCGTTCCAGCGTTCCTGGTGGCTGCGAATAATGGGAAGAACGCTGCTCAACGACTTCAGGGGCTTACAGATGCGCTCTCCGATCACGGGATGTTGCTTGATGATCAGATACTCATCGGGCGTCAGCGGCCCCTGTTTCAACAGGATGGAATCGTGAATCGCGATCTTGCCGATGTCGTGCAGGATCCCGCCGCGCCGGACGGCTTTGACCTCCTCCAGGGACAAGCCGACACGCTCCGCTAATCGAGCGCCGTAAATGGACAACCGGCTGCAGTGGCCTTCCGTGTAGGAATCCTTGGCTTCGACGGCGAGGGCGAGACTGAAAATCACCGTTTCGGCGTTCTCCAGCTCGTCGGTGTACTGCTTGACGCGAAGCAGCGACTTGACCCGGGTGAGCAGTTCCAGCCGGTTGAACGGCTTGACGATGAAATCATCCACGCCCGCTTCGATGCCGCGTATCTTATCGTTCACATCCGACAGACCCGTGAGCATGATGATCGGGATCAACCGCGTATGGTCCTGCGTCTTCAGCCGCTCCGTGACCTCGAAACCGCTCAGGTTGGGCATCATCGCGTCCATCAGGATCAGGTCCGGGTTTGCGCGTTCGACCTCGGCGATGGCCTCGCGTCCGTTGCCCGCGGAGAGAACCGTGTAACCGGCGTCCTTGAGGAACTCCGTCAGCAGGTCCACCATCTCCTCGTTGTCGTCCACCACGAGTACGCGGGGGCTCGGCACGCGGTTCGGAGCGGCCTGCGGTGTTGGTACATCGTCCATAATCTACTTCTTTTTCTTCCGATACCCGGCGGTGGCGACCGTATGAACGCCGCCGCGTATGTTGTAGTCTGTGGTCACCGTCATCTCGAGGGGTGCACAACATCGAACCAGGTCGTTCAGCAACCGCTGCGTGAGGTGCTCTTGGAAGATCCCCACCTGCCGGTACGTCTGAAGATAATACTTGAACGAGCGGAGCTCGATGATTTCCGCATCGGGAACGTAACGCACGGTGATCCGTGCAAAATCGGGAAGGCCGGACCAGGGACACACGGCGGTAAACTCCTCCGTTTCGACAACAACCTCTGTACGGCGTCCGCGGTATTCATACGCAAACGTCTCCAGCAGCTCTGGTTTTACAGCGTCTTCGGTTCGAAAATCGGACCGAAAGGCCTGTTTCGCCGCGAAGGATCCGATGTGTGCTTTCTGGACTCTTCTTCGCCTCATAACGACGTACGATTCCAGTCTACCAAACGGTCTTTCCAAAACCAATGACCTGAGTCATGTCAGGCGCTCAGGATGGCCTGCAGTACGGCGGCGGTATCCTGCAGGTTCTCAAATAAGTGATCCGGACCGTGGACGGCCAATTCGTCGGCCGTGTGCCAGCCGGTGGCCACGGCAATGGTTTTGACGCCGAGTGGGCGCCCGCACCCAACGTCGCTGGGGCTGTCGCCAACGATCACGATGTCGCTGCCGGTAAAAGAATGGCCTGTGCGCTCCCGGGCACGTCGAACGGCAACGGCCGGCAGGTCGTCACGCCGCATGGAGTCGCTCCCGAAGGCACCGATGCCGTGATCACCGTTCGGAAAGTAGCCGCCGAGGCCCGCCTGCTCGATCTTCGTTCTTGCTCCTTCGAGAACGTTTCCGGTCAATAGGCCCAGCACGACTTGGTCAAGGCGACTCAGGGCGTCCAGCAGCTCGGGGACTCCGGCAAGTACGCGAATGTCTTCCGGTCGAAGGGTGGTGCGAAGGGCTTCCACGTACATCCGGATGGCCCGCTGCAATCGGTCTCTCACGGTCGCCTCGGGAATCCCCGCCTGAACCATCAAGTCCAGAACGATCTGGGGATCCGTCTTGCCGGAAAACGAATACCCATCGGCAGCTCCGGCCGTGCCGAAGACCTCCTGCATGGCTTTGGTAATCGATCGGCGGGGAGCTTTACCGCACAGGATCAGGGTTCCGTCAATGTCGAACAGTACCAGCTTCTTGTTCAACCGTTCAGCCGCCTTTCAGCCCTGGGCCCCGTTCACTTTGAATTCCGCCAGTGTTTTCTTCAGATCTTCCGACAGACTGTTGAGGTCGGCGGCTATGGTGGCGGCCTGATTGCTGGACTTCACAAAATGCCGGGCGCCTTCGGAGATCTCCTTCAACGTGGTCACGACCTGCTCGCTGGCCGTTCGTTGCTGCTGCGTGGACAGCGAGATCTGTTTGGCGGCTTCGGTCGTGTTCTCCGCGGCCGCCACGATCCCTTCGAGCACCGCCGCCACCTTGTTGAATATCTCCACGCCCTCCCGGACGATGTTCGAATTCTCCCGCGAACTCTTGACCAGGGCGTCCATCGCCGCGCGAATCTCGATCACCGTGGCCTTGATCTCCTCGGTGGATTCCGCGACGTTTTCGGCCAGCCTTCGGATCTCGGCGGCCACTACCGAAAAACGCTTGCCGGCCTCTCCGGCGCCCGTGGCTTCGAGCGCGGCGTTAAACGAGATCAACTTGGTTTGATCGGTGATGTCGTTGATGATCTCCATGACTTCCGATATCTTCTGCATCTTCTTGCTCAGTTCCGTGATCTCGCCCGAATCCTGTTCGCTCTTCCTCCGGATCTCCTCCATTTTTTCCTTCGCAGTCTGGGACAGTTCGAAGGCCTTTTGGGAAATATCCTGGGTTTCGGCGGCAATTTTCACCACCGACTCCGAATTCTCGGCGATGTAGCGCGACGTGGAAGACAACTCCTCCATCGTGGCCGTCGTTTCGGTCACGGACACGGATTGCTGGCTGGAGGTCGTGGCCTGCTCCTGAGAAATGGAAAGGACCTCCGTCGAACTGTCGGCGATCTTCTTCGACCCCAGCGAGATCTGCGCGGCCATGGATCGCATGTTCGCCGCCATCTTATTGAAAGCTTCCCCAAGCTCCTGGAATTCGTCCCCCGTCCGTATATCCACGGTATGGTCGAACACGCCTTCCTGCATGCGCATGAGTCCGTCGTGCAGTTGGTGAACCGGTCGGTTGATGTAATCCGCCAGCATGAAGCTGAGCACGGCCGATGCTCCACCCAGCACCAGCAGCGCAAGCAGGGACACAATGAGGATCCGGTGCTTGAGGGCGGACAACTCCGCCTGGACCTTCTTGCCGTCTATGTCGACGTAGGCAAAGGCAATCACCTCTCCGTGGCTGTTGAGGATCGGGCTTGATCCGGTGATCCAGGTTCCCCAACGGTCCGAGTAGAAATCACTCACGGAGGCCTGGTTGAAATCTTTCTGCCACCGGATGGGAGATGTCATTCCGACGGGGGTGAAGTTGTAGATCGTATCTTTCGTGTCCGGATCGATCCGGGCAATGGAACCGTCATCTTCCTGCGCGTCCACGACGTACATCATGGAATCTGGTCCCGTTCGAACCTTCGTGTACGCGTATTGCACAAATACCTGCTCGTCCCGGTTCATATCGCGAAACCGTCGGAGCACGCTCTGGATGCCCCGATACGCCTCGCTCTTTTCGTCCTCGCGCGATCGGA
Source organism: Bacteroidota bacterium (assembly GCA_037445875.1). Lineage (GTDB taxonomy): Bacteria > CLD3 > CLD3 > SB21 > SB21 > JBBIJR01. The sequence continues at coordinate 3,138 of JBBIJR010000112.1, read as the reverse complement.
TCGTTTCGTGCCGGTCTCCGTCGATGAACGCACCCATCGTACGGGCAAGGGAGAACGCATGGTTCTGTATTTCGGCCTTCAGGTCGTCTTCGGCTTTCCGGAAAACAAAGACGTACAGCGCGAGGGCGAACAGCGCGCTGACGACCGTCGAAAACGACAGGAACGTGTAGAACAGCTTCAAACCGAACCGCATGGTCAGGACCTATGGTTGGTTGGGTGGATCGTTTCCGTGATTTGTCGCGAAACGGCGAGGCTCTCGTCGACCTGGCGGAGCAAACCGTCCTGTTCTTCCGCCATGTTCCTGACACCGTCCAGCGGCTGCATGAGGTCTCGAATCCGGCGGGCAAGGCCTGCAAGGCGCCGCAACGTGGAGGAGGACTCCGAAAGTTCCCCGCACACGTGTTCACTGTGCGGAACCAGCTGCTCCAGCCACTCCGTGACTTCTTCGAGATGCCCGCCGCCGCTTTCTGCCGACTGAACCAGCTCCACCATCTCACCTTTCATTTGCTCGATCGTCGATCGAACTTCTTCGTGCGCTTCATCGATATTCATGGCCAGTTTGCGCATATCGCCCGCCACGATGCTGAATCGGCGTCCGATCTCCCCGGAGGAAGAGGCCTCGATTGCCGCATTGAAAGAGATGATCTTGGTTTGATCGTTGATGGCGTGGATGCGGCGAATCCCCTCCTTGATTTCGTCGAAACGACCCGCAATTGCGACCACCCGCCGTACGCGCGCGGCCTGCGCCCGACGGATGTCCCGCGTCCGTTCCACCATGATCTTCAACTGGCCCACGAGCTTTTGCAGATCCGCGTCGAGCTGCGCCAGAGGCTCGGTCGCCCGGGTACTGTCCCTTTCCAACTCATCCACCGCGGAACTCACGTCTTCCCACATCGCCGCCTGTTCGGCAGTGGCCGCTTGCTGAGTGCGCAGGCGGGATCCCACCGAATCGAACACCGCCTGTATCCTTTGGGCGCCCGAGACGGCCGATTTCAGTGCGTCCTGCAGCGTCGCGGTTTCACTCTGAACTCCTTCCACATAATTCCTGAGGGCGTCGGCCAGTTCCGCCCATTCAGGGGCTCCGGACACCGGCCGATCGATCCGTTGCCCGAGCGTGATCCGGCGTATCAATCCGCGCAGCGCGCGGAGACTCTGATGAGTACTGAAAAGCAGGATCCCCGCTCCAACGACCAGAAGGGCGAGAAGCAAAACCGCCCGGGCGGCCGGAGCAAGGTCGGTGTTCAGTAGGTACACGGACGCGAGGAACTGCGCCGTCAACAACCCGCTGCCCATGACGATAATTTTGAGCTCTATGCTTCGCATGATGGTTCCATCGGCAAGCGCTCGAGATCGAGGAGAAACACGATCCGGTCTTCCACCAGTGCGGCGGCCCAGATGGGGCCCGACCGCAAGTGCCCGTCCAACAGGCTCGGTAATCCGCGCAAGTCCCTTGACTTGAACTCCAGAATACCCGCCGAAGCTTCGACCAACACATCCGCCGATCGACCGGAACGGCAGCGCACCCGGATCAGATGTGGATGATTCAGAGACGCAACCGGTTCGTAACCCAACAGAACATCGAGGCGAGGAACGCCATGAGGAATCGCATCCACCATCGACATTGCCTCAACCTGGTCAATATACAATCCGAAGTAGCTGTTCTCAATTCGAAAGATGAGCGTCTCGAACGACGTATCGGCCATGATCTATGCCGGACGCAGAAGGTCTGTGAACAGATGGCCGGCATCTATGACCACAACCGGGCGCGAGCGGAATTCGAATTCCCCGGTAAAATAATGCGCTTTCTGGCGGTCTGCGATCTTCACCGAATCGGAGATGCGGCTCATCGGCACATCGATGATGTCGAAGACGGTGTCCACCAGGATGCCCGACGAGAGGCCGGCTGCGTGTCCGATCAGAATGCGTTCCTGGCGAGGGTTGGCATGACGTTCCAAGCCCAGTACCCTGGCCAGATCGATCACCGATTCGAGGTCGCCGCGTACATTGATGACACCCAGAAAGATGGGCGGCACGCCGGGAACGGCGGTAACCGGCGAGTGGGATAGGATTTCCCTTATCTGAGAACCGGGAAAGCCGAACCAGTCTTCACCGACGCTTACCACGACGAACTGCTGCGTCTTTTCGTCCACTTCGATGACTTCCTGCGAACGGCGTTCTTTTAGTTCTTGCACGATTTCTTCGGTCGACGGCCGTTTCCTGGGGCTCATGGTCGATTCTCGATCAGGGTGTTAGTAATCCTCAAAGCGTAACGGTGTTCCGTAACCAGCAGCTGGATGGTAAGTGCCACCGAATCGTCTTCAACGTACCAGAGCCGGTCTTCAAACGCATGTTCTTTCCGTTCCTCCCGGTCGGGCGTTCCATAACTTTCTATGAGATGCTTCATGAGACTGTCCAGGTCATCGCGCGTCGCGATGTAGTTGAACGTGTGGAACCGGTTCATGCGGCTGAATTCGAGGTAGTAGTCACGCGAGCCCCTGCTCAGTACGACGGTGGAACCTCGATCGGCGCGCGGTTCAATCGAAGAGGTCACCTGCCACGTGGAGTCCCGTTTCACCAGGGAATCCACGAAGGCCGGCGAGTCGCCCCACCGGATGCCGCTGAACCCGCTCCGGTAGCTGACCGTCGGGGGAATCCGCTTTCGCGAACGGCAGGCCGCCGGCCAGAGGCACACACACAGAACCGTCCACAGCGTGAGCCACGTCAACCACGGTTCAACTCCGCGCAGGGCTCTCAAACGGATCATTCTGCAGGACCTCGTCCTTATGCGCCAGCAGGTAGCGGTGCGCCGCTTCGTGTTCGTTGGGAATGATCCCTTCGAGAATCGCCTCCTCGATCAGCTTCTTCAACGCGCCCACCTTCTTTCCCGGTTCGAGGTTGAACATGGCCATAATCTCGTCGCCCTTAATCGGCGGCTGGAAGGCACGCAACCGATCTTTGGCTTCGACGTCGCGAACCCGTTCCAGCACGCGCTCAAAATTCCGCAAATGAGTCTTGACGCGCTCTTTGTTCCCGGAAGTGATGTCCGCACGGCAGAGTTTCAACAGTTCATCCACGTCCTCGCCGCTGTCAAAAATCAGCCGGCGGATGGCACTGTCCGTCACCTCTTCGCTCACCAGT
>JBBIJR010000111.1:0-8901 GCA_037445875.1 Bacteroidota bacterium | reverse complement strand
CACGACCTCCCTGCCGCAGCACATTCTGGATACGGCCATCGACTGGATGTCCGTGGGTCTCGATCCGCACAAGAGCATTCTGATGGTGCAATCGCAGGTCAAGGAACACGCGGAATTGCAGTTGCTGTTCTCCATGATTACCCCTACGCCGTGGCTGATTCGCAATCCCGCCGTCAAGGAGCAGGCGCGCGACATGGGATTGATCGAGAGCGCCACCGACGAGAATATGACCAAGATCGACTTCGGCCACCTCGGTTATCCGGTTCTTCAGAGTGCGGACATTCTCATCTATCGAGCCGACACCGTACCGGTCGGCGAGGATCAGGTCCCGCACATCGAGCTGTGCCGCGAAATAGCCCGCCGGTTCAATTTTCTGTATGGCTCCGGCGGCTTCGTCTTCCCCGAACCGCAGCACAAGTTGACCCTGACGCCCCGGCTTCCCGGAGTGGACGGCAGTTCGAAAATGAGCAAGAGCCTGAATAACTGTATCTACCTCTCGGATGACGACGAAACGGTAGCCACCCAGACGCGCAAGATGGTGACAGACCCGAACAAGATCCGGAAGAACGATCCGGGCCGTCCGGAGATATGTTCCGTGTTCACCTACCACAAGGTGTTCAACGTTCCCGAAACATCGAGGATCGAAGCGGATTGCCGCAGCGGGGTATTGGGATGTGTTGCCTGCAAAATGAACCTGGCGGAGAAGATAGGGACACGGTTGAAGCCGTTCCGTGAGAAGCGGAGAGAATTGGAGCGGAATCTCCCCCTGGTGGAGGAAACGCTGAGTGAGGGTTCCGATCGTGCGCGGGCCATCGCGTCGGACACGATGAAACGGGTTCGGAAGGCCATGAACCTCACGGTTTGACGATGGAATCAAGCTCTCTGGAAGCATTGATGCCGCTGGCGGTGGGGGCTTTGGTTGTCCTCGTTTTCGCCTTCGTTATCTTTCTTGTGGTCTCGCAACGAAAGAAGCTCAAGGCCCATTTTGCAGAACTGGGAACGCGTCTCGGGTGTTCCGCGCGTATCCCGGAAGGATTCTTCGGGGGTTTTCCTTCGCTGGATGGGACGTACCGGGGCCGGCCGCTGAAAGTTTTCATGTTCACGCGGGGATCGGGCAAGAATCAGTCGACGTACACCGCGTTTGATCTCGACGTGTTCAATCCGGGCGGGTTTGGCTTCCACATCTTCGAGCAGGGTTTTTTCACCACTCTGGCCACCAAGTTCGGCATGGAGGACATACAAACGGGCGATCCCGACTTTGACAGAGAGTTCATCGTCCAGGCGTCGGACGAGAGCTTGCTCGTGAATTTTCTGACCCCGACGATCAAGCAGAGATTCATGGAGATGGCCGGGAAGCACGTCGCCTTCGGGATCAAGCTCGAAGGGGGGCGCATACACTACGAGACCCAGGGGACGGTGGCGAGCATGCCGTTCATGGAAAAACTGATTGAATTCATCGAAACGGCTTCAGACTGCGCGGAACAGGTCGAACGAATGCAGGGAAAGCGCCGGTGAGGGCTCCGAGGAACGGACGGGACCATGTATAAAGTCAAAATTCAGAATTTCGAAGGGCCTCTGGACCTGCTGCTGTTCTTCGTCCGCAAGGATGAATTGAACATATACGATATTCCGATCGCGCACATTACGCGGTCGTATCTGGAGTACCTTCGGTTGATGGAGGAGCTCAACCTCGACATTGCGGCGGAATTTATCCTTATGGCGGCCACGTTGATGCGCATAAAGGTGAAGATGATGCTGCCGCGCGACCCCGACGAGGAGGAGGAAGAGGAGCCGCTGGACCCGCGGGAGGAATTGACCCGACGCCTGATCGAGTACCGGCAATTCAAAGAAGCCTCGAAGTCCCTTGCCGAGTTGAACGAGTACTGGCGAAGCGTGTACCGGCGCACGTACTTCAATTTTGATCTGATTCCTCAACAGAGCGAGGAACCCGTTGGCCTGAAAGACGTGACGTTCTTCGATCTCCTTGCCGCCTACAAGAAGGCCCTCGCGAAGAAGCCCAAGGTCATTTACCACAACATCGAGCGTCTTAACGTAACGATCGAGCAACAGCAGGACCTCATCACCGGTTTCTTCAACGACAAAAAGTGTTATCTGTTCAGCGATCTCTGCACGGTCATGAGCAAGGTCGAGATCGTCGTAACGTTTCTGGCCATGCTCGAACTCATCCGGCGAGGCGAGATTGCGGTAAAACAGGCGACGATCTTCGACGACATCTGGATCTACCGGCCCGACGCCTACGCCGACGAGGAAATGCACGCCCTGGAGGAGGCAGAGGCCCAGCGCCAGCAGTACGAAGCGGAACAGGGTCCGACGGATACGGTGGACGACACGGAGCACCGTGTGGGCTCCGCCGATGCCGGTTTCACCGGCGCCGTGCTGGATGAGGGAGGGGTGGAGGAGGATTCGGGAGGCGGGGAGGATGAGGATGTATTGGATTTCGATGCCGCCGAAGGTCCTGTTGTCACCGAAGTATCCACGGACACGGACGAGGAGATCGAGTCGAGCGAGGAGTCGGTGCCCACGTACGTGGAGCCGGAAACCTATCCGCTCGCGGACCTTTCCCGCGAGGAGATCGAACGGCGCCTCCATGCCTTTCTGGAGGAAGAGCCGCCCAGGGAACCGCTGGAATCGCTTTCTCAGGATGAAATACGGAATCGTCTGGATACATTCCTCAGCGAGGAGCCGGGCCGGGGCGTCGGCAGCATGATGGATGATCTTGTCCTGGGTGCGATGGAGGAGGGAGGACAAGTCGCCGAGGAGCGTTCGGACGACAGCGACCGGACGAACGTTGTTACGAGCCAGGATTCGGAATCCGGTGCTCGTGCATCCGACATGCCTGTCCTTGAGGCACCGCCCGCGAACGATGGTATTCCGGTGGCCGTCTCCGCGTCCCATGAGGAGACGCTGCCAGGCCAGCCGACCGACCTGACGGACGAGAGTAACGTGCCGTCCGCCGTCGACGAAAGCCTCACACGGAAGTCGGATTCATCTCCATCGCACCGGACGGATGCAGCGCTCGACGGGAAGGAGCACAAAGAAACCGGATCCGACGGGGTTCGGACTGCCTTGGGGAACGAGTCGAAAGTGGCTCGCTGGTTGAAGGAAGTCGTCAGATTTGTCAAAAGAATACTCACGGGCAACTAAAGGAGACGAGCACCGAACGTGGCAGAATCGAGATTAGTAGACGGCCTGCCGTTGGCGCCGATTGTGGAGTCGATCGTTTTTGCATCGACGGAGCCCATTCCGCTGGACAAGATCGTGGAGTGCATCCAGAAGGACGACGTCCGGGACGAACTCGTGAAGGAGGCCATCGACCTCCTGAACCGGCAGTATCAAGAAACCGACCGCTCGATCCGCATCGTCAAGATCGCCGGCGGCTACCAGTTCGCCACGCATCCGCAGTACGACCGGTGGGTGAGCCGACTGTTCAAGGAGAAGGCCGAACGCAAGCTTTCCCAGTCGGCGCTGGAGGTGCTTGCCATTGTGGCCTACCGCCAGCCGATCACCCGTGCCGAAATCGAAAAGATCCGGGGCGTCAACGCCGATTGGACTCTGCGCTCGCTGATGGAAAAAAACTTGATCACCGTCGTTGGCCGCGAAGACGCTCCCGGCAAACCCCTGCTCTTCGGTACCACCAGGGCGTTTCTGGAGCATTTCGGGCTTTACGATATCTCGGAGTTGCCGAAACTGAAAGAGATCGAAGATATCATACGGGAAGACAAGGAATTCGCAGAAACGCTGGAACTGGATTTTGCGAGCGACCTGTCCACGCTGCCCGTTGTGCCGGAGACGATGCCGACGAACGATCCGTCGCCCGGCGAGATCGGGCATACGCCTGGCGAAGCGAACGAGTCCGTCGAACCGCCGAAATAATCCCACCAAGGAAGAGGTGCCGCCATGATGTTTGACCGGATCCTCCGAGACCAATCGTGGATCGTCAATACGGACATCCCATGGAAACACCTGGGGAAAGACCTGAGCGAAACTAAGGTCGCGTTGATCACTACGGCCGGCGTGTATCCGTGGAAAGCGACGAAACATTTTAATCTGGCAGATGACAACGGCGACGGGTCGTTCCGCGAGATCCGCCGGGGCGTATCCCAGGAGGAGCTTCGCGTATCGCACAAGTGGGTCGACCTCAGGGATTCCGCCGCCCTGGACTTCAACTGCATCTTTCCGCTGGATCGTCTCGCGGAGATGGAACGGGACAAACGTATCAGTGCGATGGCCGAAGTGCACTACTCGGTGATGGGTGAAGTGAAAAGCTGCAGTGAACTGGTCGAAGAGACGGTACCGAAAATCGTCAAGCAACTGCAGAAATTCCTGGTCGACCTTGTGATCCTTTCTCCGGTCGGTCCCCTCGGACATCAAACGGCCGGCCAGATGGCGCGCGCCATCGAGGACGAGGAAATCAGTACCGTAATGGTCGGGTGTCTCCGAAGCATCTGTGAAAACGTCAAGCCGCCCCGCACGGTGCTCGTCAGGTTTCCCTTCGGCCAGCTCTTCGGGGCGGTGTTTGATCACGCCACCCAGCGGGAAGTGCTGAACGAGTGTCTCATCCACGCCAAGTCCATCCGCGAGCCCGGCGAAATTGCGGAGTTGGGGCTGCGATGGCGGGATTCGTTCACCAACGCTCTCCAGGCGCGTCCGGATCTCGTCCGGATGATGCGCGACGCCTCTCAAGCCGGTGAGCCGGCCGAGAAGAAGAAAATCGCCGCCGATGCGTTCTAATCCTGTTTGCTTGCCATGCGTCTGAACCATTTCCTGGCTTCCGCCGGGGTGACCAGCCGGAGAAGCGCGGAAACCATTGTTCGCGAAGGACGCGTGAAGGTTAATGGCCAGGTAGTCACCGATGTAGCCCGTGATGTCGACCCGGACCTCGATACGGTACTCGTGGACGGTGCCTCTGTCCGCGTCGTGACCCGCCTCGTCTACGTCATGCTGCACAAACCCGTCAAGCGCGTGACCACCGTGAAAGACGAGAAGGGACGAAACTCGGTCGTGGACCTCGTCAACATTACTGAGCGCGTGTTTCCCGTCGGCCGGCTCGACTACGATACGACCGGGCTGCTCCTGCTCACGAACGACGGTGAGCTTTCCTACCGGCTGACCCACCCGAAATACGGCGTCCGGAAGACGTATGTGGCCGTCCTGAACAAGAAGATCGGCGACCGCGAACTGGAGCACCTTCGGCGCGGCGTTCAACTGTTCGACGGGAAGACCGTTCCGAGCCAGGCCGTCAAGCTCGGCACGCAGGTCGTGGAGGTCACCATCCACGAGGGAAAGAACAAGCAGGTCAAGCGTATGTTTCGCAAACTCGGGTACAAGGTCCGCGAACTGCATCGTTCCCGTCTGGGTCCCCTTCAGTTGGGTAAGCTCAAATACGGTCAATGGCGCCATCTGAGGCCGCAGGAGGTTCAGGCGCTGAAGAAGGCCGTCGGGTTGTCCGACTGACATGGCGGCGCGCAGATTGATCATCACCATCGACGGCCCGGCCGGATCGGGGAAGAGCACGACGGCGCGGATGGTTGCCGAGCGGCTAGGCTATACGTATCTGGATACCGGGGCCATGTACCGGGCTGTGACGCTGAGCGTCCTTGAGGCGGGCATCGATCCTTTCGACGGTGAGGCCATACGTCGCCTTTTGCCATCCATCGAGATCTCGATCCGCTACGAACCGCACGGACAGCAGACGTTCCTCGGTCCGCGCAACGTGAGCGCGGACATACGCAGCGTGGAAGTAAGCCGTCATGTGAGCCGGATCGCCGCCCTTCCGGATGTGCGGCGGTTTCTCGTGAGGCAGCAGCAGTCCATCGCGCGGGAGGGGGGTTTTGTGGTGGACGGGCGCGATGCCGGAACGGTGATCTTTCCGAACGCGGAGATCAAATTCTTCCTTACGGCCACCGCCGAAGAGAGGGCGCGGCGGCGCTTCAAAGAACTGCAGAACACCGATCCCAACGTATCCTATGAGGAGACACTGCGCGACCTGCTCCAGCGCGACGAGTTCGATTCCGTACGCGATGCCAGTCCGCTGATAAGACCTCCGGACGCCATCGAACTCGACAATTCCGGTCTGACGATCGACGAACAAGTCGCGATCGTCGTCCGGACCGTTCGTGAACGATATCCAAACCCGTAGCGTCTTTCGATGACCGTCACTGTGCGTATGGTCCTGCCGCTGCTCGCCGCGGCCGTCCTGTGTATTCTGGGCGTCTTTTCCCAAACTTTGTTCCACGCAGGCTTGCTGGTGGCGGTCCTAACGGTCCTGCTGGCGATGGCGGACCGGTGGCTGCTTCCCGAGGCCGCCGCGCTGGAGGTGGTGCGGTGCGTACCCGCGATGCTGCCCGTGGAAGCCGATACGCTCGTAGAATTGTTCGTCGAGCACAGCGGCTCTTCCACGCTGGACCTGATCATACACGACGAACCCCCGGACGAATTCGAACTGCGGGAAGTGAACTTCGCCGTTCGGCTGGGGCGCCGCGAACGCCGGAGGCTCACGTATCGGGTCCGCCCGCAACGGCGGGGCGATTACCGGTTCCACCGGGTGGTGGTGGTCTGCCGGGGGCCTCTCGTGGGAATGATTCGCCGCCACTATGCGTACGACCGGTCAACGGCCGTCAAGGTATATCCCAACTATCGCGAGTTGGCGAAGTTCGACCTGCTCACGCTTCGGGGGAGACTTCAGGCAGTGGGTGTCCGAGCGGCCCGGCGGCACGGGATGAGCACCGAGTTCGAAAGTCTGCGCGAGTATACGGTCGATGACGAATACCGCCGGATCAACTGGCATGCGTCGGCGCGGGCAGGCAAGCTCATTGCCACGCAGTATCAGGAGGACAAGAGCCAGAATGTGATGCTCCTGATCGATACGGGCCGGATGATGGGGACTCAGTCTTTCGGCCGCTCCAGGCTCGACCATGCGATTCAGGCGGCGATGATGCTTGCCCATGCGTCGGTCCGCAACGGCGACAAAGTGGGGCTGTTGGTCTTCTCCAACCGAATTCACAGGTTTCTTCCTCCGGGCCGCCGGCACTCTCAGGTCGCGCGGTTGGCCGAGCAGGTCTACAACATCGAGAGTACGCTGGTCGAATCAAACTATTCCGACGCCGTGGAGTATCTCAGACAGCACCACAAACGGCGGTCGCTTGTTGTACTGTTCACCGATGTCATCGACCGGTACGCGTCTCAGATGCTGATTCGCAGTGTATCGGCGCTTTATCCGAAGCATCTGCCGCTCTGCGTGGTCATGAAAGATCCGCTGCTCGAGCGTCTGGTGGAGACGAAGGACGGCAATAAGGAGAACGCTTATCAAAAAGCTGTCTCTGCAGAATTGCTGGGGGAACGGCAAGAAGCGATCGGATATCTGCGAAATCATGGCGTTGACATACTGGATGTGTTTGCCGCCGATATGACGGCCGAGTTGATCAACCGCTACATTGAGATCAAGTCGAGAGCCCTTCTTTAGAGGCCGAAGATTCTGTTTTTGCGCTCCTTAATGTAGCGAAAAAAGGCAGAAATCATGACAACAATCATTGCCATATGTTGTGTTGTTTTCTATCTTTAAATAAGATAAAGGGATGTCTAAATATTCTACAACATCCAGGACAATCGGTTATGAAAAAGCAAAGCAGACGCGGGTTTCTCCAATGGGCCGCTCTGTTGAGTGCGAGCCTCATGGGCCTTGAAACAAAGAGGGCGCACGCAGGACCGAGGAATATCCTGTCCTACGATCGACAGGGTGTACTGGTGGACACAACCGTTTGCATCGGGTGCCGTAATTGCGAATGGGCCTGCAAGGAAGCGCATGGCATGGCGACTGACCGGTTGGAGAGCTACGAAGACCGCTCCGTCTTTGAAAGCAAACGCCGACCCGATCCCACGGCCCTGACGGTAGTCAATGAGTATCCGGGAAAACCGCCCAAACGCACACCCATCGACGTCAAGTTCCAGTGCATGCATTGCGATCATCCGGCTTGCGTGTCCGCTTGCATCGTCGGTGCGTTCTCCAAGATCGAAAGCGGGGCCGTCGTGTGGGATACCGACAAATGCATCGGGTGCCGTTACTGTATGGTCGCGTGTCCGTTCCAGGTCCCGGCGTTTCAGTATGATCAGGCCCTCCAGCCCAACGTGATGAAATGCGATTTCTGCGTCGGACGCACACGGGAGGGAAAGCGGCCGGCCTGTGTGGACATCTGTCCCGTTGAAGCGATGACCTACGGTCCTCGTACGGAGCTCATTCAGATCGCGCGGGAACGCATTCGCAAGTATCCGGAACGCTACGCGGACTGGGTGTACGGCGAAACGGAAGTCGGTGGAACGTCGTGGCTTTACCTGGCGGGCCGTGATTTCGCGGAGATCGGATTTCCCAGGCTGGGCGCGAACCCGGCGCCGGGCGTCACCGAATCCATCCAACACGGTATCTTCGCTTACTTCGTTCCACCCATATCCCTGTACGCCCTTCTGGGCGGGATCATGTGGATGATGAAGAGTAAACAAGAAAAAGAATGAGGGTCTTCCGACGATGGAACAGGATATGCAACCGAAACCGATGCCGAGGAAGTTCCTGTCTCCCGGCGTGTGGGTGCTGATTCTGATTGCGCTGAACGGGCTTGTCTTCTTGATCATGCGGTTCGTGTTCGGCCTCGGGGCTGTGACCAATCTTTCGCAACAGTTCCCGTGGGGCATCTGGATCGGTGTGGACGTGGCGGCCGGTGTGGCGCTTGCAGCGGGGGGGTTTACGACAGCCGCGCTCGGGCATGTCATGCACCGTGAACACTATCACGTCGTCTTGCGTCCGGCGCTGTTGACCGCTATGCTCGGATATACCTTCGTGGCGCTCGGCGTCTGCGCGCTGATCGTGGTCACCGGCGTCATGAGCGGGCT
>JBBIJR010000110.1:625-9020 GCA_037445875.1 Bacteroidota bacterium | reverse complement strand
GCGATCAACCAATACTTTGTGCATGCCAAGATGTGCGAGAACTGGGGCTACGAACGGCTCCATCATAAAGTCCGCGACCGCAGTATCGATGAGATGAAGGACGCCGACAAGATCATCGGCCACATCCTGTATCTGGAGGGTGTGCCGAACGTCCAGCGTATGAATACCGTCCACGTCGGCGAGACCGTGCCTGAACAGCTCAAGCTCGATCTCAAGGCCGAGCAGGAAATGCTCGCACTGCTGAACGAAGGCATCGTCCACTGCACGAAGGTGTTGGACTTCACGACGCGGCACATGTTCGAAGACATGGCGGAAGACGTCGACGGCCATATCGATTGGATCGAAACGCAGATGGAGACGATCAAGCAAGTGGGGCTGGAGAACTACCTCGCCGAGCAGATCAAGAAAGAAGGCTGAAAGAAATCATGAAGGCCAAGGAAGGCGTTGTCGATTATCTCAATCAAGTCCTCAAGGCTGAACTGACAGCCGTGCATCAATACTTGCTGCATGGGGCCATGTGCAAGAACTGGGGTTACAAGCGGCTGCATGAGCACTTCAGCCACTTGTCGCAGGAGGAAGTGGGCCATTCTTCCGGGTTGATCGACCACATTCTGTACCTGGAAGGTGTTCCGGACGTCGGGCGTCTCGATGCAGTCGCGCGAGGGAGCGATGTCGCAGCCCTGTTCATAAGCGACCGCGATTTCGAGATCGATGATGTCGAACTGCTCCGAAAAGCAATCGCTCACTGCGCCAAGGTCGGTGATTTCACCACCCGGCATATGTTGGAAGACATGATCGAGGATTCGGAGGAACACGTGGACTGGTTCGAAACGCAGCTCAGGACGATCAAACAAGTCGGGCTCGATACCTACCTCGCCGAACAGATCAAGAAGTAACTGTTTCCATCGTCTTCAATGGGAGAGTGTCTGCCTTAAAGGGGAAGACATGGTTTCCCTATCGGTGTCGGTTCGCATGCTCAGTTTGGCCTGGCGTGGCAGTATCATCTCAAGGGTTGTGGCGAGGGAGTGGTTGTCCTGCAGACTGTCCATCTGCGCGCGCCGATTCCCGCCTCTGGCGTCGGCCTGGTCGATGAGCAGCGCTGCTTGTGTGATGGCGTAGCTGCAGATTCCGCAGGCCCAGAACGCTCCGGTCTGGAACAGAGCCTTCCTTCTGCAGCGAGGGCAGTCGCGTGTCTTCATACGGTCTCTCCTATTTTCAAAGATCTCCCGGTGTGCGCGGACTGTGTCGATTAATGACAGACGGAGCCGGGTCCGGGAGAAACCGTAGTTACGTTCGGCATGTCGACAATGTGCCGGGATTGATAGGCTAGCCGGCATACGGTCTCCGCAAACGCCTGAAATTCCTCCCGCTCGAAGTGCAGCGTAACGGGACCGTACGTGAAGTGTAGTTTCCCGCAGCCGCATAGGTTCAACGCTGCTTGCCCCTTTCCCTGAACGACATTCTCCATACTCGTGTCTCCTTTATGTGGTCGAACGTGCAGTCGTTGCCGTTGGCAGTCGTCTTCGGTCATGCAGGCCGAACATGGCACGCGGGGCTTCATCAGATCGCATTGGAGCATGGCCAGCCTGTAATCCATGAAGCCACGGGCGTAATTCGTAAAGGCCTGAATCGTCGACCGGGAACGTTTGGTATCTCACTGGCATCCGACCAAAGCCGGATCTCGGAATCTCGGCAGATTGCATAGCATAAGCTGTCCCATTAACGGAGGTTCTTCTTGCGTGAACGACGGCATGGAGACAGGCTGGCAAGGTGTATGGGTGATGGATGTTCCATGCGAGACCATCCGCAGTTAATGCATTTCCATTGTTCCGTGCCGGCATAGAATTCCAGGATCCGCTCGGAGATCAGCAGCCCGTGGCATTTTGTGCAAGTCATGGTGCAACTCCCTGGTTGTATGGTTGGCGCATCGTAGTGGGTCGGACACCTGGGGCCGGCTATTTGAGTTCGAAGAGCAGCAGGGCCAGCAATGGGGGCAGCATCCCGGCTGCGATCAACCACTTACCTCTTCGAGCGACTCCATATTTCCCCCGTAACACAAGCAAGCCGGTAAGGCTCAGAACGATGAGGATCACTGCGAACACGTCGGAAGCCCATTTCCACCCCCTGAGGCGGTTGAGATGCAGCACGTTGGCCTCGTACAACACCGGTCTCCTCGACACTCTCTCATACGTCCCTTGGCCGGTCGACAAATGCAGGTGCAGTGAGGCGTTGTCGTAGTAAATCTTGACTTGATCGGGTGTTGGGAAGTCGTAGATTTTGAAACCGTCTTCCTTCACCAGCCGCCCCAATTCGAGAATCTGTTCATTCGTGATCTCACTCTTGGTGTAACTGCGGGGTAATGTCACCGTCTCCTTCGAGATCACAAAGTCGGGATTCCAGTCGCTGATGTGGTTGAGCGCGATGCCAGAGAGGCAATAGGCGAGTATCAGCGAAGCGCAGGCGTAGCCGATATCCCTGTGCGCCGCGATATTCCATCGGGCGAGTGCGTCCGACTCGGGGAAACGCCATCTGATGTGTAACCGTGAAAGAATCGCTCGCATCATCGTGCCTGCGATACCCGCGGGTGAATTCTCGTGACGTATTCCTCGGTGACATTGACCACCCACCGTTCGACATTCGGATCGGGGAGAATCGAGTCGGGTTTATACAGGACGCGGTTCTTGTTGTCAGGGACCTTGGCGATGCCGTCTCCGATGATCTTGATCTGAAACTGTTCGTCGTGAGCCACCAGCACGGGAATGACGAGAGCGGTTCGTGCGGTCTTAAGCACGGCATTGATGGCGGCGGTCGTTTCTTCCGGTTTGTAGTTGGCGATGTGCCCGCACCAACCGTACGCGTATGCGGCGATGCCCGTGCGGTGGCGGATAAATCCGGCGGCTTTGTCGAACAGCTCGACCCATTCCTTGTCGTAGGTTTCATCGCCATATCCAATGAGTACCAGGCCCTCGTGAACGGGCTCTCTTGACAAGGCGGTTACCCGCCTGAGGAGGTTCTTTTGGAGGATGTCCGTAAAATCGAGCGGAGGGGTGATGTGTGGTTTCGCCCGCGGAGTGTAACGTTGGATGTTTTCGATTTTGAGTTGCTGCAAGGAGTGAGGGTCCTCCTTCATCCCCAAGATAGTCGGAATGTCGTCGAAGGTATGCGGACTGACGGTGAGAAATACGGGAATCAGGATCACATCGGTAAAACCGTCTTGGTCGAACTCTTTCATGCGAGTGGCGATGGAGGGTTCCGTATACTCCATGAACGCGGTTTTCAACCCCTTGATGTCAGGGTTCCCAAGGAGTGAGGGAGTTACGCTGGACTCGAGTTGAAGGAGCGCGTTCCGCCACGTGGCAGACCGTGAGCCGTGATTCACGAGCAACACGCCGATTTTGCTGCCAGAGCCTTGTTCGGCGGCGTGCGTCGGTGCGGCAGGCATGTAGAGCGCCCACGTCATCGCGATCAGTACAATAATGGGGACATTCATAGACTGCCTCCACGGGTTTGGGTGTCTTGGCGTGCGAGAGTCCTCATGGCCTGTTCCTGTAGACGGCTACAGCGTCATCCGCATGCCCACGTAGTAGAGATGTTGCCCCTCCAACGGAAAGGTCGTGCTGACGGGAACGCGCGACTCCGTGATATTGTCGGCTCCGAGGTACACTTCGATTCCGTTCTTCAGCATCTTGGAAAGCCGCATGTCGAGTTGGACGTTGGAGGGAGCCAGTTCGTTCGGATTTCGATCGATTCGCCCGTTGTTGTTGGCATCGCTGAAACCGAAAGAAGAGAAATATCGAAGGCGGGCGGTGAAATTCCAACCTTCATAGGTGACGTTGACACGTGTCTTCCAGGCATGCCGCGACCGGTTGAACAGGTATTGCTTGGTATTGTCGTCTTTGGAATCGAGGTGCATGTAACCGGTCTCAAAGTACAACCAGTCGATCGGTCTGGCGCCGGCTTCCAGCTCAAACCCCTGGCTGGTGGTGGCTGCGATGTTTTGCGCCTTGAGGCAGTTGGGGCTGGTGATCCCCGGCAAATTTGCAAGATCGGTGGGCGAGCAGGTTCCTCCGATGAATTGAATGAGATTGCTCACTTCGTGGCGGAATACGGACGCCCCGATCTTAGCCCGCTCGAAATAGTATTCGAGGTTGCCTGTATAACTCGTCGATTTCTCGGGAGAGAGATTCGGATTGCCGACGACTCCTACAAATCCTCCTTCAATGAAGGAGGAGCTGAGCTCGTCGAGTCCCGGGCTCCTGAACCCGCGTGTATACGTAAAACGCCCGCGAAAGTTTCCCGGTTTCAAAAGGAGCGTCGTTTGAGGGCTCCAAAATCCTCCGGCATCGCTGTTCGTCGTATAGCGGCTTCCGAGGACGAGATCCATCCAGGGAAGGACCGCAATTTCATCCTGAAACCATCCGGCGGATTCGGTCAAATTGCGGATGGGATTCCCGTTGATGAAATTCTGCCCGCGGATTTTCCGGATATCGTGTTCGCCGCCGACGCTGACGAGATGCTGCTGGCCGAGTTGTCTCGTGTACTGGAATTGCGGCTCCCAGAGCTCCTGCGTGAACCGTGACAGTCTGTTCTGTACCCCCGTCCCTAAGATCTTCGTCCTCGAATCGTTCTGGAACGTCTGATGGTGGCCCCAGATGGTCAGCGTAGAAGATGCGTCCGGGTTCCAGTCGTACTTGAGCACGGTCTGGGCCCGTTCGTTGTTGCTGGTGGTTTCCGTCCGAGTAGACGCGGCTGTCGCTCCGCCGCGGCTCACTCGGTCGTCGTCGGTATAGCGGCTGTAAACCGACAGCTTTACGGAGTTTGACAGGGCATAGTCGAAGTGCCCGCTGACGTTTTTCGTCGAGAAATTCGGGTCGCCGTTCGTGGCGGGAGTGTTTTGGGTATAATCCACACCGTCGGATTTTGAGACACCGGCCGCGATATAACCGCCGAATTTTCCGTCTGCGCTGCGGAATTCGGGCGCCGCGAAGGTCGTCACCGTATTGAACCGGCCATACTGCCCTATGATGGTCGCGCCCATGGGTTGCGTCGCTTTTCTCGTACGGATGTTGATGACTCCGCCGATCGCGTCGCTCCCGTACTGGACCGAGGCACCACCTTTGACGATTTCGATGGATTCAATTTCCGGCGAAGCCAGAAGGTCCCGAGTAAAGGTTGCACCTTCAATCGAGCCGATCACTTCCTGGCCGTTCACGAGAAACAGGGTGTGCTTGGTGTCGAGCCCTTGAATTTGGAAGGTCTGAAATCCTCCGGCGCTGCGCCGCAACTCGATGGCGGGCACGTCTTGCAGCACCTGGCGAACGTTGGTCGCGCCGGCCTGTTCGAGCATTTTCGACGTGATGCGTTCGATTTCTACCGGGGAATCCTTCTGCGCATGCGGCGTCCACGTTCCGGTGATGACGACGTCATCGACGCGCAGGCCGCCTTGGGGAGCGGTGGCCGGAATCACGGCGGATTCGGCAGTGCTCTGGGAAGAATCGCTGCCAGGTAGAGTCGTCTCATCGGCTGCGTGCGCGGCGGCTATCCACACGCTCGTGACAAATACGGCGAATGGCAATACCCCAGTGGGTTTATGCCAGCGGAATCTGTTGGTGTTCATGCGAGATATCCTTTGTGTTCGGGAGTTATGGGCGAAACGACACGCTCGCTGGGAGCAACGGACGGAGCGATCATGGAGGTGAACCCGCTCCGTCCGTCGTGCCGCGATCGCTCCAAGGTTGAGCGGTCCGCAGACGCTCGGCCCCAGGGGGGATCAGTTCCTCACTCAGGCGGCGTACTCCGTCTTCGAGCCAGCGGGTTAAAACAGGGTCGACCAGCCCCTTGTCGTTCAGTTCGTACGTCAATCCCTTGAGCATGGTCTTGTACGGACCGGACCCGTAAAGACGGTTGGCGATGACGAGGACGCGTCCCTGCTTGCCCGCTTCTTCAACTGCGGCGCGGGCTGTGGCAACGGCAAGCTCCCGTTCTTTCGGCCAGTCTTCACGGACGGTCAATGCCTTCACCGATTTGATCTTCGCGCAGTGTGGATCCTGTCGGAGACGCTCGATATTTCGGTTCGTCACCGCCAGCCACTTCTCGTTCCCCTCATCGGTGCCTTCGCCGTGGGCCACCAGCAGGACGGTTTCGTGGGCCGGGTCTTGGCTCATCTCGCTGATGCGCTTGTGCAGCACCTGCACGATGTCCGGATACTGCTCGTATCCTCCGAACGTGGAGAAGAGAGCGGCGGTTCTGACCTGCGGAGGAGCGATTGCAGCGTGGTCGTGCCCTCCTCCGTGGCCAAAGCCCGGAGCCTGGGAGCTGAGTCCGAGGATGTAGTCGGTATCCGCCTTCATCTGATGATCTAAGGCGTACATCCGCACGAAGACGATTCGTCTGATCCCGCGTTGTTCGAGGCGAGAAACGGCGTCTTGAATGATCTGCGGATCGGCCATTCCGTACGCCATTTCGAGAGGGTATTTAGATAGAAGGGGTTGGATCGTCATCTCCACCGCGTCGTTCCAAGGCTGCGTCGATCCATGCGGCATGATGATAACGCCGAGATCGCTTGCTGCGATCGGGGTTTCCCGATTGGCCGTTTTCTTCAACCAGAGCAGCGCATTGGGGTGGGGAAGCAACTCGTGCGGCTTATACGCCACCTGCGTGCTTTTGAACTGACTGTCCAGCCAACTGGTCAACGCCATCATATGGTCAAACTTGGGCCCGATGAAGGCCGGTATCAGCAGCGTACGGCCTTGCTGGGCAATTCGGGACAGAAGATGGGCTTTGATGTCTCTGTTCTTCTGTTCGGCGCCGTCCGCTCCCCGGTCATAGAAGACCACGATTTCCGCTTCGCGAATCGCTTTGTAGCGTTTGACGTAGGCGAGGAGTTTCTCGATATCGGCTTTCAACGCCGTCGCACTAGCCTCATCCGTCGCGCCGGCTCCAACCAGGATCAGGCGCTCGGATTCAGCATGTTCACTGAGGGCGTTGACTCGGTCGAGCACGATCTGACCGATGAGATAGTCGTGTGCCATGGCCGGCGCCCAACGCACTGGGAGTCCGCCTGTGTAGGCGGGGAGGGTAGGCTGCACCCGCTTCAGCAGCGGGTCGGCTTCCGAGAGGAACAGCGGTATCGCAACGATTTCTGACGCCCCGGCACGTTTCAGCTCCTGCGCCGCTCTGGTCAGATATGCGGCATATTCGTTTTCGACACCGGTGTACTCACGGCCGACTAGTCCGAGCGCAGCCGGATAGGTTTTCTTGAATTCCTCCATCAGGGCGCGCAGTTCCTGGTTGCCGAGATAGCCGCGATCTGGGGCGATCACGAGAAACCCCGGTTTAGACGGTTCTGCGACCGCGGTCGAGGGCACATCCACGCTCAGCAGCATGGCAGTTACGACGAGTAGTGGACGTATGGACATGGCGGAAGCTCCTTCCTTTCTCATTCGAGTCGATAGTGCACGGGGACGTAGACGTCGATTTGGGATTGGCCGAGATCTCGTTGCAGGTGGACGGGGCAGACTCGATGCATGAGTTTCAAAGCATCGTCATCCAAAGTAGGGTAGCCAGAGCTCTCGATGACGATCGCTTCGAGGAGGCTGCCGTCGTTCTTGATGGTCGCCTTGACGACGACGATTCCCTTCCATCCTTGCATGCGGGCCAGACGAGGATAGGCCTGCATGCTTTTGATCTTGCGCGACAGCAAATCGTTCAGCCAGCCGAGATCGGCTTGGGAGTGAATGGTTCTGGTGATGGCCGGATGATTCACAGCCGCGACCGGAGGGGAAGTCGGAGGTGCTTCCGTTTCTCCTGATACAGCCGATCTGGCAGGCGTATCCGCATCGGATCCGCCTGCGGATCCAGATGTCGTAGGCGCTGCCGATGGTGGATTGCCATGCGAGGCGGACGAGAAAGCGTCGGATTCGGCCTCTTCGTTGGATTGAGATTCACCCGTCACTCGATCTCGTCGGACAGAAGAGAGGTCGGACGTATCGATCGAAGGCTGCTGCTGCGCCAGTTCGATCTTGCGCATCGCTTGGGCCGATATCGGAGCGAGAGACTCGGTTGCCGGCTGACGTTCCACGGCGTGGGTGGCCACGGGGGCCAGTGTGGGGAGAGGTGTCCGGGACTCTTTGACGAATACAGCCTGCTCAACTGGTCGTGCAACCGGCTGAGGCGCTGTCACGGTGAACGATTGATGGGCGATTGCGGAAGGCCTCGTGGCGACTTCTGTCCGAATCATCGGGGCGGCCTGAGTCACTGTTCGCTCAACGGTGGCGGCCGCCGCGGCCGCGTGGAGCTGCGGCGTCGGCGCGATGGTGTTCTTCGGATCAGACGCGATGACAGGTGCAGGGGAGGGCGGCACGGCGGCGTCTTTCGCAGGACGCAAAGCCTCAAC
>JBBIJR010000110.1:0-569 GCA_037445875.1 Bacteroidota bacterium | reverse complement strand
AGTGTGATGGGAAAAATCGCGGAGAAGCGTCACGGCGCCGGCCAGCGCCAAGGCATGCGCGCCGAGCGAAAATGTCCAAGCCGAAACCCCGCGGCGAAGCCGATTTGCCGCAGGATCGATTTCGAGTGCGATTCTGTGTGTGGCAAGAGGGAATATCATAGCGATTAAATATGAGAACAATTCTCAAAGTCATATACAGCACTCGTGAAGATGCTGAACATGTTCGATCGCCGGATCGCCATGTTTCTTTTCCTGATGGGGCAAAGAAGGCTGGTTTCGCAGCGGCCTATTGGCCCGGTGCGCGCAAGGCCGCCGATACGGAGAGCCGTGCGGCTCGAATGGCAGGAGGAATTCCTCCGATGAAGCTGACCCCTAGTGCGAATCCCATTGTTAACGCAATGGACGCTGGTGTGAGAGTTAAACGAAAAGCCAGTTCCGAGAACGTGCTCCAGTTCATGGTCGAAAGCGTCACGAATTGTAGGGCGATCCCGCCACTCACTGCGGCCGCACCGGCGAACGCGCCGAGCAGCAAGGACTCGAAGAGAAACACGCCGACAATTCTCCGGGGA
>JBBIJR010000109.1:265-9023 GCA_037445875.1 Bacteroidota bacterium | reverse complement strand
CGGCCTCGGGGAAGCGGGGCGATTGCGGATAGTCCAACACCTTGCTGTAGTTCTTGATCGCCTTTTGCAGGTCGGCGTCCCCGCCTTTCGAAAAGTAGTACTCGCCGATGCGATTGTACGATTCCGCCGCATACTTGCTGTCCGGAAACCGTACGGCAAGGTCCTGGTAGACTTTGAGCGCTTCACGCAGCTTTCGTTCGCCTTCCTCTGCCCACCGGCCTTCCGCCGGATCGTTCAACTCCCGCAGCTTGAGCTGCTTGCCCTGGTTTTCCTTGATGTAGCCGATGTTGTACATCGCGTCCACCACATGAGGGCTTTCCGGGAACTTATCGACCAGCTGTTGGTAGGTCCTGAGGATTTCCGAATAGTCTTTCTCGGGATCCGGAAGGATGTTCGGCGGAGGAAGCTGACCGAGGATATCCTCGATCTGTTTTTCATCCTTTCCTTCCGACACCAGTCTCAGGCGTTCCTGCTCCTTCTGCCGGTCCCACTCTTTCAGCCTCTTGTCGTTCTCCACGGCCACGGATTCGGCCGCCGCCTGGAAGTTGTCCTCCAAAATAAGGAACAGGTATTCGGCCCGCTGCAACAGCACGAGGGAGGTGGTGGCAATGCCTCCTGCCGACTTCTCGAGATACTCCTTGCTCTGCCGGAGACCTTTTTCCAGCAGGTTGATCCGCTCCCCTTCCAGTTTGGACTTTTGCTTTTCGAGGTCCTCCTTCAACTTGAGCAGGTCTTCGCTGGACACGTTCTCGAGCCCCGTCGTATCGGGACGGCCGTTGATCGGTCCCTGCGCGACCACCCGCAGAGGCTGGGCCGTCGCCGCGAGGACGGCCGCAAACAAGAAAGCCATGTGCCTATGAAATTTCATTGCGGTCCCATACGATTAGGTTCATGCGAGAGAGGCTTGATACCGGTGTCCGTCGTATCGGCGGCGCGGGTCGAGGAACGGCGAGCAGTTCCGCACCGTCCCGGCAAGTCCTCGACCGAATCTCGTCCTGCCGGTGGATCCGACGTCTTCGCCCTCCGGCTTTTCTTCGGTCTTCTCCATGGCGGCAGAGTCCACCGGCGCAGTCAAAACGGTGTCTTTCATTTCTTCGGACGTATCCTCCATCACGGGCGCACTCGTTGTGTCGACCGGAGCACTTGCGGTGTCGGACGTCGTCTCTTCCATGACCGGCTTGGCGCCCGCAGACGTATCGGTGGGCGAACCGCCGAATAGCCCGGTCGTGTCGAAGGTCGTCGTATCCACCGTTTCTATCACTTCCTCGACCGGTTGTTCGATCGGCTTTTCCAGCTTCTTGAGCGAATCCTCGATGGCTTTGACGTCGATCACGTCCGGCACGAGATCGTTGTAATCGTAAGGATCCTCCTCGGGCTTTTCGCTGGTCTTGAAGAGAAAGAACTCCTTCTCGTAGTATTGTTTCTGGGAAGCCCGCAGCTCCTGAAGCTCCTTATCTCGAATCTCCTGTTCCTTCCGTTTGATCTCTTCCTCGATCTGGACGATGCGCGCTTCATACGTCTTCTTGCGGGCCAGCAGGATCTTGTCGATCTGGCTGATGGCGCGAGACAGATCATTGATCGATTCGATCTTGGTCGTGTTGATGACGTACGTAATGTTGTTTCGGCCGTAGGTGGCGAAATCACCCCAGACGTCCAGATCCGCGTAGCTTTCCACTTCTTCCTGCGTGAGTAACCGTATTTCGTAATCGTTGATCCGGTTGTACAGGTCGATCAACTTGTTTCTTTCGAACTGCAGGCGAATCAGGACCGGATGAAGATTCTTGTTCTGCGCTTCTCCCATCAACTGATCTACCCGGTCGAGCTGGCGGCGGACCAGATCCTTTTCCTGCGTGAGCTTCTCGCGCAGAACGGCTGACGCCCGGTTCCTCGCTTCGATCTCGCTGATCGTCCGGGACATCTTATGCAGCATGAAGTAGTTCTGGATCTCGAGGTTGCTGTAATTGTCGATGGCGACACGGCTGAACTCCTCGCCCAGAACGGAGGACGAACCTGCCTGGCCCGTCAATTCACGAACGGCCGCCACGTCCAGTACTTCCAGCCCGTTGACCCAGCGCTCGAACTCCAGCACTTCATTGAGCGTCGTGTTGAGCTTGGATTTCTGTTCCTCCAGTCGCTCCTGCTCCGACGCCTTTCCGGTCTGTTTCGCCTTGTTGATCAGGCGGTCCGTCTCCGCCAGGCGTCCCTCGATCTGCTGTTTTTCCTGCCTGACTTTCTGTCGCACGCGGTCGACCGCATCGTTGCGCATCGCCAGCACGGCCTCCAAATCTTCGCTGTCGCCCGTCGACGACAAACCCGGAATAACGACTGCCAGATACCGTTCCCCGCCCAGTTCCTGCAGATCTTTCAACTGGTCATCGAGTTTCTTTTCCAACGATTCCACCTGCTTCTGATCGTTGGCTTCGCGGGCTGCCTGCAACTGGCTTTCCGTGAGCCGCACCTGGCTGATCATGTTCGAGATCGTCTGGTAGAAGTTCATCGACCGGGCATCGCTCTTCGCAGCCTTGGTAAAACCGTTGTTGAGCAGGCTCGTTTCCAGGATGCTGTAGATACCGTCGTACTTGAGATAGGTAAGGCTGTCGCCTCGAAGGCCGGCCATCGCGCGTGCTTCGGACAGCGCTTCCAGCACGTGCAGAATGGAGTCCCGCTCGATGATGAACTGGTCGGCCAGGTACTTGGCTTCCATGGCGCGGGCCACGTAATCGTACGCATCCACGGCCAGCAATTCGCGGTCCTTGTCCGAGAGCCGCGGATCCAGGACCTGCAGGTTGCCCAGCAGGGTCTTGCCTTCAAAAATGGTCTCGGACGCCGGGTAGCTGCGCACCAGGGAATCGATGAACATGCGCGCCGTATCTACGTTGTTGTCTTTGAACGCCGCCCACGCCGCCGTCAGCAAGGCCACGTCGTGGAAGTCCGAATCGATCGGCACCTTCTTGACCAGAGGATACACATTGCGAAGTTTCTGGCCGTTGAAGTTCTGTTCGAATTGGATGAAGGCCGCCTTGAGCAGCGAGAGGTGCTGGAGTTGCCGGAGCAGGGCACGGTCGAGCCGCTTGCCTTTTTCCTTTGCCCGGGCGACCAGATCGAACGTTTCGAGCGCCGCGCTGAACGATTCCTGATTCGCATAGCAGTGACCCATCAGGTAGCGGGCCGAATAGTACAGCGAGGAGGCCGGCGTGATCTTCTCCAGCACGGGGATGGCCGAGGTGTAGTCCCCATTGGAGAAATACGTGCAGGCGGCCATGAACAGTACGCGATTGTATAGCCTGTCGTCGGCCGGTCGGGGCGTCACCTGTGTCTCGAAGTCCCCGAAGTACTTCAGCATCTTCGTCCGATTGGTTTCGATATAGGCAATGGTCACCAGCCTGAGGAAAGCCCGTTCCCGGTAAGCAGAGCCGGGGAAATCGCGCGTTACTTTTGCATAGTACGTCTCCGCGTTCTCAAAATCGCTCAGACGGAAAAAGCATTCTCCGAGGTGGAACAGAATGTCGTCCCACTGGGTATAGAACGACTGATAGGCGGCATAAAGATCCTCGAATTCGAGGGCGGCGGTTTTGAAATTCTCCTCCTTGTACCGCCGGAGCGCCAGGGCAAGCTGCTGATAAAAGAGGTTCGCCGGGTCCCCGGCCGCCAACAACCGCTGGCGAACGGCCTGGGCTTCCATCCGTGCCAGTTCCAGGTCTTCTCCGTACAACTTCTGATAGCGCAGGTGCAGTTCCTGAATCGCCGCTCGAGAGTTGTACTCCGCGCTGAGGCGATTCTGCCGTTTCATCTCCCGCAGCGCCTTGCCCACCTGACTCAGGTGAACACGAACGGAATCCCGCCGGTCCGACGCGGAAACCGGGCCGCCGGTCCCCAACGGCATACCCTTGCTCTTGCGATAGGTCAGTTCCTGGCGAAGAGCCGTGATCAGATCGATCAGATACTGTTCATGATGAACATACCTAACGGCAAAATTGTCGTCGAGGTCCTGGATGTAGTTCGTCACATTCTTCCGGTACTCGTTCTGAATCTGCTTCACAGGCTTTTGAGCCTGCACCCATCCGGGGAACAGCATAGACAATCCCAGGACGACCGCCATGAGCGAACCGCCACGAGCAAGCCATTGCGCGTGCATCCTCACGTGGAACGTCGGGGACAGAGCGGATTTATACAAGATACTTCTCCTCGGGAAGCTCATGCCACTTCCGCAAAGACGCTGGACTAGAATGAAACAGAGAAGGATGCAAGATTCTAATAACGTTTAATTTAGAAATTTTTCGGCTGAAGTCAAGTTTATTTTCCGGGCAAATTAAAACTAAGTTTCTAAGATTCTTGAAAATAAGTTGTCACCCATGGAACACCTTACCCAGACTCCTCTGATTCCGGGTGATCCGTCCAGTCTGGATTTTTCTTGTTGTTTTCGCGGCTTTTGCTACTTTCCCAGCACGACGCGAAGCCACGAGGAGTATCTTATGAAGATTCAATTCTGCGGTGCGGCTCGGAGTGTCACGGGCTCGCAGCATCTGGTCACCGTCAACGGCCGTCGTGTACTGCTGGACTGCGGCCTGTATCAGGGCCGTCGAGACGAAACGTATGATCGCAATCTGCACTTTGCCTACGAGCCCGGTCAGGTGGATGCGATGATCCTCTCGCACGCGCACATCGACCACAGCGGCAACATTCCGAACCTCGTCCGGCAGGGATTCAAGGGCAACATCTACTGCACCCCGCCAACGCTGGACCTGTGCGCCATCATGCTCCAGGACTCCGCCTACATTCAGGAGCGTGACATTTCCTACGTGAACAAGCGACTGGCGAAGAAAGGCCAGTCCCTGCGAGAACCCCTGTACCGGATCGGCGACGCTCAGGCGTGTATGCGGAACTTCGCGGCGTACGGGTATGGGCGGATGTTCGAGCCCATACCCGGCGTGCGGGCCACGTTCTTCAACGCCGGCCACATGTTCGGATCCGCCATGGTGCTGCTGGAAATCACCGAGGCCGGTCGCCATCTGAGGCTGGCTTTCACCGGCGATCTCGGCCGGCGGAATCTCCCGATCATCGAGGACCCCGATCAAATCACAAACGTCGACGCCCTCATTTCCGAAAGCACCTACGGCAACAAGGACCACGACCCGGTTCGCGACATAGAGCAAAAACTTGCGGGTGTCATCCGGGACGCCGCGCAAAAGAACGGCAAGATCATCGTCCCGGCCTTCAGCGTCGAACGCACGCAGGAACTCGTGTATCATCTGAATAAGTTGTACGAACGAAACCTCGTGCCGGCCATGCCGGTCTTCGTTGATAGTCCACTGGCTGTCAATGTGACGCAGGTGTTCACCACCCACCCAAACTACTACGACGCGGAGGCCCGGTATCTGCTGGCCAAAGGCGACAACCCGTTCGTCTTCGACGAACTTCGGTATATCTCGAAGGTCGAGGAATCCAAGAAGCTCAATACGCTGCGGGAACCGTGCATCATCATTGCGGCATCCGGCATGTGCGAGGCCGGACGCATTCTGCATCACCTGGCCAACAACATCGAGGATCCCCGTGCGACCGTGTTGATCGTCGGATACATGGCCGAGCATACGCTGGGCCGGCGTCTGGTGGACCGGGAAGAGCAAGTCCGGATTTTCGGCGAGGAGTACCGTCTCAAGGCCAACGTGGTCAAACTGAACTCCTTCAGCGGACACGCCGACCGAACGATCTTCTGGAGTTCGCCCGCCGCGTGGGGCGTCAGGCCCGCGTGTACCTCGTCCATGGCGAAGAGCCCCAATGCCGGCCCTTTGCCGAAAGATTGAATCAGGAAGGTTTTCGCTCGGTGAGCATCCCGGAACGGCTGGACACGGAAGAGTTATGAGCGGCTCGGTCGTGTCAGCCGTTTGAAAAGTTTTTCCGCTGCAACGTAGGCCGATTCCTTTCCTTCGAGGACGTCTCCCACATACCGGTCGAGTTCCGCTTCCACGTCGCGGGCGGACCACCGATCCAGGAAACGTTCCTCGATCATTTTCAGCAGTTCATGCCGGATGCGGGCCTTTCGCCGTGTGGTCAGAAGGGCAGAGGTCTCGAGCATGCGGCGATGCCGTTGGATCTGCTGGAGGAGTTCTTCCACGCCTTCCTGCTGAGTCGCCACGGTCAGCATGACCGGAGGAATCCAGCCCGACGCATCGTGGGGACGCATGGCAAGGGCGGACTCGAGTTCCTTCTTCAACGCATCGGCCTGCTGCCGGTCGGCCTTATTGACCACGACAATGTCCGCCACCTCCATCAGTCCGGCCTTCATGGCCTGCACTTCGTCTCCGGACTCGGGGACCAGAACCACCAGGGTGGTGTCGGCATGTTCGACGATATCGATCTCCGACTGGCCTACGCCAACCGTTTCCAGCAGCACGTAGTTCATTCCAAAAGCGTCCATGAGGTCGGCGGCATGGGCCGCCGCGCGGGCCAGACCCCCGACGCTTCCTCGCGTGGCCATGCTTCGGACAAAGACGTTGGGATGCAGCGCGACGTCGTGCATCCGCAGCCGGTCTCCGAGAATGGCCCCGCCGGTGAACGGACTCGTGGGATCCACGGCAATAATGCCCACCGAACGGCCTTCGTCGGCCAGCAGACGGGCGACACCGTTGACCAGACAACTCTTGCCCGCGCCGGGCGGTCCGGTAAATCCGATCCGGTAGGCCGTACCGGTCCTCCCGGCCAGACTCCGCAGCACCTCGTCCGCGGAAGGCTCCCGGTTCTCCATCAATGAAAGAACGCGGGACAGGGCCCGCCGGTCGTTTTTTGTATACGGTTTGCCGCTCAGGTGTGCGAGGAATTCTTTGACGAAGGGATCGGACATGACTCGGTTCAGCGGTTCGAGCAGCGAACGCAACCGGCGACCGATCCGGATTTCAGGCAGAATCTCCCGGAGGTCAGGAACCGCCGTCTTTGCGTGTTGCGGCAGATGGGATCGAGGCTATGGCGCCATGGCCATCCAACCCCGGTCATAGCGATTGCGTCCAACACGCTACCAAAAAGCGAGCAGGAAGGACTCAATCAGCTGCACGCGGTCGATGATCAAACCCGGCAACAGGCCCGTGACCACCACACCCAGCAGAGCCAACCACAGCGCAATCTTCGGTGCGAACGGTACGGAAATCGGAGAAAGATCCATGCCCTTTTCGATGTACGCGTGGCGAAGCACGACGAGATAGTAGTAAACGGAAACGATACTCGTCAGAATACCGATGGTCACCAGCCAATAGTACCCTTTGTCCAAACCGGCCGCAAACAGATACGCCTTGCCGATGAACCCCGCGAGCGGCGGAATACCGGCCAGTGAGAGCAGACACACAAGGAGCACCAGCGCCAGGAACGGCGACCGCCTGTGGAGACCGACATAGGCGGTGAGATCGTCCGATTTCTCCTGATTGTAGATCAGCGTTACCACGACGAAGGCCCCGAAGTTGGCGAACATGTATTGCGTCAGATAGAAGAGGATCGACGACACACCGATGGTACTGTATGCGGCCATTCCGATGATCATGTAGCCTGCCTGGGCAATGGACGAGTAAGCGAGCAGGCGTTTAATGTTCTTTTGCGGAATCGCCAGGAAATTCCCCAGGATCATCGTGAGAGCGGACAAGATCACGAAGAGATCTGCCAGGAACGTTTCCAGTCCCGCGATCTTGTTGAACACGCCGTAGAACAGGCGAATGATCACCGCGAAGCCGGCAGCTTTGGATGCCACCGACAGGAAAGCCGTGACGGGCGTCGGGGCGCCGGTGTACGCGTCCGGAGCCCACATGTGGAACGGCACTGCCGTAATCTTGAAACTCAACCCCACGAGCATCAGCAGGACGCCCGCCAACAACACGACCTGAAACGGCGAAGACTCGGCCGCCGCGGGCATTTCCGATATTACGGTCGTCCCCGTCGCGCCGTAGACCAGCACCATACCCAGCAGCAGAATCGCCGCAAACACGGTCCCGAGGATGATGAATTTCATCGAAGCTTCCGCGGAGAGCTTGTCCTCCTTGAAATACGCCGTCAGGAGGTAGAGGGAAACGGTCGTCGTCTCGGTGGCCACAAACAGCATGATAAGCTCCGTCGACGAGACCATCAACATCATGCCGAACACGGCGAACAGCAGGATCACATAGAACACTCCCGGACTGCGGCTCCAGCGGTGAACGAAATGCCATGCCGCGAAGACGGTAAATATCCCCGACGCGGCAAACAGAACGTTCATGAAACGCGCCAGTCCGTCGTGCGTGTACGTACCGAAAAAGGTGCTTCCGGTGGGCTCAGGCGCCGCCAGGGAAAGCACGAAAACGATAATCAGTCCGAACAACGCGAGGAACGCGGAGACCCAGGGTCTTTCCCTCCCTCCTATTCCTTCCCAGATCAGAACGGCCGTTGCGGTGAGGAGGGTAAAAAACTCCGGAGAGCCGGTGAACGCTTCCAAGCTGCGTGCGAGATATTCCGTCATGAACGTGGCCCCGTGGTGGATTCCCGATTCAGTTCAAAAAGCGGCGTAAGGTAGAGAGAAGGTCCGTCAAATTCAATCTTAAAAGTTCGCCGGTTGCACTCGGTAGAACCGGTAGATCGGGCGTCCGTTTTTCTGGAAAAACGTCTTCTCTTCCGTGATGGCAAAACCGCCCGACTCGGCGGCCGTTCGTATCAGGTGATCGTAATCGGTCGGATGGTGCAGCGCCGCGATGTAATTGCGATGGCGGCGATACTCGGTCTGGAGGCGATCGACCCTTTCGCTGTCGGA
>JBBIJR010000109.1:0-255 GCA_037445875.1 Bacteroidota bacterium | reverse complement strand
GCATGAGGTCGAAATAGATCCGCACCAACTTGACGCGGCCGGCCGATGTCACGATCAGGTTGTTGGTGAACCCCCAACTCACCGCTACAACCGGTTCGTCCCGATCGACAAGGAAATCGCTCAATTCGTTGATCGTCTCGCACCAGTTGGACGTGGCACCTTCTTTCTCGAGGTGGCGATGGATGGTGACCAGGGAAACGGTCGAGCAGGCCGTCAGGGCGAGCGTCAAGCCAACGGCCACCGGTCGACCGCGCA
>JBBIJR010000108.1:0-9133 GCA_037445875.1 Bacteroidota bacterium | reverse complement strand
CTTGACTTTTTCCTTGCTTTCGAGGTGATACACCAGATGGCCTTCCAATTCAGCGAGAAAATTGTAGCTCTTGCCCAGACGGTACGAAGACTCGGCCTTGTCCTGCGCGGCAGCCGCGTTTGCCTCCAGTACGCGGATGGCGTCAAGGATGGAGGTCCTGCAAGATTCAATATCGGGCTTCAGGATACCGGTTATCTTCTTCGGATCCGCCTTGACCCCTCCATTCTCTTCGATCACCTGCGACCGCCTTTTGATGTACAGACGGAACAGTTCGTCGGCCACCTGGTAGCTGGACTCTACATCGTCCGGCTTGAGTTTCTTGACGATCTCAAACTCCGCCAGAGCCTTTGGCGTTTCATTGCGTGCGAGATACAGGCGGGCCAGATTGAAATGGAGGTCGGCATTGTCCGGATTCGACCTGATGGCTTCCTCATACGTTCGAAGGGCCTCGTCCGGTTTGCCCGTGACATCGAGGATCAGCGCCTTCTGGGCGATCAGGAAACCCTTGATGGCCATCGACGCACTGTCGTTCTTGCTGATGGCCAGGGCGCGGTCGATCCACTGGATGCAGTGTTCATACTCGTTGTCCTGAAAGTACAGCTGGAACAAATACTGGTGAACGGGGAGGTTTTCCTTCTCCTTGGAAACGAATCGCTCGAGATGATGCCTCGCTTTGGCACGACATGCGGCGCGTTGGCTGTCGGCAGAGGCTTGATTCATCAACTGAACGTACGTGTTGGCCAGAGCACCGTGAACGCTGGTGGATTGGCTCTGCCCGTTGATGGTGGCCGTCGAATCCAGGGCGAGAAGAAGTTCATACTTCTCTATGGACCGGGCAAGATAGGTACGAATGGAGTCCGGCTCAACCTGCTTCAGGGCGGTTTCGTAGGCTTGACCGGCCTGGTAGGAATATTTTATCTTGATGTCGTTAATGGTCTCATCAATTGAGTATATTAAAAGCCCGCCGCTCAACTTCTCGCCCTTGGAGGCAAATCGCTTGCCGAGCGTGAGCGCATTGCGATACATTGCGACGGCCTTGTCAAACTGATAGAGGCGATAATAGAGATAGCCGAGGTAGAAAAACGTCTCCTCCAGATACTTATCACTCTTGTCATTGGGCAGATTGGCCGTTTCAAGGAGCGTGATGGCCTGCCGCAATATCTCATCACGGTCTCCCGGCTGACTCTCGGCACGAACGATCCTCTCTTTGACGCCGTTGATGTTGGCGGAGTGTGAGAATTTTTGTCCCCACACTTCCGCAGGAAGTGTTGCTGCGATCAACAGCGCCATGGCCGCAAACATCCCCATCCGTGTGTGCTTCATTCGCAGGTTCATGGTATCTTCCTCCGTTCCCGGTGTGAGTTTAAGTGAATAGATACTTCGGCCCATAATAGACCTGTCGTTCCGTTACAATGGCCGTAATCAGCGAAGCTGGCGTTACGTCGAAGGCGGGATTGGCACATGGGATACCCGCTGGGGCCACTGGGTGTCCTGCCACGGTCCGAATCTCGTCCGGGTCCCGTTCCTCGATGGGAATCTCGCTTCCCGAAGCTATGCTCAAGTCCAGCGTGGTCTGCGGGGCCGCGACGTAAAAGGGGAGGCGATGGTAGTTGCAGAGCACCGCGAGCGCATATGTGCCGATCTTGTTGGCCGTGTCACCGTTTCGGGCGATCCGATCGGCGCCGACCACGACACCATGGATCCTCTTCAACTGCATGAGGTGAGCGGCCATGTTGTCGGAGATCAGGGTGCACGGAATGCCGTCTCTCTCTAGTTCCCATGCGGTCAGCCGCGAACCTTGTAACACCGGTCGCGTTTCGTCCACGAACACGCGGATATCCTTTTCTTCCTGATGGGCCCGCCGAATGATGCCCAGGGCTGTACCGATGCCTGCGGTTGCAAGCGAACCGGTATTGCAGTGCGTCAGGATGCCCATACCAGGGCGAATCAGGACGGCGCCGTTCTCCGAAATCCGCGCGCACAATTCCGCGTCTTCTTTCATGATTTCAAAAGCCACTTGAAGGGCCTGCTCTCGCCAGGTGTCTGCCGACTTGTCCCGCAACGGTTCAATCGCCTTCAAGGCCCGCTGCACGCCTATGCGCAGGTTGATCGCCGTTGGGCGGCTGGAGGCGATATTTTCCGCCAGCGCCTGCAGCGAGGGCCAGAACACGTCCTGGCGTGTGTCGGCACGGCTCAAATCCCCGATTCCCAGCCATACTCCGAAAGCTCCCGCTACTCCTAACAACGGAGCGCCTCGGATGCACAACCGGCGGATCGCGTCGGTCAAATCATCTACATGGGTGAGAGTCAGGTAGTGCTCGTGATGGGGTAGTTGGGTCTGGTCGAGGATTCGTAATCCTTCCTCGATCGGCTGCAGGACATTGATCATTGATTAAGGCATCTCAAACACCTGAAAATCGGTCGAATGTACCTACTTGGCCAAATAAAATCAAGGCGAAACTTAGGACAGAAAACGTCGCCAGAATGGAATTCCCGACGAATCCCGGCGTACGATTGTCGGAGCAGTGCGCCAAAGTGGATACGCTGTCGAGGATTTTTCCTTTCGCGACCGCATTTGCATTTGCATTTGTCGCCAAGGGTCTGTAAGTTTTCGAATTGGAAAGGATACATATGGTGAGTGCTACGCGAATGACCATGCAGTGCCTGATAGTGTGGCTGTTTTGCGTGTCGGGTCTCGCCCCTCGGGCTGAGGTCAGCGGTTGGGAGGTACGGCTGGCCGACTCGACCGGCATCTACAAGCGACTCGCAGCGGAAGAAGTGCGGAAGTTCGACGAAATGAGCCCGGCCCTGAGACTGGTTTCCAAAATCCTGGGGACGCAGTTGTCCAAGTCTGCCTCGTACCTCGATCGTGCGACGGACCTTGGCGGCGAGGACATTGAAATATGGTTCCTGCGTGGTCTGATTCAGCGATACAGAGGACAGGCGGAATCGGCGGAGTCCTTGTTCAAGCGTGTGGTTGCCGAGGACGATCGATATGAGGGATTCGGTTTTGACAATGTTTGGATCCAGCTTGGAAAAGTCTATCGAGAATCGGAAAGATACGATCAGGCCGTCGACGCATTCAAACAGGGAGCCCTCATCGACCTTGATGACACATGGCCGCTGATAGAGCTCTTTCAGGTATTTCTCGAAATGAAGAAGGATGTGGAAGCCAGCGAAGCATTCTACGGCGGACTGACGCATATCAATGACCCAAAAAAACTGGATAGGCTCTACACGGACTGTAAAGCTATTGCCACCAAAGATGAAATAGGCCGTTGGGAAGAACTCCAGATCCCGGAGGACCGGCTGGTGTTCATCAAGACGTTTTGGAGGAAGCGAGACCCCAACACGGTAGATCAGGTCAATCAGCGGCTGCTGGAACATTACAGAAGGCTCAAGTTAGTTCGGGAACGCTACAGCCATCCCGTTAAGCCGTGGTACGATGCCCGTGGCGAGATCTTTGTCCGCCTTGGTCCTCCTGACCGGATTTACGTGGGAAGACCGGGTGTCAACGTGAAAGACAATGAGACGTGGTCCTACGACCATATAAAATCAGGAGTTACGGTGGACTTCGTCAATATGGGAAGCGGCTACGAAGTGCGCAGTCTGCTGGACGCGGTTTCGGGTTCTGCGACGTACGAAGAGCTCGCCGGTGTGTTCGACGAAAGGTCGCACATCCACGGCAACTACGCGACGATGGCCATGAAAATCCGGACTCAAGGGGACGCAGTAATGAGTCGTGCTCGAGAGGACATGAGACAGGCGGGCAGCGACATCGCTCAGCTTTTCGCAGCCGCCACCGGGATTGATCGTGCTCTGATGACGGGCCAGTACCTGGGCACCAATGAATTCCGGCAAGATTACCTGGCGAACGAAGGATTCCTGGGCGGGCAGTACTACGTTTTCGATACGGGTGCGCCGCACCTGCCGATCAATTGCAACTTCGCCAGCTTCAAGGGCACCGACGGGCAGTCTCGGCTCGAGTTCTACTATACGGTTCCTTTCGGACAGCTCTCCTTTAACCCGAGCATCACCGTCGTCGATAAATTCGAGACGAGTCTTCATGTCCAGATGAAATTATTCGATGAGAACTTTGACGAACAGGCGACCATCGACCGGACGTACCCGATCACAGCCAATACCAACGAAACGACGTCCCATTTCTTCCTCGATCAGCTGGACTCCGACCTTCAGCCGGGACGGTACCGTGTGGGGCTCGAGTTGCGCAATAAGGAAACAGCCAAAGTCGGCATCTATCAGTTTGTGGTGATGGTCCGCGATTATCGTACCGATACGTTGACCGTCAGCGACATTGAGATCGCCCAGTATGTAGATCAGACGGTGGTTCGGGACAAGTATCTGAAACCGCATTCTACGCTGAAGGTCGTGCCCAATCCGGCGGCAGCATTGCTGCGTACCAAACCGCTCACCGTCTACTACGAGATCTACAACCTCAGTCTGAACAACGAGGCGAAAAGCTTGTATCAGGTCAGCTACTCGATTCGTATGATTGACACGGATGAGAGCTTTCTGAGTTCCATCGCGGGGGTATTCTCGTCAAAGAAGGACGCCGCGACCACGTCGGTCACCGAAAAGGAAGGCAAAGGCCGGAATGAAAGGGAGTACATCGCGTTTGACATAAGCGAATTGCCTCCGGGCATTGCCCGATTGGAAGTCCGTGTGAAAGATCTGCTGTCCGGTCGCGAGACCGCATCCGGAATAAACCTCACGATCGTCGAGCCGCCCAAAGCCGAAGATGACGTCAAACAGAACTGATCGGCTGCGGAACGGTATCCTTCCGGCCTGTATTGCGTTAGTGGTTTACTGTGCGCCGCTGCTGGGGGCGGAGGGGACGTCGGAAGCGGAGCCCGTTAGAGCCGTGCATTCCTCCGGCCGAGTATTCAACAAGTCCGTTCTGGTCCAAACGGATTCCTCTGGTGCGACATGGTCCGGCAGAAAATCGCCGCAAAAGGCGCTGCTGTTTTCGATGTTGTTGCCGGGTACGGGACAGCTTTACGCGCAAAAGGGCAAGGAGAGCCTGATCAAGGGCATCGCTTTTCTTGGAATCGAAGCGGCGGCCTGGGTCCTGTATGCGAGTTTTACAAAAAGGGGCAATGACAAGCGGGACCAGTTCGAACGCTATGCGAATGAGAACTGGGACATCAATGCCTACTTGAGGTACCTAGAATCCTATCTTCCGGATGACGGCGTTGGCCCGGGGGACCTGGGCCAGGTCGCGCAGGGAGAAGATCCGTGGAGCAGCCCGGGAGTCAATAGGGAACTGGTCTATCAGACAGAAACGGATTGGGGCGATGTGACGAAAGTTTCTGTTCACCACCTCTTCGCGACCGGCCGCCAGCAGTACTACGAGATGATTTACAAGTACCCGGAACAGTTCGCTCTGGGATGGGCAGATGTGGACCCGATGAGCCCTCCCGTACCTTCGTCTCCGACAGGATACACGTATCAGACGTTGACGCCGCTGATGCTGGAATACCGAGGCATACGAAGCCGGCACAATGAACTGCTCAGTCATGCACGCGCGATGACGAGCGTCATGCTGGCTAACCGGATGCTGAGCCTTGTGGATGCGGCCTGGACCGTCCACCGCCGGAACCGTCAGGAACCTTCTTCCGTGCGACTGGGGTTCAGACTGAACTCCTTTGTGGCCGGGGACCGATTTGTTGCGATGCCGACTCTACAACTCACATACTGACAGGTGATGCATGACGTTCGAAGGCAAACTCACCGCGGCGGGATACTCCTTTGGGATCGTGGTAAGCCGATTCAACTGGTTTATCGGTGAAAAGCTGCTGCAGGGTGCGATCGATTGTTTCCTGCGGCACGGGGGAGACGAAAAGAAGATCGATGTTATCAAAGTGCCGGGTTCGTTCGAGATACCTCTGGCAGCGCAGAAGGCGGCGGCGTTGAAGCGATACGACGCGATTGTGTGCCTGGGAGCGGTCATCCGCGGGGAGACCCCTCATTACGAATACGTGGCTGCCGAAGCCGCTAAAGGCGTGGCCGCTGTGGGACTGCAGTCGGGTACGCCGACGATCTTCGGCATACTGACAACCGCCAGCGTCGAGGAAGCCATCGAGCGGGCGGGCTCCAAAGGCGGTAATAAAGGCTGGGACGCAGCGCTGTCGGCGATGGAGATGGCCGACCTGCTGAAGAACTTATCGTAAGCATTCGGCCCTTCGGGGACTTCGGTTGGACATTATCGAGAAAGCGGGAGCATGACTCTTATCAGATTGGTTCTTGCGGCCGCCGGGCTGTTCCTGTACGTTTCACCGATGGCAGCGCAGACATGGAAAACCATCACGTCCTTTCACCGCATTCAGGACGCCGTGCTGGTGGAAGACAAGCTGTTCTATGCCACGACGGGCGGCGTAGTGGCGTTTACTCCTGCTGAGGGGCGCTTCGACTATTACCGCACGTCGGACGGATTGTACAATAACGATATTCTTGCCCTGGCGTACGATCCCTTCCGGGCCAAGATCATCGCGGGCGGCTTTGACGGAAGCCTGTCGATCCTGGATATTTCCACAATGATCTGGCACACGCAGACCGCCATGCTCGGAGCACAGATCAACGATTTCGAGGTCATGGAGAATCTGCTGCTGATCAGTACCTCACGGGGTTTTTGCACGCTGGATCTGGGAACGGAGACCGTCAAGGATTGCGCATTCAAACTGGGTACTCTGGCGGCCAATACGCCGATCCTCGCTTCGGCATACGACGCCCAGTACCTGTGGAGTATCACTGCAGACGCCGTCGCCCGGGCAAGCCGGTTCAGCGTGAATCTCCAAACACCGTCGGAGTGGCGGGTGTACGGGAACGGCCAGGGCCTCATTGCCCAGGATCTTACGGATTTGATCGTGTACCGGGATACCCTGTACCTTTCAACTTCCGATCGCGGAGTGATGCGCTACGACGCCGTGCTCGACACGTTTGTCGATCACAATACCGGGCTCGGCACGACGGCGGTGAGTTTTACCGTTGGTGGTGCAGGCCTGCTGGCGTATACCGGCTCGGGCATTTATCTTCCGAACGGCACGGGATGGGTCAACGCGAGTATACCGTTCATCGATGACCAGGGGGGATCGTTCAGTGCGGTCCAGATAAGAGTAACGGCCATGGGGCAATACCTTGCGACCGGTGCGCAAGGGGGGGTGTATCGGCGCGACGGTTCCGTCTGGACGGTGTACCGGGTGAACGCACCCTTCGAGAACAATTTCGCGGGCCTCTACTTCGACCGTAACACCAAGCTCCTCTGGTGTGCATCCTACGCCGGATGGTCGGCCAGCGGCCCAGGCTTTTATGTGCTCGATACCCGCACGGGATCCTGGTCCAACTACAACAAGTTCCTCAATCCGGCCGTTCCGTGGGGCGGATACTACAACGTCAGCGTGGATCAGAATGGAGACGCTTGGATGGGGAGCTGGGGAGCCGGGGTCACTCGCTTTAACACGACCAACCAGAGTTTTCAGGTCTATAATTCTACCAACGGACTGTCGACGAACAAGAATTTCTGCACGCAGGACATCGTCTTGGTCAACGATGCTTTCATGGATTCGCGAGGATTGATCTGGTTGCTGACGCACAATCCGTGCGACCTCGAACAGGCGATTGCCGTCCTGGATCCGTTGAACGGTCAGTTTGCCTATTTCTCCGTTGAAGATCTGGATGGGTCCTTCTCGCCGGCTGAAATGGTCGAAGACCGGTTTGGCCGGTACTGGTTTGCCACGAGACCCCCCATTCCTCAGGAGAGCAACGGACGCGGCGTACGGGTGGCGGCCGTCGGACCGAGTGTGTTCGAAAAGTCCGACGATTCATGGTCCGGCCTTAATACAACCGATGGCCTCATCAGTAACAACGTGACCGCCCTGGCCGAGGATCAGGATGGGATCATGTGGATCGGCCTGGAGGAAGGCCTGCAATCCTACAACCTGTTCACCGACGAACTCAGTCTCGAGTACTTCTATCCCAATGGCCCCGTCTCGGAATACATCACCGACATCCTGGTCGACAAATTCAACAACAAGTGGTTTTCCACGCCGGCCGGCGTCAGTCTGCTGACGTACGGCGGAGAATGGGTGCACTACAACAAAGAAAATAGCGGGCTTGCGGACAACAACGTAAGGGCGATTGCGTTCAACGACAGTACCGGTGAGATTTACTTCGGAACCTTCGACAAGGGGCTTTCCGTTCTGAAGCACCCGCTCGTCCAGACTAACGCGGCCAGTTCCACCGTCACTTACCCCAACCCGTTCGTCATCGGCCGGGACGAAACCGTCACGTTTTCGAGCGTGCCTTCCCAATCCATCGTAAAGATATTCAACATTGCGGGAGAACCGGTACGAACGATCCACGTCACGTCCATTTCGCAGACGGTGACGTGGGACGGGAGGGATACCCGAGGCCGCTACGTGGCAAGCGGGATCTATCTTTTCCACGTGTACCCCTCGGCCGGTGCCGTGTCCAGTTTCCCCCGAAAGTCAGGGAAAATTGCCGTGATCCGGCAGTGACACGAAGCCATTCGCCCGATTGCCTAATCCGATCGGCCATCCGGACCATACGTCTTTGACCCGATGTTAACCACCCTGCACATCAAAAATTTTGCTTTGATCGAGGAAATCGAGCTGGAGTTTGGATCCGGCCTCAATGTGATCACCGGCGAGACGGGAACCGGCAAGTCCATTCTCATAGGTGCCCTGTCGATGCTCCTCGGCGAGCGGGCCAGCACGGACAACGTCCGCGCGGGGACAGAACGGACCGTGATTGAAGGGCAGTTCACTCAGCTTCCCCCGGCGCTGAGGGACTATCTCACCCATAGCGGAGTTGAAGTCGGCGGCGACGATATCCTCATCCGGCGTGAGATTCCGGTCCGCGGGCAGGGACGGTGCTTTGTCAATGACCAACTCGTGACGAATGCGACCCTGAAAACGGTTGGGGACTGGCTGGTCGACCTGCACGGTCAGCACGAGCATCAATCTCTGTTACGAACGGAACTGCACCTAGACTATCTCGATTCCTTTGCGGACCTGGGGGGAGAAGTGGAGACGTTGAAGTCGCTGTTTCAGGAGGTGACCTCCCTGCATCATAGGATCGAAGAGGTGACGAAAAG
>JBBIJR010000107.1:4461-10066 GCA_037445875.1 Bacteroidota bacterium | reverse complement strand
AAGTAGTACACGTACGAGCTTATCAGCGAGGAGGCGGTGAGGAGGATCAACAGGTCCAGAAAGTACGGCGAGTATCCCCGGCTGAACTGAATGGAGGAACCGTCCACCAGTATCTCGTAGCGCCGTTTGCAGAACCCGATCAGCGCGGCCAGTAAGAACGTGCAGATCAAAATCCAACTCGACACGGTGTGGGACAATGCGTAGGCACCGGCC
This sequence comes from Bacteroidota bacterium, assembly GCA_037445875.1. Classification (GTDB taxonomy): domain Bacteria; phylum CLD3; class CLD3; order SB21; family SB21; genus JBBIJR01. The sequence continues at coordinate 9,853 of JBBIJR010000107.1, read as the reverse complement.
AGGACTCGAAGGACAAATCCCGCGCCGATGATCATGACGTCCATGATCACGAATCTCTTCAGGAACACCGAATACAATGCGTTTACCACCAGGTATGACCCGATCACCAGACCGACGGCGGGACTGAGCAAAAAGGACAAACAGGCCGTGCCGCCCAACCCGGCCGACCAGCGAAGCGCCTGTCCGCTGCGGACAATCCCGCGCGTGATCGGCCGCAAGCTCTTGGACGGATGTTTCCGGTCTTCCTCCCGATCGCATACGTCGTTCACCAGATAGATGGAACTCGAAGCGATGGAAAAGAGGATAAATACGGCCAGACTCAGCACGACCGACGGCGGATCGAGGAGCCGGCCCGAAAAGACGAGAGGCACGAGCACGAAGACGTTCTTGATCCAGTGCAGGGGCCTCAGCGCCCGGAGCAGGTCCCGCCACGTTGCCCGGGGAATCGAACCCGTGCGACCGGACGGGACGGCCGTTTGGAGGGTAGGCAGCACCATACTATTCTACAGTACCTCCAGCAGTTCGAACGCCATTTCAAACCGGTTGAACGGAGGCATGATATATACCCCGTCCACCATCGCGCGAGCTTCTCTCAGGAATTCCTTCGCGATCTTCACGCCTTCTTCCGTTGCCCGCTCCCCGGCTTTCGCCATTCGGTCACGGACATGCTGCGGAACAGAAATGTCCGGGATTTCGAAGTGCATGAAGTTGGCATGCTTCGCATTCTTCAGGGGCATGATGCCCAGCAGCACGGGAATCCTGCCTTTGAATCGCTTCATAAAGGCCTCCAGCGGAGGCAGATCGTACATGACCTGGGTCATCGCAAACTCGGCACCCGCCGCTATCTTCTGTTCGAATCGTTCGTATTCCCGGTCGAGGTCCACCGGGGTAGGGTTTGCAGCGCACGCCCGGAAAAAATTCGTCATGGAACCGATGGACTTGCCGGCGAGATCGATGCCATGATTGAGATTGTTGATCAGATGCAACAGACCGATCGCATCGACGTCGAAAACGCCAGTGGCATTCGGATAGTCTCCCACCACGGGCGGATCGCCCGTTACGGCGAGGACGGTACGCACGTTCATCACATGGGCGCTCATGAGCTCCGACTGCATGGCCAGCAGGTTGCGGTCGCGGCACGAGAAATGAAGAATGGTCTCGATATTCACGCTCTGCCGGATCAGGGAAGCCATGGTCAGCGGCGTCATGCCCGCCTTCGCCAGCGGATTGTCGGCGATGTTGATGGCATCGACGTTGTGTTTCTTGCATAGCACGGCCCCTTCGATCACCTTGTCGTAATTGAGGCCCCGAGGCGGATCGAGCTCGATGCTGATGATGAATTTCTTCACGTGAAACTTTTCGATCAGACTGGACTGCAGCACGCTCGGCCTGGGCGAGGTCACCGTTTCTTCGACGTCGGCCACGGCAATCGGTTTGGACGGCCGCTGAGGCGCGTGGATTCCGATGGCCTTGCGGATCGTGCGGATGTGTTCCGGCGTTGTACCGCAGCAGCCGCCCACTATGCGGACGCCCGCGGAAGCGAACAACCGGGCGTACTCTCCGAAATATTCCGGCGAGGCCAGATAAATGTACCTGCCGCCGACATACCGGGGCAGACCCGCGTTGGGCTGGATGCTGACCCGCGTCCCTTCCACGGCCGCCATCCGTTCCAGCACTTCCAGCAGCACCTGTGGACCCATCGAGCAGTTGGCGCCGACGATGTCCGCGCCGAGGTCCATGAGCGCGCGCGCCACCTCGGCCGGCTTGTTGCCCATCAGCGTTTTGCCCTCGTCGTTGAAACTCATCTGCGCCACGACCGGAAGGTCCGTTACGGAACGCGCGGCCCTGACCGCTTCCCTCGCCTCTTCGAGGTCCGAAATGGTCTCGATCATGATCACGTCGACCCCGGCACCCGCCAGCAGGGCGATCTGCTCTTTGAAATACTCGGCCGCCTCCTCGCGGCGGATCTTGCCGATGGGTTCCAGCGGTTTCCCGAGCGGTCCGACGGAACCGGCCACGAACACCGGTCGCCCCAGCTCGTCCGACTTCCGGTCCGCCGTCTCCCGTGCAAGACGTACGCCGGCTTCGTTAATGGCGGAGATCCTGTCTTCCAGACCATGCTGCGTGAGCCGGAACCGGTTGCCGCCGAACGTGTTGGTCTCGATGATGTCGGCGCCCGCATCCAGGTAGGCCTCGTGGATTTCCCTGACGAGTTCGGGACGAGACAGATTGATTTCGTCGAAGCAGTGGTCGAACGAAATGCCCTTTTCGTACAGCATCGTACCCATGGCCCCGTCGCAGATCAGAATACGTTCATTGAGCAGGTCGAGAAATGCACTCACACAACCTCCGGTTTACTCCTGTTCATCCTGCACGGCTTGTGCCGCAAAGTACCGATGCACGGTTTCCGCCACATCCGACGGAATCCCGTCCACGGCACGGATCTCCTCCAGCGTCGCCGCGGCCAGACGCCGGACCGATCCGAAGCGGTCGAAGAGCAGTTGCCTCCGTTTCGGTCCGATGCCCTCGATGGCGTCCAGCTCGGATGCCACGGTCCGTTTGTTCCGCAACGTGCGGTGGAACGTGACGGCAAATCGATGGGCCTCGTCTCGCACGTGTTGGAGGAGACGCAGGGCCGACGACGTCTTCGGTATCATCACGGCTTCGTTCACACCGGGCAGAAACACCTCCTCCAAGCGCTTGGCGAGTGCGAGGACGGGTTGTCCGGCCGACCCGGCCCTCGACACTTCGATTCCGAGTCCCTCCAGTGCGGCCACCGCGGCGGACAACTGGCCCTTGCCGCCGTCGATCACGATCAGATCGGGGAACTCGTGGCTTTCGTTGAGCATGCGCAGGTAGCGTCTCGAGACCACCTCGTGCATCGAGGCAAAATCGTCGGGGCCTTGCACGGTCCGGATTTTGAACTTGCGGTATTCGCTTTTTTTCGGCTTGCCGTCGACAAATACGACCATCGAGGCCACCGGATCGCTTCCCTGAATGTTGGAGTTGTCGAAGCACTCGATCCGCCTCGGCACGCAGTTCAGCCGTAAGTCCCGCTGCAGACTCAACAGCACCCTCGGAACAAATTGCTCCTGGGCTTTCATCTTCTGAAGCTGGAGATCGTCGAGCAGGAGCCGGGCGTTCTTCTCCGCCATCTGAACGAGTTTCACCTTTTCGCCGATCCTGGGAACCACAAATTCCACGCGGAATCCGGCTTCCCCGCTGAGCCATTGCCGGACCGCCTCGCCTTCCTCCAGAGCAGCGGGCAGAAAAATCTCCGGCGGAATGAAATCGGCGTGCCGGTAATAGGTGCGTACGAACTGGTCCAGTACATCGTCCTCGCTTTTTCCCTCCACGTGGGTAAAATAGAAGTGCTGGCGTCCGATCAATTTTCCGTCGCGGACGCGAAACACGGCCCCGCACGCATCGTCGCCGGTCCGGGCCAGGGCGAGGATGTCCTTGTCGGACAGATCCTGAAACATCACTTTCTGTCCGGCCGTGTACGTCTCGATGGCTTGCATGCGGTCCCGAATCCGTGCGGCTTCTTCGAATCGCATCTCTTCGGCGTGTTCCTGCATCTCACGCTCCAGTTGCCCGACCAGATCGAACGTCTTGCCGCGCAGAAACCGGGCCACCTGATCGATCATCGCCCGATAAGCCTCCGGCTGCACCAGCCCCTGGCAGGGCCCTTCGCATTTATGAATATGGTAATCCAGACACAGCTTGACCTTCCTCGACTCCACCAGCTCTGGGGTGAAGCGGTGTATGCAGCTTCGGATCGGGAAGATGCGGTGCAGCGTCTGCAGCGTCGCACGCAGATTCTTGACCTCCGTGTAGGGCCCGAAGAACTTTCCCCCCGACTTGTCCTTTTCCCGGGTCACGTATATGCGGGGGAACAGTTCGTCGGTGATCTTGATATAGGGATAACTCTTGTCGTCCTTGAGTTCGATATTGTAGCGCGGCTTGTGCTCCTTGACAAGATTGGCCTCGAGGATCAAGGCCTCGACCTCCGAGTCGGTTTCGATGACCTCCAGGTCCCTCACTTTCGAGACCATGGTCTGAACCTTGACGTCCTCCCGCCTGGACTCCTGAAAATACTGACGCACCCGCTGTCGCAGGACTTTGGCTTTGCCGATGTACAGAATCTTGGCTTGGTCGTCTTTGAAGAGGTAACAGCCGGGGCTCTTGGGCAAGTGCTCTAACTTATGTGCCAGAGTGGGAGTGATCTCCATTCGTTTGCTTTGCGGTACGACTCAATCCTCGGTGTCCTGGATTTCTTCGATCTCCTCCTGCGAGGAGCGCTTCCGTTCGCTCTCGATGATCTTCAGGACCGGCGCAGGCACCTCCAGGCCGGCGAGATCAAACGAAGCAATCTCCCTCGCCAGCACCCCGATCCGGCGGTCGATCATGTGGCGCTTGTTCAGCACGATCATGGGCTCACTTTCCTTGATGCACGTTCCGCCCGCAAAATCGCCTTTTTCGTGCCGTATACGGAAATTCAGTTGTTCGGCGATCTCTTCGAGAGCTTCGAGAATTCGTTCTTTCTTCATAGTCCGGGCCGCTGTGGAGATTACATCCAGAATAACAAAAATAACTCACTTATAAAAGCTCATTCTTGCCGCGCTGCTTCAATTCATCGGTGACCTTCTTTACGTCCTGCGCCCGGTTGCGGTGGCAAATGAGGAGGGCATCCGGGGTCTCCACGACGATCAGATCGCGAACACCGACCAGGGCCACGGCCTTCTCCGGCGAATGGACGAGGGTATTGGCGGCATCCACGGTCACATGCTCACCGACGAGGACGTTCCCGAGTTCGTCCTTGGTCGAAAGCTGATAGACCTCCTCCCAGCTCCCGACGTCGTTCCACCGGAAGTCTCCCCGGACGACAAAGACGTCTCGTGCAAACTCCATCACACCGTAGTCGATCGATACGCTCTTCTGGCTCCGGTACACGCGGGACAACACGTCATCGTATGCTGCCGTTCCCAGCGTTGGTCGGACTACCTCGAGACCCTCGTGCAGTTCCGGCATGAATTCGGCAATGAGAGCCCGTATGGTGGAGGCTTTCCAGACGAACATGCCGCTGTTCCACAGGAAATCGCCGCTTTCGAGGAATCGCCGGGCCGTCTCGTAGTTTGGCTTTTCCGCAAAGGTCTTCACCCGAAACGCCGCCTGACCGTCCTGCTCGATCGCATCGTCCGGGCGGTACTGGATATATCCGTATCCCGTTTCGGGCCTGCCGGGCGCGATACCGATCGTGACGCAAGCCCCGGTCGTCGTTGCGATGTGGGCGGCGAACCGGATCTGGGCACAGAACCGGTCCGCGGGTTCGATCAAATGATCGGCTGCCAGAACCACCATCACCCCCTCGGGATCCACCCGCTGGGTATGA
>JBBIJR010000107.1:0-4451 GCA_037445875.1 Bacteroidota bacterium | reverse complement strand
GGGCGGCGAGCCCGATGCAGGGGGCCGTATTGCGTCCCACCGGTTCCGCCAGGATGTGTCCGGGAGGCAACTGCGGGAGCTGTTCCGCCGCTATGCCCGCCTGCTGCGCGTTCGTCACCACCAGAATCCGGTTACGCTCAACCAGGCCGTTCAGGCGATCGACGGTCATCTGCAGCATGCTCCGCTCGCCGAGAATGTTCAAGAATTGCTTGGGCTGCAAGGCCCGGCTGCGGGGCCAGAATCGTGTACCCACCCCGCCTGCCATGATAACCGCGTGGATCATGCTGCTGAATGCTCCTCAGGGATGTCCGTTTTCGTTCGGCGCCCCGACGTCGTCATGGATCTCGATGGTCGTAGTGCTTTCGCCTGATTTGATCATCCGCTCCCGGCGCTCCATTTCCTCCAGCCCCTTTCGCGCGTGCTTGTTGCTCGGATTGAGCTTGAGGAGCTGGCTCCAGATCTTCCGGGAATTGGCAAAGTCCTCCTTCCACATGTATACGTATCCCAGATTGACGTAGGCATCGAGATAATCGCGCTTGATCTGGATCGCGATGAACAGGTGCCGCAGGGCTTCGTCGTACCGGTGAGCGGTGCCGAGGATATAACCGACGTTGTTGTGCGCCTGCGGGTTGAAAGGGTTGATCCGCAGCGCCTTCTCCAGAATCGCAATGGCGCTGTCCGCGTGACCTTCAAAGAAATAGGCTACCCCCAGATTGTTGTACGCGTCGTCGTAGGTGGAGTCTTCGGCCAGGATGGTCCGATACTGCCGGATCTTGTCGCGGCCGTTGTCCGTGCGCCTCGCCTGCTGCAGCATGGTGTACGCGGCGACCTTCCGATCCCCGCTGAGGATCTTCCGCACGTGGTCCATATTCCTCCGCGTGGCTTCGAGACCCGGATCCAGCGTCAAAGCGCGTTCGAACAGCTCCAGCGCCAGTTCGTAATACCCGGTCGCTTTGTCCTGCTGTTGGTTGACGCTGTACGAATTGGCCAGGGAGAAATAAAGATACCCGAGATTATTGTGTGCCTTGGGGTATTCCGGTTGGATCTCCAGCGCCCTGCGGTTGGCTTCGATGGCCCGGTCGAATTCGCTGCTGGCGAAATACACACTGCCCAACTCGGTATACGCCTCTGCCGAGTTGGGGTTCAGGGCCACACAACGCAGGTAAGACACGAGCGCCTCGTCGTATTCGAACCGTTCGACATGCGATTTACCGATAAAGTAGTGGATCTTAAAACTCGCGGCCGTATCGGACTCCAAGTATCGCAACGCCGTCTCAAACGAAAGAACCGCCCGGTCGTACTCCTCCAGGTTGAAATGGCTGAGGCCTTCTTCCATTGCTTTCGTTCCCAGTGAATAATTGACCCAGTATGTGGCTTCGGAGTCGCCCGGCAGGATCGTCAGTACGTTTTGGAAGAAGCGCAGGGCTTTGTCGTAATCGCCCTTCACAAAATAGGTCAGCCCGAGGTCCTGGTGCGCATCAACCATCAGGCTGTCTGCATGGAGGGACAACCGGTACTCCGATTCGGCTCTGGCATACTCCCCTTTATGGAAGAAAATGCTGCCCAGTACATAATGGGCCTCGGCTGCCGATTCGGCCTTCGAGTCCGCGACGCGGGATAGCCTCAGCCACAACGGGAGCGCTTCGTCGTACCGTTCCGCCATGAACAGATCCATTGCCAGTCCCCGAAGTTGCGTCGGATCCATTTCAGAACCGGCCTCAGTAGAAGTTCGGGTTCCCGCAGTGTCGACCGCTGCCGAAGCCGTGTCTGCGGTCTCCACGACCGGTACGATTCGATCCTCGGCAACGGGTTTCGGTTTCGTTGTGTCTGTCCGCTCCACAACGGCTTTACGACCGGAAAAACCGACGAGGAGAACGACCATACTGCCCGTCAGAAGGAGGTTTCTCATGCAGACCCTTTGGTTAGGACTTTTTCCGGTCATCCGGTTTTACCACAACCGTTTTCGGGGGCATCTTGTTGTCGGCAAAGTTCTTCCCGATGACGCTTTCCTCATCCAGAATCTTGAACCGGACATTGCCGACCGTCACTTCGTCCGAGTAGTTAAGTTCATAATAATAGTCGTCGGTCACTCGCTCTCCGTTTACATTGGTGCCGTTCGTGCTTTTCAGATCGGTAAGGTACATTTGTCCCTTCTTCCACCGGATCACAGCGTGGTGCCGTGAGACGGACGGATCGTCCACCACGACCTTATTGTCAAAGGCCCGTCCGATCGTGATCTCCTGGTTCTCCTCAATGCGGAGATTCTTGCCGCTGTCGAGTTGATATAAGTAGTACACAGTCATGGTCGGCTCCTTGCGTTAGGGACCAAAGCGTAAAACGACATTTGCGGTTTCCCAATTAGGTCGGACGGTCACCGTATCCGGGTACGAGGCAAACGACTCGGCAAACACCGCCGGACTGATGCGTCCGTAGGAATATACGCCGTTTCCGTCACGGTCGCGAAATGCCGTCACTTGATACCGTCCGGGTATCACATCGGTTATCTCGAATCGGCCCGGCGCCTCCAACGTTTGCTCATAACCCCTCCCGTCCCTCGTGAGGTTACGACACTGGAGTACGTACCGGCCATCGCGAACGGTGTCTTGGATTTCCCCGCTCACGACTCCGAGGCTGTCCCGCTTGAACGTATAGAACGTCAACACGGTTGCCGTGTCGCCGAGAACCATGCCCTCCCAGTCCCGGATCGAGTCCGTCTGCACCGTGATCGTGTACGGCATCCTGCTTTCGTAAGGGCGCGTAGGAACAAATCGGACGTAACTGGAATTCCTCCACTGAAATCTTCCAGGGACGGAATGGCCAAGCGTATCCCGAACGCCGAAGAACTTCTCCCAGTCGTGCCGGGATACGCCCCTGTCAAAACGGAAAACGACCGGGTCCAACGAAAGAAAACCGGCCCGGCCTCCGGCGGCCACCCACTCATACGTTGCAGCAACAGCGTCGCCGTCGAACGGTCCCTCGATGCGCAGGACTTGCGACAACGTATCTCCCGCCGAGGAGATCCATCCGTAAATTCGGACATGATAGGTCCGGCCGGTATCCAGCGGCTCGGTCAACAGCCGCACGTCGTTGGACGCGGCGGTATGCAGATAGGCGTCCAGGACCGGGACGGCCGTACCGTAAAGACTGTCCACGATCTCCACGCGATCGCGGAGACCCACAAAGTCGCGGCCGTCTTCAAAGTACAGAGGCGCCCGAAGCGCGCGGTTAAGGCTTACGCGGACCGTTCGACGGCTGATGGCCTCGGCCGACAGCGCCACAAACCGTGTGGTGTCCTCCATAGAAAGCATGAAGTCCACGGAGGAGGCAAACATGCTTCCGGGCCGGAGGTAGGCATCTTGGAACGTCATGCCGATACCGTCTGCGCCGGGCGTATACAGACCGTCGTCGTCCGTATCCACCATCGCGATCAATCGGTATTTGCCCGGCGCCAGGTACGCGAGCTCATATCTCCCCTTGGCATCGGCCTGGGTGGCATAGTCCGGTCCGCGTCGATAAACGACACTGTCGTCGAATGTCCCGGCTTCATCGAAGCGGTACGCTCCGACCGTCACGTTCTTCCTTGACTCATGTACAACGCGGCCCCTGATCGAACCCTGATCGATGCTGTCTCCCGTCGAAAACGCAAATGTATACGCGCGCACCATGCCGTTGTTGTGAACGTCTTTCGCATCCGTACCCAGCGTCACCACACACGTGCGCTGTGCGGGCAGAGAATCCTTGAGCACGATCATAAGCGTGTTCTTGTCCCACCGCAGCTCGGGCCGGTTCGCCGTATGAGGAGCGAGGAACAGCGCACGTTCAACGGATTCGCGATTCATCTTCTCACTGAAAAGCACTTCTATGGGGCTGTTTCGGTCCACCCGGACGGAATCGTCGGTCGGGAGGGTGGACAGCACGACCGGCGGCGTCTTGTCTTCCGGACCGCCGGTTGGCGGTCCCATGGCCGCACAGCGCACCTGCAGAAGGCCCACGACGGTCATCACAAGGATTCGTTTCATCAGGTCCTAAACTCGAAACCCCGTGGACGTCGTTCCTCGGAACCGCCGACCACGGGGCTTGACATCTCGCCGGAGGATGCTACTGAAAGGAGACGTTCATCCCTTCGATGACCGCCGCCGGATGGGGATTGTCCGGATTCTCCGCGCAATCGAAGATCTCCAGGTGGGCCGCGTCGAAGACTTCCACGCGATACGAAGCGTCCTTCAGTCCGCTGATGGTTGCCTCGTACCGGTCGCCCTTGAGCACGAACGCCGAGACTTTAGACGTCGTCGCGGTCGGTTTTTTCGCCACGATCTCGTGCAGACGGCAGACCAGACTGGCATTCTTGACCGGCTTGCCGTGATGGTCCAGGACCTTTACGACGAGAGGCATGGACTTGGTCGCAAAGTCGATGCGGTCATACGATTCGTTCTCGAGAATCTCGACGGTCG
>JBBIJR010000106.1:0-10307 GCA_037445875.1 Bacteroidota bacterium | reverse complement strand
CGGGTTCGAATCCCGCCTTCGGCACAACCGTATTCTGCTTGTACCAGCGCCAGCCTCGCGGCCTGGTCTTCACTTCGGTCGCACGATCCTTACTATAACGCAAGACAGGAGATTTGACCTCATGAATCCTATGCGGTGTTTCATCATGATGCTTGCGCTTGCCACGGCCCTCCCGGCGATGGCCCAGGAAAAGAGCAAGGAGGAAGAGGAATATCAGCGCAAGCTGGAGGAATGGAAGAAACAGAAGGAGCAGATCGAGAAGCAGAATCAGGAGAAACTCCAGGCTATGGGAAGCCAGAAAGGCGCGAAAGCGCGCTTCAAGGCCGGCAACGACTATTTCCGCCAGGGTGACTACGCCGCTGCCGTGCGTGAATTCCAGGAAGCCCTCCGCCTGGATCCTTCGTACCAGCGTGCGTACACCAACCTCGGTCTCGCCTATAAGAAACTCGGGGATTACCAGAGCGCATTGGCCAACTACGATAAAGCCATTACGCTACCCGGCGGAGAAAAAGAGGTGTCACTGTCCGCCACCAGCTACAAAGTGAACCTCTACATCGACATCAAGAAATACAAAGAGGCACTGGAAACGATCGAGGTATATCTGAAGGACGATCCAAGATCCGACGAGATGTTGTATCTCAAAGGCAAGGTCCTCAAGGACGGAATCGGCAAGGTCAAGGACGCCGTGCCGGTCCTCGAAGCGGCCGTTGCGGCCAACCCGTCCAATGCCAAGGCCTACCTGGAGCTCGCCGGCTGTCATAATGTAACCGGCGACTACGGCGCGGCCATCCGCTCCGGCCAAAAAGGACTCGAAGTATCCCGCGAAGGCGAAATCACCGCCGCGCTCAACTTCGAACTCGGAGACGCTTACCGGAAGTCCGGGAACACCTCCGAAGCTCTTCGGTACTATGAAGCTTCCATGACCAGCCGCCGGTATCGCGACTCGGCGGAATACTGGGTCAAGAACTTGAAAGGACGATGAGGCATGCCCGACCTGATCGAAGGATGGGCGGTCGTGAAGACGGTGGACTACGAACACCAGGCCGAGATCATTAGCGACCAGCTGCAGTCGGCCGGTATCGAAAACACGATCCTCTCGCAAAAAGACCATGTGAACGTGGTGTGGGTCGGAGACCTGTCCGAGATCAAGATTCTGGTGCCGCGCGAGAAGTATGACGAAGCCCTTGAGGTGGTAAAAGCGATCGAATTGCCGGCGATGGAACTGTCCGAAGACGACGATGTGGATGACGAGAACAACGAAGAAGAGCCCGAAGACGAGCGTTGAGGGAACTTCGTCATGACCGGTTCCAGCCTGATCCGTGCCTGCGCCGTCGAGTATTTAAATACGCTCCCGATCGTTTACGGCTTGAAACACCGCTGCTTCCCCCATCGATTCGATCTCACGTATGCGGTTCCTTCCGTTTGTGCCGGCCGGCTCGCCGAAGCCCACGCCGATGTGGCCCTGATCCCATCCATAGAATACTCTCGCATCCGCCGGGAAGTACCGTTGAGAATTGTACCGGGCATTGCCATCGCATCGCGCGGGCCGGTCCGCAGTGTGGAACTCTTTTTCAACGGGGGCCTGGACCGGATCCAAACCGTCGCTGTCGATTCCGGCAGCAGGACGTCCGTGGCGCTGATGCGCATCATCCTCGGCGAAAAATACGATACCGTACCCGAATTGATACTCATGGAACCGGACGTGGATCGCATGCTGGCCTCGGCCGATGCGGCGCTCATCATCGGCGACCGGGCGCTCGAGTTGTGCGACCGGATGGACAATCGTCTCGATCTTGGAGAGGAGTGGCGGGATCTCACGGATAACCTCCCCTTTGTCTATTCGTTCTGGGCAGGACGGGAAGATGCACTCACGACCGCAGACGTCGAGATGCTCCAGCGGTCAAGAGATCTCGGGCTGCAGCACGTCGACGAGATCGCGCAACAGTGTTGTAACGCTGGCGGACACCCCGCCGATTACTACTCCTCATATCTTCGGGAAGGCATTCAGTACTATCTCGGTGGCGAAGAGTTGGATGGATTGAGGGAGTTTCTAACGTACTGCTACTACTACGGGCTCATCGACGAAATCCCCGAACTGATGTTTTATCCGCAGCTGGAAACGGCGCTGAACTGAAGGAGCACACGATGTCGACAGAAATATGGAACAAGCGGATTCTGAAAGATACGCAGGGCCAGGCACGGAGATTCTCCTTCTTCAATCCTGCAAGCTGCGGGTTGGGCGCATGGTTGGAGTTTGTAGCCGTCACGGAGTCGGGAAACCACGTTGCCGGTGGCGGACCGGTCAAAGAGTTGATCTTCCGGGCTGAACGCGGCGAGGGTATCCTTTGGATTTCCGACGCCGAAGGCCGCGTTCGTCACCCCTTTGCCCAGGGGGCGTGGTTCTACGGCACACTCAAACGCAGCGGACAAGAATGTCAGGTACGCATGCGCTTTATAGACGAAGCAAGCACCGGACCGGAGCTGGGGACCAGGGTGTACACGCAGTGGCAGCCGGGCGAGTGGAAGCAATTCCCGGCGACCGACGCCGACGGGCGCTTGCTCCACTCCGACCCCCGATTCCATTTCGGATGGAGTGTCACGGGAAATGCTTACCAGTGGGAGCCCAAGCCCGTCGAGGCCGAGCAGGCCACGGAAGCCAAGAAAGTCCCCAAGAGCTTCGCGCCGGCGCCCAAGACCGACTCGATCGCCCACGAAAGTCCGACCGAAACCGCTCCTGTGAAGAAACCGAAGATGTTTATTCCCAGGAACAAGCAGGCCGACACGCCGACGAGCTGAAAAATCGTTTGATTTTCGGACCCCGGTTTAGTACTATCTAACAACGCCTCACAACACTCCGCTTCAAACCGAAAGCGTTCCCATGGAAGTCCAGGTGGAGATCAAATGGATCGTGGAGGACGAGCAAAGCAGCGGCTTTATCCTCCAGTTGGCGGAAGTCAATCCCGACCGCAGCCGCATTTTGCCCGTCGTCATCGGCGCGCCCGAGGCCCACGCCATCGCCCTTGAACTCCAGGGCATCAAGCCCTTCCGTCCCTTCACGCACGATCTGGCCGTGCAGATTCTTGAAGCCCTGGACGCAGAGGTCCGCAAGGTCGTTATCACCGAACTGAACAAGAACACGTTCTTCGCCTCCATCTACCTCTACAGCAACAGCATGGGAGAGCAGGTCATCGATGCAAGACCCTCGGACGCCATTGCCATTGCCATCCGGGTCGGCTCGCCGATCTTCGTCAACGAAGAGGTGATGAACGTTGCCAGTCTGGAAATGGACGCGCAGTCCAATGCCTACGTCCGGCCCGCCAAGGCAGCGGAAAGCGAACCCGAATCCGAGCCCCAACCTCCATCCACCAAACTCGAGAAGCTCGAGCAGGAACTGCAAAAGGCTATCGAAAACGAGAACTACGAACTTGCCGCCAAACTGCGGGACAGCATCAACATTCTGAGGTCTCGGCCCCGCTAATCCCGGACTTGCCCCGCGCATGTTCCTTTTGCCCCGCTATATTGTCCGCGAACATATCGGCCCCTTTCTGTTTGCCTTTTCCATCATCGCGTCCATGCTGGTGCTCAATTTCGTACTGCAGGCCATGCGGTACATCATCGGAAAAGGGATCGGCCTCCAGATCATTCTCGAATATATCGCGTACAATCTCGCCTGGATCATTGTCCTCGTCGTGCCCATGTCCATTCTCGTGGCCACGATCATGGCCTTCGGACGGCTCGCCTCGGACAACGAGATCACCGCGATCAAAGCCGGCGGCGTTCACTTCTACGCCCTCATCGTCCCGGTCCTGCTGGTAGCCTCTCTGGTTACATACGGTCTCATCCGCTTCAACGACGACGTCCTGCCGGCCGCCAATCACAAGGCCCGCGTCCTCAAGAAGAACATACAGAGCAAGAGGCCCACGCTGTCCATCGAACCGGGCGTCTTTCTCGACGGCATTGAGAATTTCAGCCTCCTGATTGAGAACAAGGATGAACTGGGTTCGGGTATTTATGGAATCACGATCTTCGACAAGTCCGACCGCAGTTCCCTGCGCACCATCACGGCCGAGCGCGGCACGCTGGAGATGGACGAGGTGCAGGAGGCCATGATTCTCACGCTGGAGAACGGTGAGATCCACGAGTTGAACGTACGCAGGATCAACGCGTACGAACGAGTCCGCTTCCGGAGGCACCGCGTAATCGTCCCGGTCGAGAACATGACGCTCAAGAAGAGCGATGAAACCTATTACAACGAGCGTGAAAAGACGATCGACCAACTGATGGAGGAAGTTCGGCGCCACCGGTCGGAGCAGACGCTTCAACTCGGCCGCGCCGTCCGCGCAATAAACGAGGAACCGGCGCTGATGGCGGCCCTTGACGCCAAACAACAGCGCGCCGTTTCACGGTTTCTGCTTGGAGGAAGTCTCCTCGACCGGATCAGCGATTACTTCGTGACACTGCACATGTCTGCGGACCCGCGGACGGATACGGTCCCGCTGACCCTGAGCGAGCGGGCAGCGTCCCTCTACGCACGCGTTCGCGGGGATTCGATGCTGGCGGATTCCATCAAGAGGGCCTTCTCGGTCGCCGCCCCGATCTCCAAGGAAATCGGCCGCCCCGATACGACGGCTGCCCGGAACCGTGCTGCATCGACGCAACAGGTGACATCCGGGCTCACTACGGCCCTCACGTATCAGCGCATGATCGACCAGTTGATGGTAGAGGTCAACAAGAAATACTCGATCCCGTTTGCGTGCGTGGTGTTCGTTCTCATCGGAGCGCCGATTGGGGTCAAAGCGCGGCGCGGCAACCTCGGGATCGCCGGTGGGATCAGTTTGTTCTTTTTCATCGCTTACTATTTCTGCCTGGTCCTCGGTGAAGACTACGCGGACCGCCAGCTGTTGAACCCCTTCTTTGCGATGTGGTTCCCCAACATCGCCCTGGGCATTGTCGGCATTGTGCTGACATGGCAGACCGGTTCCGAAACTACCATCGGGTTGGGGCGGCTAGACCGCATTTCCGACGTGGTCCGCAGACGCCTGCGCTCTCCGGGGAAAACCGCCTGATGGCTGCCGGCGTCGTATACGGAAAACGGGCTGTCCTTGAGGCCCTTCGCAGCCATCTGAATATCCAGGAAATCCGCGTAGCCATGGCCATCCAACCGTCTGTCCGCTCCGAGATCGAAAGAGCCGCCGCCGAATCGAACATTGCGGTTAAGGAATCGAGCGCCCGGGACATCGACTCCCTGGCAGGCACCAGAAATCACCAGGGCGTCGTTGCATGTCTCGGCAACGAACCGTTTGCCTATGTCGAGTCCGAGGCCATTCTGGCGATTGCACGGGAGAAGAAGGAGCCGCCGCTGATCGCCCTGCTCGACGAGGTCACGGATCCCCACAACCTCGGGGCCGTTGTTCGCAGTGCCGAATGCGCAGGTTTCCACGGCCTCATTATTCCGCGGCACCAGTCGGCGGAGATCAACGCGACCGTCATGAAAACGTCGGCCGGCGCGGCGGCCCATCTTGCGGTCGCGCGCGTACCGAACCTCGTACAGGCCATGCGTGCCCTCAAGAAGGAAGGCCTGTGGTTTTACGGAGCGGATGCGCAGGGCGATCGGCCGTACAACGAAGGGGAATTCACCGGACCGGTGGGGCTTGTGATCGGGAGCGAAGGCCGCGGCCTTCGCAGGCTGGTTAAAGCCGAGTGCGATTTCCTCGTTCGCATCCCGATGAAAGGCCGCGTGCAATCGCTCAATGCCTCGGTGGCCGCCGGCATTCTCTTCTTCGAAGCAGCGCGGCAGCGGAGAACCCAAGGCGAGTCCTGAATCTGCCGACATATCGGAGCAAGATCCGGCCGAAAAAAAATCCCCGGGGACGGGGATCGGAGTACCGCGTACGGGAATCGAACCCGTATTACAGCCTTGAGAGGGCTACGTCCTAACCGTTAGACGAACGCGGCATGCAAAAGCCCCCCAATATAGAACATCAAGGCGCTTTTGTCAAGGTCACTTCGTCTTCATGACAAATACGCCGTCCCACGCCTCCGGCGGCGGCTCCTTCTTGAACTGCTCGCAGCGCTCGAGATATACTTTCGACGGCCCATCGTCCGCCTTGGCGTTGAGGGCTGCCTTGAAATATACGATCGCCTCGTCCCAACGCTGCTGCCGGTAGGCACCCAATCCCTGATTGTAGGAATCAAGCACCTTCCGCATCGTCGCCGAGATACCCGTCGAGGTCCGGGCGACGACCTCGAACACCTTCACCGGTTTCTCTTTCCCTTTGACCCGAATCAGGTCCAATTCGCGCGTAATGACGTCCTTCTGAACGATTTCCTGCGTCCACTCGCTGACCATGATATAGGAACCGTATTCCTTGTTCGCTCCCTCCAGCCGCGACGCAAGATTCACGTTGTCGCCCATGACGGTGTAGTCAAAGACGCTCTCCGACCCCATGTTGCCGAGCACGACCTGCCCGCTATTGATACCTGCGCGCGCGTGCAGCTCCGGCCGGCCCTCTTTGCGCCATTTCACGCGCATCTCGACCAACTTTTCCTGCATTTCCAGGGCGGCGTAACAGGCCTTCTGAGCATGCAGGTCGTCCTGCAGCGGAGCGCCGAACTCCGCCATGATCGCATCCCCTTCGTACTTGTCGATGATGCCGTCGTACTTGCTGATGATGTTCGTCATGGCGGTAAGATACTCGTTCAGGAGGGCCACCAATTCCTGCGGCGTGAGCTTTTCGCTGATCGTCGTAAAACCGGCCACGTCCGAAAAAAGCACGCTGAGGAACCGCACCTCTCCGCCTAGCTTGAGCAGACCAGGGTTCTGGATCAACTGTTCCACGACCTTCTCGGGCAGATAACGCCCGAACGCGTTCCGTATCGTCGCCTTTTCTTTTCGTTCACCGAGGTATTGATAGAGTACGTTTCCCACATACGTAAAGGCGACGGCCATCACCGGCGTCACAATCTGCATGTGAATTCGCTGGCCAACGAACAAGTAGAAGGCCAGGCCGACAATTGAAGCCACGATCAGAATGAAGATTGGCAATGCGAGCAGCGGACGCTGAAGCCGGGATACGAGGAAGAAGACGAGAAACGCCGCCACCGTTACGATAATAACCCGCAGGGAATCCGCCTGCGCCGTGACGTACCGGTCGCTGATCATCGTCCAGATGGCATTCGCGTGGATCTCCACTCCGGGCATCAGCGTCTCGATCTTCTGTCCCTCGATGTTCCGCGCCTCGCTGAGCGGTACGGAGAACACGTCGTGCAGTTCCTCCATCGTCGCCCCCAGCAGAACGATCTTGTCCTTGAAGAAACCCGAGGCCAGAAGTCCCGGCGGGATGCCAAGTTCCTCATCGCCCGGATTGTCGAACGTGTCGAGATCCCACTCGGGTTTCAGTTCGAACTCCGCATCGTCCACCACGTTGTCGAAGGACTTGTACGGAAACGTATTGATGGGCCCCTGGAAATTGATCAGGAATGAGTACGGCCGGTACTTGCGTACGGTCTTGTCGCCGAACCGGAAGAAGTTCTCGTTATTCTCGAACGGCGCGTCCTTCGGGACGTCGTAGTATTTCCGCAAGACCTCCACACCGAATGAGTAGTAGGTCATCATATTCTCTTCCGACCCGATCGTTTCCTCCAGGAGGTATTGGCGCCAGAAGCCGTCGATATCGTTCGTCACGCCGACAAAACCCCACGTCGTTTCGCCCTGGAGAAACTTTTCGAGCGGCTGAACTGCGAGGTCGTATTGACCGCGGCCTCCACCCACTTCTGCTTTCACCACTTTCCCGGCCAGAACGACGTTGCCCGATTCCTTCAGGGCTTCGGCGAGTTCATCGTCCTTGTCCGTACCGTTGAAATCCGGTGCATCGAAGACCACGTCGATCCCTACCACTTTCGCACCGGCTTTCTTCATGTTGCGAACGAAATGGGCGTAATAGGACCTCGGCCATGGCCAGCGGTCCACCACGGACGCCCCGGATTGGTCGTTGATCGCCACGATGATGATCGGCGATTCCTCCGGCGGAATCTTCTTCATTTCATCGAAATACTCATAACGGAAGCTGAAGCGCTGGTCGAGAGTCTTTAGTTCGAGGCTCTCGATGGCTTTGACGTTGACGAGGAAGCTCCCGAGCCAGACCGCCAACAGCGTGATGAAGACACCCGACATGGTCTTGTTCTTGAACCCGGCGAAATAGATGCCAAGCACGGCAGCCAGCAGTGAGGCAAACGTCAAACCGATGTTCAGCAGATAGAAGGCGATCAAGGACGCGCTCAGGTCCGGCAGCAGTTTCAGAACGAGGTTCGGAATGAAGACCAGCAGAGCAAAAAACAGGCAGATCGAGGCCGCCACGTTATTCTTCAGGCTTTGGAGGAACTTGCTTTGTGCCATGGCTCTTCCTGTTGGATTGATTCGGTGACCTTAAAAAGCAAAGCCTAACTCATGAAGGTCGAGTTAGGCTTTTTGAACCTTCCTGGCGTTTCCTTAGAATGTGTACTCGTATCGGGCCGTGAAGATCCGATTGACCTCGCTCTTCTCACCCGTCACGTTGCCCGAAGTATCATATTCCGGCACCTTCAGGCCCGAAGTGAGATTGAAGTTGAGATAGAATGAATGTTTCTTCAGGAAATTCAGCCGCTGCCCCAGATTGAAGCTCACGAGACTCAGTTTGTCCGTGTTCGGGATGTCCACCGAAGACAACGCCACGCCTCCGTAAATACTCATCCGCGTGTCTTGCTTGTTCAACAGGATATAGTCGGCCCCCACGCCGTAGCTCGAAGTGGTGCTCTTGCCTTTCTGGATCACATTGGCTGTGTCCGCAAACTCGGTCGTACCTCCCGAGTAGGCAAAATTGATGGTGGTCCGCA
Source organism: Bacteroidota bacterium (assembly GCA_037445875.1). Classification (GTDB taxonomy): domain Bacteria; phylum CLD3; class CLD3; order SB21; family SB21; genus JBBIJR01. Next base: position 1,436 of record JBBIJR010000106.1, on the reverse strand, counting down.
GCGGTATCTTCCACTCCGTCGTGAGACTCAACCCCACCATGTTGTTGTCGGCATCCGCCGGTCCCGCGTGATAGACCGATCCGCCGTAGATCAATGGACGGGTCTTGTCGTCCCGGATACTCGATGTGTAGCTGACCGTGGCCGTATTGCGATACGTACCGAGGAAGAACAAATACGACGCGTTAACGGAAAACACGTTCGTGGTGTTCTCTTCCGGACGCGCATTGCCATCGACCTGATCGGTGAATTTCTGACTCTTCGTGTCCGTTGTGAAGTTGTTGTCGCGGTTGATGGTATTGAACGCAAAGGTCAGCGTCGGCAGCTGGTTGGGAAGGAATAGCGCCAGCTGGAAGCCGAGATTACGAGTATCAAGCGAATTCGTATTGCGCTTCGACAGGTTGTTCGTCGAATTAGCATAGGATACCGTGAAAAATGCGCGATTCTGCCAGAAACGGATACGGTCGGCTATTTCGAAACTTTCGATGTCCCGCTGAATGGAGGTCGCGTAGGACTGGAAGTACCCACCGTGGTGCCGGTAGCGGGCCGTGAGGTTGTTGTTATACATGTTGAATGCGCCGCCGATGGTGTAGGCGTAGAGATTGTTGTCGCTGATCCCGTCGAGCGGAATCGGGGTTAGATTGGTGTTGACCGTAATGAAGTCCGAAAACAGATCGATGTCGTCCTGAGTCAAACCGGTGAACCCTGCTTGCTCAAAAACGCTCTCATCCAGTGTCCCGCCCGTGATATCTGTATTCGTGAAGCTGGTTGCGACCGATGCGTCGAACTGGAGCCGCTTCTGGAAGAGCTGCATTCTGAAATCGGTCCCTAGAACAAGGTTCTCTTGAGGTTTTTCTCCCGTGAAAGCCACGGACTTGGCTGAGTTGTAGCCGAGCGAGCCTTGGTCGTCCTTGACCTTCGTGAAGGCCAGGCCCCACTGGAGATTTTGGGGCCCAACGCTGAAGCGGGCTCCGAGGATGTTGCGTTTGAAGTTGCCCGAATAGGTTGACAGGGTTCCCCCGTTCAAAGCTGCAATGATCACCGAATCCGGGGACTGGCCTGCGTCTTTCGCCGCCCGGTACACGTCGTTGACGGAATCCCGTATGGAGCCGTTAGTCTTGCTTATAACCTTCCGTTCCAATTCCCCCTGCACAAACTCCAGATTGAATATGCCGAGGTACACCCCGCCGCTGAAGCCCCGCACCCGTGTGCCATACAGCGTCAGAGGGCCAAAAACAGGATACGTATCGCCGTAACTCATCAGCAACACGCCGTCTACATTGGCGTTGACCGAATAGCGGTTCAGAGGTTGGTTCTTACGCGGGTCGTCCTGAGAGTCGAAATCGAATGTGCCGGACAACTGCCACCAGTTCTTCTCGTAGGACAGATCGGCGCCGACGCGGCGGACTCGCACGGCTGCCGGCAGCTCGACGACTGTG
>JBBIJR010000105.1:0-10331 GCA_037445875.1 Bacteroidota bacterium | reverse complement strand
GATCGTCCCTATGTTTATGTGCGGCTTCGTCCTCTGAAACTTCTCTTTGCCCATGGTGATCTCCTTAAGTGACCTTTAGCTTCTTCCGAGTTGTCGTGTGAGCGCGAGCCTTGACACTTGAGCCTGAGACCGGAATTGAACCGGTGACCTCGTCCTTACCAAGGACGCGCTCTAACCATCTGAGCTACACAGGCTTCCATCGAATCTGGAATGGCTTATGGAGGGACTCAGAACTTTCACGTCTTGACCAAGACACTCGCAACGATTTCTGTTCATGAGAGTCGCATCCGGCGTCCGAGCCCGGACATGCACCCTCACTTTATGAGCGAGAGACGAGACTCGAACTCGCAACATCCTGCTTGGAAGGCAGGTACTCTACCAATTGAGTTACTCTCGCCTGCCCGTCTGTTTTTACTTAAATCTATATAAAAACAGACTCTTAAATTTAGGCAGCAAATATATTGAAAATAAGAAGACTTGTCAAGTGTTTCCGAAGGTTTTTTGGGGATTGACCGGGCGGTTGGTGTCAAGGATTGCGGCCTTGGTGATAGACGATCACGTCCAGAAAAGCGAGTTCACCTCCTCGATGGTCGCGGGTTTCGGCTTGGTAGATCTGGCGAGCGCCCTCTTCTCCTGCTTGGCTTTCAACTCATCCAGCACACTCAAGAACGCAGAAACCACGACCGGGTTATAGTTAACACCCGAGCAGCGCACAAACTCTTCTTTGGCTTCTTCAATAGTAAAAATACGGTTATAACCCCTGTGCGTGGACATGGCATCGTAGCTGTCCGCCACCGCCACGATGGTCGCCAGAAAATCAATCTGTTCCCCCTTCAGGCCCTGAGGATATCCCTTGCCGTCCCAGCGCTCATGGTGTTGATAGACCACATTGACGGCACCGGCGAGGAACTTGATCGGCTTGAGGATGTTGTACCCGATCTCCGGATGGCGTCGCATTTCCTGCCACTGCTCGTCCGTCAAATCGTCCGAGGTTTTCAGGCTGGAAATCTCGATGACGAGTTTACCTATGTCGTGGAGCAGGGCACCCTGACTGAGCCTTTCCTGATCATCGATGCTCAGGCGCAGTTTTTCGCCGATCTTGAGACTGTAGGCCCGCACGCGCGCCGAATGGCCCGCCGTATACGCGTGCTTTTCCTCCACCGCCCGCAGGAAGGACATGATGATGCCCATGTAGGCCTGTTCCATCTCAATGGACTGCTGCTCAATCAGCTTGTTCTTCAACTCGAGTTCCTCGATGTGCCGCTGGAGTGTGTACACCAGTTTTTCGCTATACTCTCGAGAATAGAGCTGGTGCTTCTCGGACTCTATTTCATCCCGTTTTCCAGCGAAGTACTTTTCGATTTGCACGGGGAACTGCTCAATATCCAGGGGTTTCTTGATGTATCCGTCGCACCCCGCTACCAGCGACCGCTCCCGGTCTCCTTCCATAACGTTGGCCGTTACCGCTACAATAGGAATGTGCGAGAGTCGCTGAATGCTCTTGATGCGCGTGGTCGCGGCGTGTCCATCCAGGAGGGGAAGGTTCACATCCATCAGGATAAGGTCCGGCTCGGTCTCCTCGGCAAGCCGTACGCCCGTGATGCCGTCTCCTGCTTCGATGACTTCGTACCCGCGCGGCTCCAAGAGGCGCCGCACCAGCAGCCGGTTCATCTCATTGTCCTCTACGTATAGGATCCTGCGCTTCATTGACTATGAAACCGTCCGGTCAATTGTTGGATGTTTGTACAGGAACACGACCCTTCTGGCCGATGGGCAGAATGAGCGTGAACATGGAACCTTTTCCGATTTTGCTTTCAACGGTGATGTCCCCGCCGTGCATTTCCGCGAAGCGCTTTGCAATGCTGAGGCCGAGTCCCGTGCCTCCCGCTCTGCGGGTACTTGAACCATCCAGCTGGCGGAAACGTTCAAAGATCACATTGATCTCATCCTTGTCAATGCCCATTCCGGTGTCCACGACGCTAACATGCAGCAACTCCGGATCCGCCGTAGCTTGCACGGTGATCCATCCCTCATCCGTGAACTTCGCTGCATTCGAAACGAGATTGAAGATGATCTGGCGGATCTTGGTTGCGTCGGCCTCCAACAAGGGCAGTTGTCCGATGATCTTGCTGTCGACCCTCACCCGCTTGCCCATCACGAGGGTCTGGCTCGCGGTTACAATCTCATCAATCAGGGGAACAATGTCAAACGTGGAGAGGTTGAGTTCCATCTTGCCGGCCTCGATCTTGGATAGATCGAGAATGCTGTTGATGATTTCGAGAAGATGCCTCCCGCTGTTGTAAATGGCCGTCAGGTCTACGCGCTGCGTCTCGTTGACGTCCCCGTCAATGCCGCTCAGCAGGACTTTCGAAAAACCGATGATCGAATTCAACGGTGTTCGCAATTCGTGGCTGATGTTCGCAATGAATTCCGACTTGAGCCGGTCGGCCTCCTGTGTTTTCTTAATCGCTTCCCTCAGCGCCACATTGCTCTTCCGCAGTTCTTCCGTGCGATCCGTCACCTTTTGTTCCAAATCGCGGTTCGTTTTCTCCAGTTCGGCCGTCAACGCCTGCAGTTGAAGATACGCACTCCCCAGCTGTTCGGTCAGGATCTTCTGCTGATCGAATATAGCCTGGTCCTTGGCCGAATCCAGCTTTTGTGTCTGTCGAGAGAAGGCAACCAGTTCTTCCACCAGCTGCTCTTCAAACCGTCCCGAGTCCAGCTCCGACGACGGTTCCTGTTTCTTCAGATATCGGAGCTGGTCGAGCCGTTTTTTCAGATCGGAGATCTCCCGTTCCAACGAGCGTAGGCGTTCGTTGCGCGTCTTCACCATGCCCAGGATGTAGAAGACGGTTTCGCGGATCCGAATCACCGGGTCGCTGGTCGCCATTTGAAAGACCATGCAATCGAAGCAGGAAGGGATCCCCAAATGCGTGCGACAGCCGCAGTTTTCGCCCGCCACGTACCAACAGCGCGGATTGACCGCCTGATAGGACACGCAGGTGTGATCCGGGCATTCCCGGATGCTCCAGCACCGATGGGCCACGTCCGACGTCCGGACTTCGACATTACGCTGAAGCTCGATCTGATGACAAACCTGGATCAACTGATCCACGATCGTTTGAATGTACGGGCCGCTGTAGCTGGACGCCCCCAACCGTACCGTCTCTTCTGTACCGTCGGTGTCCTCCGAAGAGACGGCCGTATGGCGCTTGCGGCGCTGCTCGATTCGGAACATCTCCTCGTTCTTGACATCGTCGCTCATTGACAGATTGTCAAGGAACAGCTCATCCAACGATATGTCCAACTCCGTTTTCTTGATCTTCTTGACCGCGTGTTTCGGCGCCAGTTCATACTCGATGATCTCCACGTCGCGTGAAGCGGTCGCCTCACCCCGAACAGCGTTTTCCGATGGTTCCATGAAATATCTCCTTACGCGTTGGCCCCCAGAACCTGGATGGCGGAAGGAATGACCCGAATCTCGAGATTGTGTGCCTGCGCCGAAACGACCTCTCCGTCCGCATGAATCGGGAATCCGGCTTCCGACTCGACCCAGAACCTCGGCGTCCGGTAGAAGCTTACCTCCGAAAGGCCCCCGTGTGAACCCTTGAGCACGAGGGGAATCTTGAGAAACATGCGCATCTTGTTCATGGATCGGATGACGCACACGTCCAGCTTACCGTCATCGACGGAGGCTTCCGGCGTGAGATAGAAGCCGCCGCCGGAACAACGTCCGTTCCCCGTGCTGATAAGCAACACCCGCTCTTCGAAAATCCGATCTTCGACTTCATACCGGACGAGAGGATGCGGGTATCGGAGGATGGATTTGATTGCCGCCACCAGGTAAACGGCCAGTCCCTTCAAGCGAACAATTTTCATGCTCTCGGCATTGACATAGGCGTCGAATCCGACTCCTACGTTGTTATTGAAGTACCGATGATGCAGATGGTCGACCGTTATCTCTCCGACGTCAATCCGCCTGATTTGCCCGTCCGTCAAGACGGACAAGGCGTGGTCCACTTGCTGCCGAATACCGAGCATCTTCACGAAATCATTGCCCGACCCGATAGGAACGATGCCGAGAGCGGCAAGCGGTTTCGCGTGGTGATTCGAACGATGGGCTTGCATAAGTCCGTTGACCACCTCGTGGACAGTTCCATCGCCCCCTGCGGCGACGATGCGCTCATACGAAAAGGCCTGTTCGCGGGCCAGCCTTATGCCATCGCCGGGCCTTTCCGTGATCTCCATGTCAAAGGAAAAACCCCGCCGGTGAAGCGACTTGGCAACCGCCGAAGTCAATTCTTTTCCCCGTCCGCGGTTGGCTACCGGATTAACTATGAAAAGGTACTTGGCACCCATACGGCTACTCAGGAATCATCGCAATACAGTCGATCTCCACGCGAACGTCTTTGGGTAATCGTGCAACCTCCACCGTGGAGCGCGCAGGCCGGCTGTTGCCGAAATACTCGGCGTATACCTCGTTCATGGCAGCAAATTCGCCCATATCCTTCAGATAAACCGTCGTCTTGACTACCCATTGCAGGCCAGAGCCGGATTCGTCGAGGATCGCCTTCAGGTTTTCAAGCACCAAGCGTGTTTGATGGCGGATGTCGCCGGCCTCGACCTGGTTGGTCACAGGGTCTATGGCAATCTGGCCGGAAGTGAAGAGCATTTTCCCGTACGCAACCATGCCCTGACTGTACGGGCCGATCGGAAGGGGCGCCCGTGCGGTGTTGACCGATTCCATACCACCTCCGTCTTAGCGAGAACGATCGTTCGGCTCTTTCCCGACATCACGGTACGAAGCATCCTCGATGTCGTCCACCCGGAAGGATGCGTTCCGCACTTCACGGCTACTGTCCCGGCTTGCGGAACCGCGATGGGAGCCCGTTTGGGAAGCCGAAAGCGCGTTGAATAGCCGGCGCAAGAGCCGGAATGCCAAAACGGCCAAGACGCCCACCAACAGATATCGCAGCAAAGCCGACATGATTCCTTTGAACCGTTCTAGAACTGTTCCAGAAAACGAACATCGTTTTCCAGGAACACACGCAGGTCATTGACTCCCAGCATGGTCATCGCAATGCGATCCACACCCATCCCAAAGGCGTAGCCGGTATATCGATCGGTTTCGTAACCAGCGCGTTCATAGAGCTTCGGATGCACCATACCCGCACCCATGATCTCCATCCAGCCGGACTGTTTGCACACCCGACACCCCCGTCCGCGGCAGAAAATGCAGCTGATGTCCACCTCTGCGCTTGGCTCCGTGAAGGAAAAGAAGGACGGTCGAAACCGCGTGCCGATGTCGGGCCCAAACATACGGTGGACAAAAGCCTGCAGCGTGCCTTTCAAGTCCGCAAAACTTGTGTGTTCATCGACTACCAATCCCTCCACCTGATTGAAAACCGGAGAATGGGTGGCGTCGGGCGTATCTTTTCGGTACACCCTCCCGGGACAAATGATCCGAATGGGCGGCTTCCTTGATTCCATGACCCTGGCTTGAACGGGCGTGGTGTGCGTACGTAGCAGTACGCTTTCGGAAACAAAGAACGTGTCCTGCATGTCCCGTGCGGGGTGGTCCTTGGGAATATTCACCGCCTCAAAATTGTAGTAGTCCAATTCCACCTCCGGACCGTCTTCGACGGTGAACCCCAGGCCGAAAAAGATGGATTTGATCCTGTCCAGTACGTGCGTCAGCGGATGGGTGTGTCCCTCGAAAAACCGCCGTTGGGGCAGTGTGAGATCGGCCTCCGGTTGAGGATCCCTATCGTCACCTTCCAAAGAAATCTTGAGACGCTGTATCGTCTCCTCGATGAAACGCTTCACGTCGTTCAAATCGCGACCGAATTGCGGTTTCAACTCCGGCGGCAGGGTCTTCAACTCCTCCCGTGCCTGATTCAACAGACCTTTGCGACCCAGGTATTTCGCGTGAATCCGGTCTACAAGTTCGCGGGTGATGGCCCCCTTCGCTTCAAGAGCGAAGGACTCTCGGGCTTTCTTGAGGTCAATGCTCATGTGTGCCACTATCTTCTGGTAAGAATATAGAAAACAAAAGGAGCCTAAAGCAACAGGTAATTGGTGCCTTGGGCTCCTCTGCCGTCCATTCGGACAGGATGGACAGATCTCCAATCAAAGCTGCTTGGCGAGCTCCACTAGCTTGTTGAACGCCGGTACGTCATTCATGGCCAAGTCGGCAAGCACCTTCCGATTGACATCAACGTTGTGCTTCTTCAGTGCGTTGATGAACCTCGAGTAACTCACGCCCTGGGCACGAACGGCCGCATTGATGCGTACGATCCACAGGGAACGGAGGTTTCTCTTTTTCAGTTTACGGTCACGGGTGGCATAGGTCATCCCCTTCTCGACCGTCTCAATCGTGTTCCGGAGCACGTTCTTGCGTTTTCCGAAGAAGCCCTTGGCTTGCTTAAACACCTTTTTTCGGCGAGCCTTGGACGCAGGGTTATTGGTTGAACGAGGCATGCTTCAGTCTCCTTAAGAAAGTAATTCTTGCAAGTCCACGCCGCACTACTTCATTGCAAGCAGTGTCTTGATCCGGCCTTCGTCTGCTTTGTCCACAGTGTGTTTCCCGGACAAATGGCGCTTTCTCTTGTTTGTCTTGCTGCTCAGCAAGTGACGTGCCGTCGATTTCTTTCTCAGCAATCGTCCCTTGCCCGTCACGTGGAATCGTTTCTTGGCACCGCTATTGGTTTTCATTTTTGGCATACACACATCTCCTCAAAGTGTTCTTATTTGCGGACAAAGATCATAACCATGTTCCGGCCTTCGAACTTCATCTCCCCGTCGAGGCGGCCCACCTCTTCCAGATCGGTTACCAGACGTTCCGCCAGCTCGATACCAAACTCCTTGTTGGCGATTTCACGTCCCTTGTAGACGATCACTACTTTCACTTTGTATCCATCCTGGAGGAATCGCCTCGCGTGTCTCATCTTGAACTGATAGTCGTGATCGTCCGTCGCCGGGCGGAAGCGCAGTTCCTTTACCTCTCCCATGTGCGTCTTCTTGCGGGAGTCCTTCTCCTTCTTTTGCAATTCGTACCGGTACTTTCCGTAGTTGATGATTTTGCAGACCGGCGGCTCGGCGTTCGGCACAATCTCCAGCAGGTCCAGATTCTCATCCCGCGCCATGGACAAAGCCTGGTCGATACTCACGATTCCGACCATTTCTCCGTTTCCGCGAATCAACCGCACTTTGGACACACGGATTTGTTCGTTGATCCGTATCTTGTCTTCCCTTGCGATGGCTTACCTCCGTTGATGGTTGTTGTTTTAGTCGAGCGATCGGCTCTGAATCTTCACCGTCATCGTTTCTATGAACGCCTCAAGGCTTGTGGCGCCCAGATCACCTTGGCCGTGACGTCTGACCGACACGGTCTCGTTGGCCAGTTCTTTCTCGCCCACGATGAGGATATACGGCACCTTTCGCAATTCCGCTTCCCGAATCTTGTAGCCTATCTTCTCGTGTCGGACGTCTACGGCAGCCCGGATTCCGCACCCGACCAATCGTTCCCGAACGCGTTCGGCGTACATCGCGTGACTGTCCGAGATCGGAAGTACGGCCGTCTGCAACGGCGCCAACCACACCGGAAAATTGCCGGCATAATGCTCAATCAGAATCGAGAGAAATCGTTCCATCGAACCAAACGGGGCCCGATGGATGATGACGGGCCGGTGTTTCTGATTGTCGGATCCGATATACTCTAGACCGAATCTCTCCGGCATGACATAGTCGACCTGCACGGTTCCGAGCTGCCACTTGCGTCCCAATGCGTCTTTGACGATGAAGTCGATCTTCGGACCATAAAAGGACGCTTCGCCGATGCCGATGTGATACTGCAATCCCATCGCATCCGCGACTTCATGAATCTCGCGCTGAGCCTGCTCCCACATTTCGGGAGAGCCGGCGAATTTCTCCGAACGCTGCGGATCGCGGAAGGACAACCGCGTCGTGACATCCATCCGGAATGTCTTGAATACCAGCTGCGTGAGTTCAACCGCGTTGACCAATTCGTCTTTCAGTTGGTCGTGTCGGCAATAGATGTGTGCGTCGTCCTGAGTGAATCCGCGCACGCGGCTCAAGCCGGTTAGTTCACCCGACTGCTCGTAACGGTAGACGGTACCGAATTCTGCCAACCGGATCGGCAGATCGCGGTAACTGCGCGGCTTGGAAGCATAAATCTGGTGATGATGGGGGCAATTCATCGGCTTGAGAAGGTATTCCTCATCCTCGACTTTGATCGGAGCAAACTGCGAGTCCGCGTAGTACGGATAATGTCCGGACGTCCTGTACAGGTTGAGATTCCCAATATGGGGTGTGATCACCTCCTGGTAACCGCGGCGGAGCAATTCCCCTTTGATGAAGTTCTCCAGCGTTCGGCGCAACACGGTACCGTTGGGTAGCCAGACCGGAAGGCCGCCTCCGATGGTGGGCGTGATCAAGAACAGTTCCAGCTCCTTGCCCAATTTGCGGTGATCTCTTTTTTTTGCCTCCTCCAGCATGGTCAGATACTCATCCAATTGCTTCTTGGACGGAAAACTGATGGCGCGCAGGCGCTGCAGCTGGATGTTGCTTTCGTCGCCCTTGTAGAACGCCCCCGCGACGGACATGATCTTGAATGCTTTGATCAGGCCGGTATGCGGGATGTGCGGCCCCCGGCAAAGATCGGTAAATTCCCCCTGTGTGTAGGAACTTATGATTTGTTCGTCGGGAATGTTCTTGATGATCTCGATCTTGAAATCCTGGCCGATAGACCTGAACAACTCCATCGCTTCGGAGCGTGAAAGTTCCTTGCGCAAATACGAGTGCTTTTCCTTGACGATCTTTTCCATTTCCGATTCGATTCTCGGAAAATCGTCCTGGCTGATCGGATGCGGCAGCCATATATCGTAGAAGAATCCGGCTTCCGTAGGCGGGCCGTCCTCGAACTTTGCCTCCGGCCAGAGGCGTTTGACCGCTTGCGCCATTACGTGCGCGGAGGAGTGCCAGAACACCTGCATGCCCTCGTCCGTATCCGAGGTAAGCAGGGTGAGAGATGCATCTTCCTGGATGGACGCGGTGAGGTCGACGGTACGACCGTTGACGTTCGCGGCCACGCACCTGTCTGCCAGGCCGCGGCTGATAGCCCGCGCAATCTCAAGCGGTGTGATGCCCTGTTGAAACGAACGGACTGAATGATCGGGAAAGGTGATTTGAATCTGTGACAAAGAATCCTCTGGGACCTAATTAATTGCCAACCCGAGGCCTGGCGGCTCTCCAGGTTAATTTAGGTATGCCGGCTGGGCATTTTCAAAGTGGGCGCATGGTACGAGAATCGCTCCACAAAGTCAATATCTAACTGACAATCCCCCGTGGGACTTTCTCCGGCGGCGATTGGCCCCGGAAGGCTACAGTGTCGCATTCGGATCAAAAGCTTCCAGATAGTCTTTCACGCGCTGCAGGTAGGAACCGCCCAGGGCTCCGTCCACGACGCGGTGATCGTAGGAGAGCGATGCAAACATGATGTGCCGGATTCCTATCGTATCGCCGGCCTCCGTTTCGATCACAACCGGCCTCTTTTTGATTGCGCCAACACCCATGATGGCCACCTGCGGCTGATTGATGATCGCAAAACCGGCCGCGCTTCCGAACACGCCCATGTTCGTCAGCGTGATGGTTCCGTCGGCGATCTCTTCGGGCTTGAGTTTCTTCGTGCGGGCACGTACGGCGAGATCGTTGACAACACGGCACAACCCCACCAGATTAAGGGAATCGGCGTCCCTGATGACGGGTACGATGAGGGCCGTGTTGTTCTCGATGGAAACGGCCATGCCGACGTTGATGTAGTTCTTCTTGATGATCCGCGTGCCCTCGACGGAAACGTTCACCATCGGAAAGTCCCTGACCGCTTTGGCCATTGCGTAGATGAGAAACGGAGTGTACGTCAGGCTGAAGCCTTCTTTCCTCTCGAAAGCGGCCTTGTTCTTCTCCCGGAGCTTGACGACGTTGGTCATGTCTACCTCGGTCAACGTATACACGTGTGCCGACGTATCAAGGCTCCTGCGCATGTGCTCCGCGGTCAACTTGCGGATATTGTTCATTTCCAGGACTTCGACGCGCTCTTTTTGGTACGGGTAGCTGATCTCCGACGGGACCTTGGCTGTCGTGGAGACAACCCCGGGCGTCTTGGGTCGCCTGGAAAGATAGGCCAGGACATCGTTCTTGGTAACCCGTCCGTTGAGTCCAGAGCCGGGAATGGAATCCAGTTCATCCACGGACAGGCCCTCCACCTTTGCGATGCTTCGCACAAGCGGAGAGTAAAACCGCCGACCGTCGCC
>JBBIJR010000104.1:0-10526 GCA_037445875.1 Bacteroidota bacterium | reverse complement strand
GTACGCACGGTGGTGTGACAGGTAAAGCGGGCGACCGCCTACCTATGTTAATTCTCGAAGGGCTTTCCTCGTCGCCCTCAAAACACGAGCACCTTCTCCGCCTGCATCGTCCATTCGGCCAGTTCAGCCATGCTGCTGACCCTCGACACCTTCCACCAGCCGGGCCTCCCGCAGCCCGCGGGCGTCGACGCATGTGCCGCAAAGACGGACCCGGCCGCCAATGGCGGGAGCCACGGTTCCGCTTCGAAAGTGTTTGGAGGATGGGCCCGGTTTTCGGCGAAGTCGGGGACCGTCGCGCTGGCGACAACGGACAGTACCCGTAACTACGGCACGGCCGCTTCGACGGCGTGCGCCAACTGCCACGCCGAGCAGCACAATCCCAACTCGGCCCATATCAAGATTCCGCGTTTGCACACGAGCATACGAAACATCGGCGGCCATTCCGTAGGGGAGAACTACGAGGACAACAATTGCGGCCGGTGTCACGCCACCTGTGCGACATGCCACTTCAAGTCCGCCATCACGCCCAAGTCGACCGCACACGCCGACCTGCTGGTCCAGGCCAACTGGGACGGTGTGCAAACGTCAGGGGACAACTACAACGGTGTCAACTGGGGCCTGGCCACCGAATGGGACATGGATTGGACGGCCAACGTCAGCGCCCACGGGATACGGTCTGCCGACACGCTGCGGGCCGCCAACGACGTGTGCCGCTCGTGCCATATCGGTTATTACCGTCCCGCACAACTCGGCTTTGCGATGCGAAGCTCGACGGTCGACAGTATGATGGCGACGGGAATCAAGCGGCATCCGCAGTTCCAGGAACTGGCCCTCGGCAGTGTGCACGGCGGGACGACCTGTGCTACCTGCCACGGCGCTTCTCTTCACGATCAAGAGTCGATCGAGGAGGGTCCTGAGTGTATCGATTGCCATGCGGGCAAAGATGCCAATCACCCGGCCATCACGAACCACATGAGCCTGGCCAACAACGTCAAGATCAAGTGCATCGCATGCCACACCAAGCACCGGGCTTCCGACTTCAACAACGGGTACCTGTCCGGCGGACACAATAACTGGATCAATCCGGAAGTCACCACCCACACGGAGATCGGACCGGTGACCGTGAAGTACAGTGAACTGCTGAACTGGTATCCTCACTATTTCTCGAAGGAAGTTGCCTGCACGCCACTTTGCCATTTCTCAGGCAATCGCGTGGGCGCTCATGTTCTGGCCGGTGCGCCGGCCGGGCCGTTCGGCTATCTGCAGCCGTACGTGGTCACGGTTCCTGACGGAGAAACGGACGAATAAAAAACCGCCTCCTCGCGGCGGTTGTTGTAACTGAGTGAAGGGCTGCCCCTCTGGTCTGGGGGCGGCCCTTTTCTGTGTACTGTCGCGATGGACGCGACATCGCAGGCGCAGCGCCGTCTGCGGATAGGTCGTGCCGGGATAGAAAGAGCCGGCCTCACCTGTGCCTACCGACCGTTCCTGACGCATATTTCTTGAGACGTTACCCCAACAAAAAAGTGCTTGTAATATCGTAATCCGATATTATATTGCGATATTGACAAACCTCTTGGGAAAGAACGCGCCGCGTATGCAACCACCCCCCTCGATGACCGCGTCGGTGCCGGGCGGTAAGGACCGCGTGCTCGAACGCCGCTTCGATTTGCTGCGTGTCGGTTTCGTGCGGAAGACATTCCTTTCTTCCGGTTTTCCGTACGCCTTTCAAGGGCTGACACTGGCCGCTTTCGTGGTCCTGGTCCTTCTCGGCTGGCAGATCTACCCGGACGGAAACGGCGATGCCAGGTTGTTCGCCCAATCGAACCTGGTGACGTTAGTGGTCTGGGGTCTCTGGTGGCCGATGATGATATGGACCGCAGTCCTGTTGGGACGCCTTTGGTGTACCGTTTGTCCGCTTGAACTCGTTTCGGGATTTACGGAACGGGTCGGCAGGCGCCTCGGGATCGTCCAGTGGAACGTTCCAGCCTGGATCCGAGGAGGGGCCGTAGTCGTGTTCCTCTACGTGGTCATCCAGCTGCTCGTTGCAGGTATGCACATAAACCGCGTGCCCGCGTATACGTCTTTCTTTCTGATCGGCCTGTTGACCGTCGCGGCGCTGGCCGGCTTCATGTTCAAAGACCGAGCGTTCTGCCGCGGATTCTGTCCCATTGGAGTGCTGCTGAATGCGTACGGCCGCGGAGGGATGCTCGCTGTCCGCCCGGCAAGCGGCGCCGTGTGCGACGGTTGTTCGGGCAAGGACTGCGTCATGGCCTGCCATCGCCACCGGTGGCAGGGACGAAGCTGCCCGAGTCTGCTCAATCCGCCCCGTCTGAGCACCAATCGGGATTGCCTCGTGTGCGGACAGTGCATCAAGTCCTGCAGACCGGACAATATGCGCCTGTTTCTTCGTTTCCCGTTTTCAGCCGCTGACGGTCGTGAACGTATGGCCTCCTGGCCGCTGACTCTGTTTGTGATGGTGGCCTCCGGCTTTGTCACGTCGGAGCTGGCAACCGAGTCCGGACTGGCGCATGCCGTGTTCACCTGGATTCCGGATCGAGCGGTCGAGGCGCTGGGTGTCTTCGGTGCGGCCGGATGGATCGAGGGCCTGTGGATGCTGATCGGATTTCCGGCGATCCTCTGGACAGCTTGGGGTGGGCTCTCGACGCTCACGAAAAGAGAGCGGATCAGCCGGACATGGCGGCAGCTGGCCCTTCCGGTCGCGGTCGTCGTGTCCGCAGGTCATATGGGAAAGGCCCTGGCCAAATTCATTTCGTGGATAGGATTCCTCGATGCCGCCTTTATGGATCCATCCGGGCAGAAGACCGCCTCAGCCATCAGCTCGGGATTGATCCACGCGCCGGCTCCGCTCTTCGACATCCATGTCGCCTCTTTCCTTTCGGCGCTCCTGATTGTCGTTGCGACCTTCATCGCATTCCGTGAAAAACGGCTCGCCGATCCGGAGGGCCACCGGGTGTATGCGGTACCCAAGCTTGCCCTTGCCGCCGTGTTTCTGGCCATCGTGTCGGTGTGGGGCCGGTAAATCATCGAGAACGGCAACGACTCCGCTGCGTTCGGCCCCATGTCTCACCATATTTGCACAACCCGAAATGTGAAGGATCAACCATGAACATAGCCCGCCTGGTTCTCTGTATGCTCATATGCACGGGATGCACACGCGAGTCCGAACGCATGAGAACGATAGAGGCCCGCCTGGACAGCCTGGAACAGAAACTCAACGAATCGTACAAACCCGGTTTCGGTGAATTCATGTCAAACATCCAGGTCCATCATGCGAAGCTCTGGTTTGCGGGGAAGAGCGAAAACTGGGCGTTGGCGGAGTTTGAAGTTCACGAGATATCGGAGAGTATCACAGCGCTGCGTACGCACCGGGCCGAAAGGAGGGAGACGCAGATCCTCCATGTGCTTACGCCCTCCCTGGACAACGTGCGGGATGCCGTGAAGCGGCAGGACCCGGCCCTGTTCCGGGAGTCGTTTGCTCACCTCACGCAGGCCTGCAACGATTGCCATCGCGCCACGGACTTCGGATTCAACATCGTAAGGGTTCCCAATACAGCGCCCTTCTCCAATCAGGCGTTCCGATGAGCCGTCCCGCCGAGACCGGTTCAGCCGGGACAACGCCGTCCCTGAGGGAAATGGCCGTCGTGTTCCTCAAACTCGGGACCTTCGGATACGGTGGGCCGGCGGCACACGTGGCCATGATGGAACAGGAAGTCGCCGTGAACAGGCGATGGCTCTCGCGGGAGCGTCTGCTCGACCTCATCGGTGCAACCAACCTCATTCCGGGACCCAATTCCACCGAGCTTGCCATGCATTGCGGCCACGAGAAAGCGGGTTGGCCGGGTCTTGTCGTGGCCGGCGGCTGCTTTATGCTGCCCGCCGTTGCGTCCACGACTATTCTGGCGGCGGCTTATGAATCGTACGGCCATGTACCTGCAGCGGAGTCCTTTCTTTACGGCGTCAAACCGGCCATTCTCTCGATCATATTGTCGGTCACGCTCGCGCTAGCGCGGAAGGGGGTGAAGACGGTAGAACTGGCCGTGGCCGGGGTGGCGACGCTGGCGGCCTGTTTACTGGGCGCGAACGAGATTGTTGCCCTGTTCGCTGCGGGCTTCTACGGAATGACCTCCAGAGCCGTTAAGGACCGATATCGCCCGAGCGCCTTCGTGCCGTTCATCTTTCCCGGCGATGGACACATGGTCGACGCATTGATCTTCTGGTCGTTTCTGAAGATCGGTTCGATCCCCTTCGGAAGCGGGTACGTCCTGTTCGCCTACCTGGAGGCCGAGTTGGTGACTCCGGGCCTGCTGTCGCGACAGGTCTTGATGGATGCTGTTGCCGTGGGACAGATCACCCCGGGTCCGGTGTTGTCGGCCGCCACGTTCGTGGGATGGCAGATGGGAGGTGTGTGGGGGGCGGTCCTGGCTACGGCCGGTATTTTTCTGCCGTCGTTCTTGTTCGTAGCCTTGCTCAACCCGCTCGTGACCGTCTTGAGGAGATCGACGATGATGTCCGCATTCCTCGACTTCATCAACGTGGGCAGCGTGGCGGTTCTCCTGTCCGTCTGCATCGATTTTGGCCGCGAGAGCCTCTTCGATTGGAGGACGATGGCTATTGCGGTTCTCGGCTTTGCGGTGTCGTTGCTTTTTCGCAGGCTGAATGCAGCGTACGTGGTTGTGGGAGGTGGCGGTCTGGGATGGCTGTTGCGGCTTGTGTAGGCTCGTCCCGCGGTCGGCAGACGGATTCACTCGTCCTGATCCGTAGAGAATGTCCAGGTGCTACGTACGGGCTCTCTGTCCGGTCCGGCTCTCCCGATGTTCGTCATGCTTGTCGAGCAGCACTTCGTCCACCAGTTCCTTTATCTTTTCCTTGGCCTCTTTCAGAGCCGAACGCCCTTTGCGGGTGGTCTTGTAGTATTTCCTGATCTTCCCCTCCTCGGTCTTTTCTGAATAGACGTCCAGCAGTCCATCATGGACCAGCGAGTGCAGAAGCGGATAGAGGGTACCTGGACTCAGGCGGTACCCGTGATGACCCAGTTCCTCCATGATCCACACGCCGTAGATGGGCTCTTCCGCAGCATGGTGGAGAATGTGGATTTTGACAAAACCGAGAAAAAACTGTCGAAGCATATCGTGTGCCCTTGGAAGTCAATATTATATGACGTTATTATATTACGCTATCGAAATGCGATAAAAAATGACCTTTGTCATTTTTTTATGACAAGGGTCGCGTACATTGACCGAAGACCTATCGTTATCAAGGATACCTACCATTGATTCTCTCCGGGCATAAGTTAGCTGCTTTGCCCCAAAAACGCAGGAGTTTTCTTATGAAACATGCTTCCAGACTGATGGTGGCGGTGGGCTGTGCAATGCTCATGAGCGTATTCACGGCCGGCTGCGACAGCGACAAGAAGGACTCGGGCGAGCCTCCCGCGCTCACGTACGTCGGGTCGGAGACCTGCTCCGATGTCGGTTGTCACGCCGACATCTATGCGGATTTCATCAAGTCCGGGCATCCGTACAAACTGCAGGAATTGAACGGCGTCGCCCCGACGTTTCCGGCCGGTACCTCCGCCGGAGTGCCCAATCCGCCTCCGGGGACGTCATGGACGGACTTCGATTGGATCATCGGCGGGTACGGTGGAAGGCCCGGTTTGTGAAGGCGGACGGTTTTGTGTACGGCACCGGCGGCGGAGGCGGGGGCCAGGGCCAGAATCAATACAACCTGGCTACCTCGGCGTGGGTGGACTACAACAAGACCTCCGAGACGAAATATGACTACAACTGCTTCTATTGCCACACGACGGGCGCGGACCCGGACAGCGCTTGGAAGCCGAACATGTTCGGGACGTTCCAATTCGGAGGCGTCCATTGCGAGGAGTGTCATGCGCCCGGCTCGCAGCATGCGTTCGATCCGGACGGTATCCCCATGAAAGTGGATCGATCCAATGCTCTGTGCGGCAAATGCCATCAGCGGGGCGGCTACACGGCCACGGTGCCGGTCAAGAGCGGATTTGTGGAGCATCACGAGCAGTACAACGAACTGAAAGCAGGCCCTCACGAGAATCTCTCATGCGTGACGTGTCATGATCCGCACAAGGGACTCCTGTACTTCCGGGACAACAGCAACGGGAACATGAGGGTTGAATGCACGAGCTGCCATACGGGTAAGACGCAAAACGGACCTCACGCGTCGGTTGCCTGCGCGACGTGCCATATGCCCTACACCGGGAAGTCCGCGATCTCGGTCAACGCTCACAAAGGCGACGTATCGAGCCACATCTTCAAGATCAACGACACGGCAGTGCCCAAGGACTCCATGTTCACGATCGGATCGATGACCGGATCCGGCTCCATCCGTCTGGTCAGCGGAAAGTCGACCGGTATCACATTGGATTGGGCGTGCTACTCCTGCCACAAAGACGCAGGCGGCGTCGGCGGGACGGGCAGCACCAAAACACTGGGCGAGCTTGCGGCGTATGACATGCATCCCGTTTCGATCGTTCCGCCTCTCATTTCGTCACGCGAGTGACGGGGACTTTTCGCCAATGAGTATGGGAGACGCACAGACCACGTAATCCGCATTCGATAGCTATGAACAGGAGGGCCATCTCTGATCGAGGTGGCCTTCTTCATTTCTCGTCGGGGGATGCTCGATAGGATTGACACCAACTCTTGGGCTTGGGGTTCTTGATCCAGACCTTTTGATATCGAACAAACTTCTTTGCGGAGTTAAAACTCCCGACCATGTAAATTCATGACTATTTGAGAGATAGAAGATATGATAGTAGAGTCGTAAAAAATTCTTTTTACTTTTTTATGACAAATATCATTTCTTTTTACTTGGTTGTCTTTTATTTTGACCTGTGGCTTAAGAGGCCTGAAGACCAAGTAGTTAGACCATGAATCCCAGATTGAAACACCAGTTACTCACCAACCGCGAGGAGGTTCTTATGAGAATTCTGGTAAGATTCGCAGCGGTGATGTTGGTCCCAACCGTGATGGTATTGCTGATGAGCTGCGAAGGTCCGAGAGGAAAGGCAGGGCAGGATGCCAGCGAGACCTGCGCCACCTGCCACAACCCCGAAGTCGTCGACCGTATTGCGGTCGAGTTCCAGTTCTCCAAGCACCATTACGGCGAAGTGGCCTTTGAAGAAGCAGGAAGCACGTCCTGTGCAGTGTGCCATACTCAACAGGGTTTCCAGTATGTGGTTGAGAACAGTGTCCCGGCCACGTATACCTTGAATTCGAGCACCGGGAAGTATGAGAACAAATACGTGACGGTTTCCAGCCAGGCGCTGGGAGAGATCGGATGCGCCACGTGCCATAACCAACTGCATGCAACCTACGGGGATTCGGACCTCGTGCTCACGACGACCGGTCCGGTTGGTATGCTGATGTGGGGCAGCAACAAGACTATCAACTTGACCCAGGACAACAGCCGGTCAAACCTGTGCGTCAAATGCCACCAACCGCGTGCGCTCGCGACGAGCACATCCCTGTCGGACGGGAATATCGTGAACTATGACTCACTGGCGTTGGCTCCTGACTCGCTTTTCTATGACTCTACACGGACCCCCTCAGGTCCCGAGATCGATCGTGTGAGACCCAGCTACCGCATGCATGTGCACTACGGCGTGGTTGGAGCGGTGTTCGCGGGTATGGGCGGAGTCGAGTTCGCCGGAACAGAGACCTATCAGAGCTCCACGCACACGACTGCGGCTTCTTGCCAGGATTGCCACATGGCGGCCATCTCCGGGACTTCCGGCGGTCACACGTTCATGGTACAGGGTAACTTCAACGGCTGCAACCAGTCGGGTTGCCATACAAGTGTGAGTTCGAGTGACGCTGCGTACTGGACGACGCCGCGTGCCAACATTAAGACTCTGCTCAATACGCTTGCGGACAAGCTCAATGCAATCGGCGGCGGACAAGATGTTCTACACTCAGAGTCCGATTCCGAGGAAAACCTCTGGGCCGGCCTCACGACGGGTAACTACGACGGCTATCTGGACATCTATGATCCGTCGGCCAATCCGGAAGGTTACTGGCAGAACCCGACGGTGAGTAGTTCCTGGACCACGGATCAGAAGGCCGAGAACTACGGCAAACCGATGTTCCCGTCGTTCACCAACGCCTGGATCGGCGCGCTGCTCAACTTCCAACTCTGTCTGAGAGAATCAAGCCTGGGAATCCACAATTACGACTATTCCCATGCGTTGCTCCAGAACAGCATCGAGCAACTGCCATAAGGCAAGGGTGGTTGTTCCTGCCAATTGCTGACTAAAAGAGGGCCTTAACCAATGACGTTAAGGCCCTTTTTTCAAACTTTATCGCTCAAACCACTCGGGTTGTGTGGCCCGAAGAATCGGGCAGTAGAGGGGAGACGTTTGAGCTCAAAAAACCGTTGCAAGTAAGACAGGCAATTCCAAAATTAGCGAAAGCTCACCGAAGAAGGGACACAAAGGCAATGAGACCCACCAATATCGTACTCCTCTCATGTCTGATCCTGTGTCAATGGCCCGCCACGGCCAGTACCCAATCGCTCAGCGCCCGCTTTTCGACGGGCCTCTACTCGTGGGAAAACCAGTTCGCCGACTCCACCTCTACCTCCTCGTTTCGGGGATTTCAGTCGGCCTCCCTGGACTTGCGTGACGTCGGCGTGGCCAATCTCTCGTTCCACGGGTACGCGCGCGGTCTATACGACTTCAATGCAAAGACGGAGGAGAACCCGGACTACCGGATATACCAGTTTTACGCGCGCTGGCACAATGCGATGGAGGCTCGCCACAAGATTGATACGCGGCTCGGGCGCCAGCAGATACTGACGGGTCTGCGCAGCCCGGTCGTGGATGCGGCGCGAGTGGATTACGGATATGCCGACTACTTTACGTTGATGGGCTACTTCGGCTCGCTGCCCCCGCTGGACGGCCGTTCGGCCAACCTGAAACCCTGGCAACGGCGCGCCTTCGGAGGAAAACTGTCCACGTCGAGGGCGTTCGGAACAAACATGGCCCTCTCTTATTACGACAAAAGCCGCGAGGCGGAGAGTTACTACCGGGAGAACGTCATCAGTGACGCCAATCTGATCCGGCTCCCCAGGGTCAAGGAAAGACTGGTGGGCTACGACGTCAATCGGCGGTTCATGGACCTGTTCACGGTCTACGGCCACGCGGAGTACAACGCGCTGGAGAAGGAAATGCAGACCGTAAGCGGCGACGTGCACGTGGATCCCAGCGACAACCTTTGGTGGGCCGCCGAGTATGTCTATCGAAGGCCCACTCTGACGTACCGCACCTTCTTCACGGCTTTTGACGACCTGAAGGGCAATCAGGAAATATGGTTCCGCTTTCGATACCGGATCAATTCGTGCTGGTCGGCCAACGGAGATTTCGCCAATGTGTTCTACACCGGAAAGGACGCCCAGCGATACGGCATCGGCGCGACGTACGTGCGAACGAGCCTGAGTCTAATGCGCCGTTCCGGTTACGGAGGTACGATGACGGCCGTCAGCCTCTCCTCCTACCATCCCGTCAACACCCGCCTCGGTGTGTACGGCTCCGTGTCCTATGCGTCGTACAAACTCGACGACTATTCGGCAGGCGACGTAGCGGACCCGTTCTCGACGGCCCCGCTGGTGTTCGACGCGACGAACTCGAGCCTGACGGCGATCGGCCGTGTGAGCTACCAGTTCACGCGGGCCTTCACGGTGGACGGGGAAGGGCAGTTCCTGTCCCAGAACATCAAGAGTTCCGCGCTCTATGCCGGGAACAAGTACGACGCCCGGTTCTTCCTGCGTGCCAACTACTGGATATTCCAAAAACTCTAATCGGTGAGGACCATGAAACGAATACCTCCCTACGTTTTTCTGGCCGTTCCGGTCGCACTGGTCGCCGCGTCCCTGGTTGCCCTCGCGGGATCGAGCCACAGCGTCTTCTCCGGTTGGTCGTTCCCTGTCCACTACATCCAACGGGCCATGGGACAGAATTATCGGAACCTCTACAGAGAGGAAGACCGTTCCGCGCTGATCAAGTTCAGCCACGCGTACCACGCCGCGGAGGTCGGCGCGGAGTGCAGTCAGTGTCACCCGGGCGCTCAAGCCAGCGATGTCTCCGACGACAACGTGCTGGCCAGGATGGATCAGTGCTATGCGTGCCACGACCAGAAGACCACGGACTGCCAGTACTGCCACGTGGAGGCGGCAGAGCCGTACAGCGCGTTTGCCAATCCCAAACGCGAATTGGTGTTCTCGCACAAGCAGCATACGGTCGATCAGCATATGAAGTGCGAGACGTGCCATGCCGGCATCGAGAAGAAAGGGCATGAAAACGTCAGCGTGCTGCCCGTGATGGACAACTGTATGTCCTGCCACAGCGGCGTGAAAGCGAATAACGACTGCCGTGTGTGCCATACGGACATTCGGTTCATCCGTCCCGATGACCACACGGCGGGCTTCCTGTTGTCCCATAAGGAGGTGGTCGCCGCTTCGTCGTCCACTAACTGCGT